>NZ_CALPCF010000001.1:0-399377 GCF_943192965.1 Senimuribacter intestinalis
TATATCACCCTTTTCCCCTCCCGTCAAGTACCTTTTTCCCTTTTTTCTATTGTTCTTTTTTTCTGAATCCTTCAGCGCTCACTTCTTCCAATTCTCCGCACAGTTTCTCCACTGCGGCAAAGTCGTCACGCTTAAAGGCTGCAGCGATGGTTGCTTCCAGCTCCTGCTTCCGTTTATCTGTTTCCAGGTAATTTCGGTCAAAATACTTATCATACACCATTTTACGAAAATTCTTCGTTCGTATGCGTCTGACAGTATTATCTTCTACTAAAAGCACATAATCCGCACATCCTGCTGCTAAATAAAAGTCATGACTGACCATGAGCACCGCTCCTCTGTATTCGGAAATCGCTTTTTCCAAGGCCATCTGCGCGTAAATATCCAGATGACTGGTCGGTTCGTCGAGAATTAAAAGCTCTGCGTTTGAATTTGTGATGAGGGCAATCTGAAGCAAATTCTGTTCACCTCCAGAAAGCTGCCCTACTCTTTGATCCAGCAGCGCTTCTTCCAGGCAAAACTTTGCAAGGTATCCACGCGCCCTTTCCTTTGTCTCAAAGCCATAATTCTGCAGAACCTGATATACAGTCTTGTTTTCATCGTGTAATACTCCTTGTAGCTGTGACAGATACGCATACTTTGTGTTCTCGTCTATATAAATGGAAGGATTATCATTTTCCAAAATGTCACGGATTAAAGTAGTCTTACCTGTGCCGTTTGCGCCAACAATCGTCACCTTTTCCCCTGCAAACAGTTGAAAATTCACATTCTGCAGCAAGTCTTCATCAAACGCTGCCTCATAATCTGCAACGTGAAGTACAGTTTTCTTTGTTTCAGTTCCAGACTCAGCAGCCGAAACCTCCGGCAGCACGATTTCCGGCTCGCGAATTTCAATAAAGGGAGCCTTAATCTGCCTTGCGCGCAGACGATCAAGTTGTGACTGTTTTGCATTGACAGACCTTCCGATGACCGGATTCACCATATCCGTTGCTCTTTTGCGAAGGATTTGAACCATCTGTTCTGTACGTTCAATTTCCTCCTGCTCCGCTGCGTTTTGCATCCTCAGTTTCAACTTTTCTCTAAAAATAGAGCAGCGGTATTCCGTGTAATTGCCGTCAAATTCCTGCAAATCTGCATTCTCCAAATGCAGGATTTTGTTAAAACAGTGATTGAGCAGATATCTGCTGTGAGTCACCACCAGCAAAGTTCCTTTATACTCGTTGATTAACTGACAGAGACTGCTCAGATTGGCAAAATCCAAGAATGCATCGGGTTCATCCAAAATTAGCAGATCCGGTGCAAGAAGCATTTCTCTGATAATCTGCAGAACCTTGTATTCGCCTCCGCTAATCTTAGACAGCTTTGTTTCTGCGAGGCCACTCATATGTGCTATGTGTAGCTGTTTGCGGATATTGCTTTCATAATTGTCCCCGTCCATGGCTTCATTTATGTCAAGAAGCTGCTGATATTTTTCCAGTGCCGCCTCCATATCCTCCGCTGTCGCCATTTCTTCGCAAATCTGAGCGATGTCTTTCTGGATTTTTAAAAATCTTTCACTGAGATATTCAAAAACAGTACAATCCTGTAATTTATCTTTTGCATTGAACTGGCTAGCATATCCAATTCTGTAATCTTCTGATCTGTATATTTTTCCGTCGTAAAGATATTCGTCAGGTTGTATCAGCATATCGACTAACGTTGATTTGCCGCTTCCGTTGCTTCCGATTAAAGCGCAGTGCTGCCCTGTTTCTAAAGAAAACGAAATATCGTGATATAAATCTTTTGCAGGAAAACCGTAAGATAGTTTTTCTACTCGAATCATTCTTTTATCCTCGTTTCTACTATTGCTAGATAATTTCTTTATTAAAGTGTCCCCTGGTATCTGTTTCCTGATTGAAAAGAGGTTTGTTAGCTGTAGCATTTGCGCTGTTCAGCTTTTGCTGCGCTGCTTTAACTACTTTGACTACCTCGTCTTCTGATTCAATGGTGAAGTTCAGTCTAAAAGCCTCAATACCTCTAATGGACGGTATTTCATCTAGAAGATTCAGTATCTTGCCGTTCAAAATCGTGGTTGTGCAGTCACCATGGGAAAGAATCGGAAAGGTACCGTATTCATCTTTCATCTCGTAGGTCTTTGCTCTGCAGTTACCACACTGATTCATTTTTTTCATAGGACAATACTTTGTGAACATCAACGGTGCACGTCCGTATACCACCATTTCCAAAGCTGGATAGCCATCATTTTTTGCATAGTATGCGTCAATTAGATCACCAATCTGCTTTTTGTTCAACTCATAGGACAAAGTTACTCGCTTTGCGCCCAGTCGAAAAAGCTCGTAGCAGCTATCTGCATTGACTACATTTAGAGAATAGTCGGTGACAAATGGATTGCGGTCTCTGTAATAATAGATTCCGCCGTATCCGCCGATCAAAAGTTCCCCTTCTTTTTCTTCATAAGTAATTTGATTTCTTCGAATAACATTGTCAAAATAGATTTCCTTTATGCCGCACTTTACGCAGGCGTCATACTGCGCTTTTGTCGTAACGGAAACAGTAAGATACGGATTCTTCTGTGCGAAAGAGATTTTCTTTTTCGCCTCGGGAATTTTCGTACGTCGTGCTTTGCCTGTAATCTTTGCGTCGTATAAGGCCTGGACGATTGTGCGTCTGGCGCTGTTGAGCATTTTCACCGGAATAAAAGCGTTGTACTCTTCAAATTCCACATCACCAAGGGAAAAGACTGTGTCTTTCAGTTTAGAAAGCTGTTTCACAACTTGCTCTCTAGTGGTCGGATTATTCATCGCCTCTTCCAAAATTTCTCCGCTTTCATACAAGTAGCTGCATCCCAGCCCTTCTGCGTCAATGACCAGATTTGCACCGGGATAAGCGTAAACTTTCATATGTAGCGGAAATCGTCTGAATTCGTCTTGTAAACCGTTTCCCAGCTCATTATAAAACAGGTAGTCTTTCGTCTTATAGATTACGTCTCCTATGGATAGCTTTTCTTTTATTTTGATATAGCAAACATCTTCAGCTTTGTTAATCAGCATTCCCTCTCTGTCGTACAGTTTTACAACGGACAGATTAACGTCTTCGCCTCCAGCATCGATTCTGATGATATCGTTCTGATTTAATACCTTATCCAGGGTGATTTCATACATGCCTTTGTAAAATCCTGTAATTCTGCCAATCTCGTAACCGAAGTTGTTCGGTCTTTGAATATTGGACAAGTCTTTCGGGTCCTCGTGAAACAGATACCCTTTTGTAAAGGTTCTATTGAAAGTTTTTTTCAAATCTTCCTTGTCACTTACTGTCACCTTGCCATCCAGTGCGGCTCTGTATTTTGAAACGACGTTTGCCACATAGGCAGGCTCTTTCATACGCCCCTCGATTTTCAGAGAGTCGATTTCCTTAAGTTCCTCTATATAGTCGATGGTATTTAAGTCCTTGGTCGATAACAGGTAGTTTTTTCCAAAAGACTCGCCTGTGGTCCTGTCAATTAGTTCATAAGGTTTGCGGCAGGATCCAACACATCTGCCCCGATTTCCACTCCGATATCCGATGAGACCGGACATAAGACAATTTCCTGAGTAAGATACACACAGAGCGCCGTGGACAAAGATTTCCAGAGGTATCTTCGCAGTCCGTTTGATTTCTTTCACCTTTTCAATTTCGACTTCTCGCGACAGAACAACTCTTTTAGCACCCAATTCTTTGAAAAGTAAAGTGCCTTCAAGGTCATCAATGCCCATCTGGGTCGAGCAGTGTACTTCCATATCCTCAAAATGGTTGACAGCATAGTCAAAAACCGCTAAATCCTGCACGATGACACCATCTACGCCAATCTCATTCAGCAGCTGAAGCTGCTTCTTCATGTCGTCAATCTCATCTTCAAATACAATCGTATTCATGGTTACATATATTTTTACATTTCTGAGATGCGCATAAGCAACCGCTTCTTTTAATAATTCCGTATCAAAGTTGGACGAATAAGCGCGGGCGCCGAATTTCCGCATCCCCAAATAGACTGCGTCGCAGCCGTTTGCAATCGCAGCCTTTAACGCTTCCATGTTTCCCGCCGGAGCTAATAGTTCAGTCATTGGTTCCTCCCGTCTGGTTTAGTAGTTATCGCCTCCGCCATGCATTATACGGCATCGCCTGCCAAAATGCAAGAAAAATAGCACTTTCAGCTGTCTTTTCAGCTTCAAATACTCTGTCGTTTTCTTTTAGATATCACACGGTTCAAAATGCAAATTTACAGCACTCAAATTCGTTGAACGAATAAAACCTGACCGCATCTCCATGTTTCACCAGTTCTGTTGCAACTGGCAGCATGGGATTGAGTTTACCATGTGCAGGGATACAAAAGGCTATTTTCTTCAATCACCGCCCTTTTCTCCATATGCTATACCGAACAATTCGGCAAATGCTCCTTTCGGAGGTATCGCAATCCCACACTCAATATCGCAAAGCAGGAGGAGCGTATCTCCCGGCTCAATTCCAAAAATATCACAAGCCTGTTTCGGTATTACAATCTGTTCCTTTTCACCGGCACTGGCTGTTCATACATATTTTCCTTCAGGTGCTTTCATTTTCTTCTATCTCATAAGTATAATTTATATAACTAGACATACTTCTTTTTTCCCAAAATGGCAATAGAACCACGAAAACGTCTATTTTATATGGGACTGTATTTTCTGTGCACTCACGGAAAAAAATTCGCAGGTTTATTAATATTTCACCTGTTATTTTGGGTCGCTCATTTTCTTAGTGTCAAAATAGAATTACAAAAGGCAGAAAATACAACCGCATTCCCCGCCTTTTTCCAAGACATTTATTAATAGAAAGCTTCTGATAAACCAGAAGTTATTGCTCATTGACAAGCAGCTTCAATACATCCGGCCTTGCGTAGTGTCCCACCGCGTCATGCTCCATCTTGCACGCAGCAGGCAAATCCATATCAAGCTCCGCGTAGATAATCGTTTCCTCATCCCAAACAGGCTCCGTCACATAATACCCATAGGGATCAATGATACAGCTGCCCCCACTGCAGACCATTTCCGGCAGCTGAAGAACCGCCTTTTTCTCATTGAGGTCAGAAGGATAGGAGGAACGTCTAACAATCATATCCGCATTGATAAAGTAACATTTGCCCTCAATCGCGATATGTTGAATCGTAGCCTGCCACTCCGGGTTGTCGTTCGTATTAGGCGAAATATAGATGGTGATTCCTTTTTGATAAAGTGCTACCCTGGCAAGAGGCATATAGCTCTCCCAGCAAATCAGGCTGCCAATCGAACCCCACGACGTTTCTGTCACCGGAAAATAATCCTTGTTTGCGTCGCCCCAGACAGTCCGTTCTGATCCGGTCGGTTTCAACTTGCGATGCACCTTATAGGTCCCATCCGGCTCGAAAATGACATTGCTGTTATAAAGCGTCCCGTTGACCGCATCCCGCTCAGAAAAGCCAAGACTAATATAGGCGCCTGTCTTCTTCGCTCTGTCGGCAAGTTCTCTGAATTCCTCAGCCCCGGCAACAACAGAAGCATCATAATACCGTTTCCAATCCTTTCGGCCTTCCTCAGTTCGCTTGCCCATGCTAAAACCAAAGTTCATTCCAATCGGGTAGCTAGGAATGAAAAGCTCAGGAAAAACGATCAGGTCTGGATTTTGGGATGCCGCTTCGTCGATATATCGAAGTGTCTTTTCCAGAGATGCTTTTTTATCAAACAAAACAGGCTCTGCCTATACCAATGCAATTTTGCAGATTTTTTTGATGTCTTTCACAGTGATTCTCTCCTTCAAATACCGATTTGTTTCTTTCATATAACAGCAAACACTCCCGTCGACAAGCATAAATCAGGCCGGCGCTCCAAGGAGCACCAGCCTGTCGTTTCCTTTCATTTCAAGGAATGTAGGATTTTTTATGATTTATTCCCACTCAATGGTGCCGCATGGCTTCGGTGTCAAATCATAGCACACTCGGTTTACCCCTTCAACCTCAGCCAAAATTCTATCAGTAATCTTGTGAAGCACCGGCCAGTCGATGTCTTCAATCGTTGCAGTCATCGCGTCCACAGTGTTGACCGCACGAATAATGACTGGATATTCGTAGCTTCTTGCGCCATCCTTTACGCCTACAGATTTAAAATCAGGCACCGCGGTAAAATACTGCCATACCTTGCCCTCAAGCCCATTTTTCGCAAACTCTTCACGAACGATTGCGTCAGACTCGCGAACCGCTTCAAGACGATCTCTTGTAATCGCGCCAAGACAGCGAACGCCAAGTCCAGGACCAGGAAACGGCTGACGGAACACCATGTTGTCAGGCAGTCCCAGCGCTTTTCCTACCACTCTGACCTCGTCCTTAAAGAGAAGCTTCACCGGTTCAACCAGTTCAAACTGCAGGTCTTCCGGAAGACCGCCAACATTGTGGTGCGCCTTAACGCCATCACTTTCTAAAATATCCGGATAAATTGTACCCTGTGCCAGGAATTCAATGCCGGACTGCTTGCGAGCCTCCTCTTCGAATACTCTGATAAACTCCGCGCCGATAATCTTACGCTTTCTCTCAGGTTCATCCACACCGGCAAGCTTGTCCAGAAAACGATCCACAGCATCTACGTAAATCAAATTCGCGTTCATCTGGTTTCTGAACACCTCTACTACCTGCTCTGGCTCGCCTTTGCGCAGAAGACCGTGATTTACGTGCACGCAGACCAATTGGCTTCCGATTGCCTTAATCAAAAGCGCCGCTACGACAGAGGAGTCTACCCCGCCGGAAAGCGCCAGCAGTACCTTCTTATCCCCAACCTGTTTTCTCACTTCTTCCACCTGTTCGGAAATGAAAGCCTCTGCCAATGCGGCAGTTGTGATTCTTTCCATCGACTCAGGACGTACAATTTTTTCCATATTTTTTCCTCCATATATTGTTAAAGAAAATAGCGTACAATATTTTTCATACCAAATATTATAGCCTACCGTCTTCTCCCATGCAAGGAAATTTTAGAATAATAAGCAGCTTATCACACACATATTCGGCCTCTATAGTACAATCCATTTTTTCCGTTAAAAGCTTTGCAATAGAAAGTCCCAGACCGCTGCTGTTTCTGCCTGTCTCCACTGTATAGAACCGATCAAAAAGTCGCTCCACATCCAGTGATGTTAAATCCCTTGCTGTATTAGCAAAAATGATTACACCACCTGCACTCATGGTTACCTCAAAATCTCCATCACTATATTTCAGTGCATTGCTGATGACATTACCGAAAATTCGATTCACCGCCGCTTTATCCAGATATCGTTCAACCGGCTCTGTGCATATATTGATTTTCGGCATAATACCTCTTTGCTGCATAGCGCCGTAATAGGAAAGTAGGCTTTCCTCCAGCACCCTACGCAAGTCCAGCGTTTCCTCCGACAGTTCTTTCACCGAAGCAACTACCGAATAGCGAAAGAGTTCTTCCGTCAGTTGCTTCATCACTTCCACCCTGCTGGTAATCTGTGTCAGATAGCGTTCCGCCACCTCGTCTTTTTCTATATCCTCTAAAAGTTCCAGGTAACCGCAGATTGCCGTAAGCGGTGTTCTAAGATCATGAGAAATATTCGTGACTGCCTCCTTTAGCTCCGTATCCCCTTGCAAAAAATGCATACGTTGTTTGCGCAGCCTGCGCAGTTGGTCGTTGATTGCCGCCGCCAACTTTCGCATTGCGGGATCTTGATGTGACAGATGAATCAACGTGTTTGTATCCATTTCAAGACGCAGCGCGAATTCCCGCTGAATCTCCTCTGCCGCTCTTCTAACTCCATAAAGCTTATAGCCAAGCACTACCACAGTGCAGCCTAAAACACCGATTATTCCCCATAAGAAAAATACCATAAAACACGTCCTTTATCTTAGCCTCTATTTCAGTTCTTTTTTTCTGAACAGCGCAATACCCAAAGCCGTGACCGCAACCGATATAACCGACGAGTAGCCAGCCAGCAGCCATGGTTTATCATTTTCCATCGTGGATACCTGTATCTGCTGTCCGCCCGGCGTCGCATCCAATAAAAATGTATAGACATCCCGCGTAGTCCCGGAAATATATCTCGGGTTCGGTTCCGGCTCAGCATTTTGCAGCGTTCCCGTTTCATCCATGTAATAGCCTCCGTAAACCTCCGGTTCATCAAGCAACCCCTTTATATAAGAACCGGCAAAAAGCAGCAGCAGCGCCAAAAGAATGCAGGCTACCGCAGAGGCTGCTTTGTTGTGGCACAAAAGCACAACCAGCGTAAAAATTGCGGAAAAGCAGACGCTTAACATCAGAGCGCAGCCGGCAAAAATCACCATCGCCCAAACTGCCTCGCCAAAGCCGCCCAAAAGCACCGCGCCCAATCCAAGGTAGCAGACCATATGAATCAGGCAGAAAAACATCGAGGTAAGACTGCATACCACAAACGTCGACAGATAGATCTCCCACCGCTGGTGTCCTGCAATAATCTTATTTCGAAGCGTTCCGTCAGCGTATTCCGTTCCTGTAAAAATTGCACAAAATACGGCAATCACTATTCCAACAAGCGCCACGTACTGAAAAGCCCCGCTTTCCAAGGTAGCGTCCATTCCACTGTCCCGGACCTGTTTCTTCATAAAAGCGAAAAAAAATCCCAACATTGCCATAAAAGCCGCAATGCCCCAGAAGATTTTTGATTTTTTTAATCTCATCAAATTTGCCAAAATTAAATTATTCATGACTTGCACCTCCCACCAGACTGACAAAGTAGCTTTCCAGACTTTCGTCCCGTTCTTCCATTGAAATGATTTGACAATTTTCCTTTGCCAATTCCATCGCAAGTTCTGAAACGTTGACCTTCGCATAGATATCAGCCTGTTTTTCTGAGAAAATGTGATACTCGATTCCCATGCGGTCCAGGACTACTGCAAGACGTTTCGTATCTGAAACCTCCGTGCGCACACATTTGCGGCAAACCTCCTCAAGCTCCTTCGCACTGATTTCTTTCATCATTCTGCCGCCGTCAATGAACCCATAATGGGTCGCCAGCTTGGAAAGTTCATCTAAAATATGGCTGGAAATCAGTACCGTAATCTGATGCTCCCGATTCAGCTTCAAAATTAATTCCCGCATTTCAATAATCCCCTGCGGATCCAATCCGTTAATCGGCTCGTCTAGCAGCAGAAAATCAGGATTTCCTACAAGGGCAATGGCAATCCCCAGTCTCTGGCGCATACCAAGAGAAAAATGTTTCGCCTTCTTTCTTTCGGTATGCCCAAGTCCTACCAACGCCAAAATTTCCGCAATACCGTCAAAAGACGGCAGCCCCAGCACCCTGCACTGCATTTTTAGATTATCGACAGCCGTAAGCTCGCCATAAATAGATGGCGTTTCTACCACAGCACCCATTCTGCTGCGGCTTGCTGCAATTGATTTCTCGCAGTTTTTTCTCCCATAGAGGACAAAGCTTCCCGCAGATGGCTCCTGCAAACCACAAATTAACCGAATCAGTGTCGTTTTTCCCGCGCCGTTTCTTCCTACAAACCCATAAATAGAGCCCTTCGGCACATGCATAGAAAGTCCGTCCAGCGCCTTAAACTGCTTGTAGCTTTTGGACAGACCCTCCGTCGTTAAAACGTATTCCATATATGATGTACCTCCTTTTCTTCACGCCTATCATTTTACAAGCAGACGGTAAAGAAAGCGGTAAAGAAAAATGTAAAGATTTCGTAAAGCTTTTACAAGGTTTATTCTGTCAACTTAAATCCAATTCCCCATACGGCTTCAATATAATCTCTGCCGGAAGTCTCACGCAGTTTCTTGCGAAGATTGCTGACATGGATTTTCAGCGAAGCCTCTGTGCAGTCCGGCGTATCGAAACTGATGCGCTCCAAAATGGCTGACTTTGAAATCGCGCCGCCTGCCTGCTGCATCAGCAGCTTCAAAATCGCAAACTCTGTCTTCGTAAGTTTTACCTCCTGATTGGCTACGGTCACCAGCCGGCGCTGTTCGTCCAGTCTTAAATCCCCAAAAGAAAGAAGCTCCGAAGGCGTTACCGCAGTCCTGAGGTGCACCGCGATGCGCGCCAAAAGTTCCTTCACTGCAAATGGCTTGCTCACATAATCTACAGCGCCGCTCATCAGCAGATTGACTTTATCCTCTACATCTACTTTCGCGCTGATTACGATGACCGGTATCCCGGAAGTATGTTTCAGGACTTCCTCGCCGCAAAGACCCGGTAACATTAAATCCAGCAGGATTAAATCCGGTCTTTTCTGCGCAAGCAAATAGAGAGCCTCTGTGCCCGAATAAGCTCTGCACACGCTGTAACCTTCCTTTTCGAGCACCTCACAGAGCATGTCTCCGATTGGCACATCATCATCTATGATTGCAATAGTCTTTGCGATATTTTTCATGAAATCCCCCTCTGTTTTCATAACTGCGTTCATTATACCATGACGATTCCTTGCAGCAACGCTGGTATAATCGTCTGCGTTCATTATACATCAAAATGGGTGGTTTGTGAAACCAATAAAAAACGGTCAGGCTGCAAATACACAAGCCCGACCGCTGCTGCTATCCTCTCAGATTGTTCAATTTATTCCGGTGAAATAGTCAAAAATATGATATCATCACCAAAGTAAAGTAATTCAAATGTGATACCATCAGAATCCTTCCACTGCACGCCCAACGTTGTAGTTTCTGGTTCACCTAGCTTCTTGGTCATACGTTCCTGCAAAGTGTCAAATAATTCTCCTTCAGGAATATCAGAATCATTCGTTCTCTGTATTACCTCAGTGATTGTCCGAAGAGAATTATCCGTTCCTAATGCATAAGACAAATTAATTTCCAGGTCATCTTTCTCCAGACCCAAAAATGTTCCGTCCAGCGATTCATGTGTACTGATGTCCTGCGTATCATTCCAGTTAGGTTTCCCTGCGTCAGCATCTTTTTCCAAAATTTGCTCATAGCTTTCTCCGAAGTTAATACCATATGGCATTTTGCCTAAATATCCTTGAGCAGAAGTCATTTTCAAAATTAAGAAAACAACTAGAATCACAACTACAACTCCTGCTGCAATCAGCCATTTAAATCTCTTCGCTTTGTTTGCAGCAACTGCATCCATGGGGATCTCTCCTTGAGCAAGTTCTGCCTCTTCCAGATTATTTGCTGTCTCCGCTCCTATCACTTTCTCTTCCTTAGCAGGCTCAATATGTACAAGTTTTGCTCCGCATGATGCACAAAACAAAGCATCATCATCTGCCTTAGTTCCACATTTACTGCAATACATCTTCTACCTCCTAATATAAATATCGGTATTGAGTTTTTCTTGTATTATATCATAGAATATATTTATATGTCTATATTTTGAAGTTATTTAACTCATAACGACTGCACATATGGATCATTTTCTCTATAACCACCCACTACCCCGTAAACAGTGATATCTTCGCCACCGGTAAAACGTTCACGTCCCTGTGGATAACGATAGTCAATCCGCAGAAGTCTGTCATCAATGGAACCATTACTTATATCTTCAAAATACCTATATAGCTATTCTTATAAGAAAATTTACTAAATATATATATCAATCCCCTATAAATTTATTATATTTATACTGAGCAAATTCACCCTAGCAAAATGAACTGCCTATTATTCCTAATAAAAAAAATGCTCAAGTCGCTGGACTCAAGCATTTTCAATAAATTGGCTAGGGTAGCAGGATTCGAACCTGCGCATGATGGAATCAGAATCCATTGCCTTACCGCTTGGCGATACCCCAACATTTGGAGGCGACACCCAGATTTGAACTGGGGAATAAAGGTTTTGCAGACCTCTGCCTTACCACTTGGCTATGTCGCCATAATCATAAAAATGATATGGGGTGGATAGTGGGATTCGAACCCACGTATACAGGAGCCACAACCCTGTGTCTTAACCACTTGACGATACCCACCATATAGTATATACTACTCTGCTGAAATTATGCAATTCACCGTCAATTTATGCTCAGCTTTTGCATCATCCACAGCAAAATATACTTTAAAAAAATTGGCGACCTGGAACGGGCTCGAACCGTCGACCTCCAGCGTGACAGGCTGGCATTCTAACCAACTGAACTACCAGGCCGCATTACCGGTTCATTTACCGTACTGCCACTACAAATACAGTAAACGACCTCCGTAAGCCACTTGCTTGCTAGCTGAGGAACTATCACTTACACAGCTCGCATACAAGCGTCAGTGATTTGAAAAATGGTGGGCGTTATAGGGCTCGAACCTATGACCCTCTGCTTGTAAGGCAGATGCTCTCCCAGCTGAGCTAAACGCCCAAAGTGGTAGCGGCGAGTGGAGTCGAACCACCGACCTTCCGGGTATGAACCGGACGCTCTAGCCAACTAAGCTACACCGCCACATAGTTTCTTCAAATCACTGCAAGAAATATATTATCAAACCTAGCTGAGAATGTCAAGAACTTTTTTAGTATTTTATGCTTTTAATATGTCGCAACTTAACATTCTGCCGGCAGGTATCTTTCCTGCACTGCCTATCTTTCCATTCAATGAACAGCTTGAATAGATTACCATTTTCTTGGAGGTTTGTCAATAGGAATTTTAAAATTCCTCAGAAGTTTTTCTTAAACTTTCGCACACGATCTATTCCACCATAAGCTTTGCATATCCATGGTCAAAAACCGTTTTTCCAAACTCATAATCAAAAGTCTGTTTAAACAGTGGACCATCTGTAACCAGCGTATGATATTCTCCATTCTCTCCACAGACATCAACACCTTCTGCTGCAAGACGTGTAAGCAGTTCCAAAGATAATGCTTTCCCCAGATACTCTGCACCCATATATTTTGTATTTACTGTAGTGATTCTTGCAGTAAATCCCGCTTTCAAAAGTTCCTTCACCGCTTCTTTGCGATCCATCTGCCAGAGAGGAAAATATCCTGTAAGACCTGCTGCCTCACATCGATCCTTGTCCCACTTAAGATGTGCTTCTAAATCGATATCGCCAAAGACACAGTACTCAGCGCCCCTGCCTTTCCACTCACGCAGTTTCTCCTCGAACCTTTCCTCGTAATCTGTTCCGTCCGTCATAATTAAATCGATTGGAATTTCCAGCGCCGCAGAAAGTCTATCGAGCACATCCCGTCCCACTCCGTGAAACCAAGCTTTCTCTGCGTTTGTATTATAAGTAATTAAAAGTCCCAGCGGCTCCATATCGGCTTCTATCGCTTTATAAAGTGCTAAACTGCTATCTTTGCCTGTACTAAATGATGCTACAAATTTTTTCTTCTCTGTCATGCTTTCTCCTCTTACTATTCATATCACTCTACCGCAGACAAATTTTCCTTTACAACCCATTCACATGCGCTGCAGCTGCAAGTGCTGCTACGGCTCCATCGGCAGTAGCTGTAGCCAGCTGGCGAACAGACTTGGTTCTGCAGTCTCCGCAGGCAAAAACGCCGGGTGTCTTTGTAAGACAGTCTTCACCAGCGATGATATAGCCTTTCTCATCCAGGTCTACTACCTTTGAAAACGCCTGATTTGCAGGCATCTGTCCGATAGCGACGAATACGCCTGACACCTGCAGCGTTGTAACTTCCTCTGTTTTCACATTACGGATCTTAAGACCATTCACCAGCGCTTCTCCCAAAATTGCTTCAGGAACGCTATCCAGATAAAACTCTACATTATCCTTAGTGAGCAGTCTTTTTACGACAGTCTGCTCTCCGCGAAAAGTGCCTCTTCTGTGAATCAGATAGACTTCTTCTGCCAGATCAGAAAGAAGCTCCGCATCTTCCAGGGCTGTATTTCCGCCGCCGATGACCGCCACTTTTTTTCCTCTGAAAAAAGCGCCATCACAAGTTGCACAGTAGGAAACGCCGCTTCCCACAAATCTTTCTTCTTCTGGAAGACCCAGCGGGCGATTTTTCGCCCCAGCAGCGAGAATAACCGTTTTCGCCTCGTAGCTGCCGTTATTTGTCACAACGAGCTTTATATTCTCACAAGTTTCAACAGAAACCACTTCTTCATAGATAATCTCAGCGCCCTGCTCTGTCGCCTGTTCATAGAAACTTGTCGCCAGTTCAAACCCCGAAATTTTCTTGATCCCCGGGTAATTTTCTACCTCCGGCGTGTTTAATATCTGCCCTCCAAATCCTTTTGCATCAATCAGAAGAGTTTTCTTTCCGGCACGTTGTCCGTAAATAGCGGCAGTAAGCCCCGCAGGTCCCGCTCCAATAATTATAATGTCATACATCACTCTACTTTTCCCTCCTTGAAAATGCGCATCATTTCTCTCGTCAGACTGATGCCATCGTCTTTAACATCCATCTCATCTCGGCTGACCCATTCCGCAACAGAAAGTTCTTCAGAATCCATGGTAATCTCATCGTTTCCATCCACATGGCAGAAAAATCCCAAAAGCAGATTGCAATCCGTTCCCCATGGCTGACTCTTATAATAGGTAATATCTTTTACCTTAAGCCCAGCTTCTTCCATGACTTCACGACTCACCGTTTCTTCCGCTGTTTCGCCGATCTCTGTAAAGCCAGCAATCAATGCATATTTCTTGTACGCTCTGCCATTGTACTTTGTGAGGAGTATCTTATCGCCATTGATTACCCCTACGATAACTGCCGGCGCAATTCTCGGATACACTGTATTTCCACAGCAAGCACAGCGCATCATCCGCTCTTTATCATCGGGTTTCAGACGCTTTCCGCACCTCCCGCAAAATCTGCTGGTTCTGTACCATTGATATAAATGATGTGCAGTAGATGCCGCGAAGGCCAGTTCCTTATGTTCCAAATCCCGCAAATTCCTTGTGGATTCCCAAAAATATCCATCATTCAAAAGTTGTTGAATTACAGATTCCCCGTCGCTTTTCATTAAGAAGTAACCATCTTTTTCAATTCTGAAAAGGTACTGCAGATCAGCCCCTTCAAAAAAAACAGCACTAGGCACTGCCAGCCTGCCGTTGCTACCTTTCCTTACTAAAATTCTATCCTCGTCAAAGACAAAGACCCGATCTTCCGCCTCTGCCTCTTTCTTTTCAAACTCGTTGTACAACTTCCGTTCTCCTAATTCCTGAATCATTTGTCACACCTCTGACTAAAATAGTATTTACTTTCAACTCTATTTTATCACGAAATTCAAGGAAAGAAAGGAAAAGTTTTATAACAGATCTCATAGCCATCGCCTCTATCTCCAATGAGAAAAAGCTGCTGCCGTACACCCTCTTTTATCTGCGGTCCTAAAGCCTTGAGCGATTCAGTATATTTAAATTCCGAAACAACTTCATATACTCGATAATCATACAAGGAGAGATATGTAATTTCTTTTTGAATCGCTTCCACCTCAGAATGAGAAAACAGTATATCATCAGAAAGATTTTCTATAGACAAAATTTTAATACTTTCCACATGCGCCGATTTATTACCTGCCTCATTCCCTTTGATCATATCACAAAATTCATCTATAATCAGTTCCTGTGGTTTTTCTACCACCTCTGTGTTCAGCGTAACAGATCTGTCCCCAAAATCAAACGCTTTCTTTCCTCTATAAATATAGTTTTCTTCTTCTGCATAATTCCTCACCAGATTTTCTAGATAAGTAAACCAAATCTGTTCATAGCTATAATAACACGCACTTTTTTCGTCATAATATCCGTTCTGATAAAAAATCCCAATTCCTTTTATTTCTATGTAATATTCCTGATAAAGCTGTCTCGCATCATCAATCCTCTCTATGCCTTCAATATCCTGCAGCAACGTCTTAATTCTCTTCTGTGCTATTTCCTCAGTTCCGCTTTCCGCAACAAGCGTATACACCGTGCCATCGGAAAGCACGCCCTGTATCTCACGGATTACAAAATCTCCTTCAGCAAAATTTACTGGCTGTTTACTCTGCCAGTAAAAAATTACTGAAAAAAGAATTATAATCATCAGAACACCTATAGTCATCCAAGCTGCGACTGTTCTCTTTCTCTGTTTTTTTAAATAACTTCTAATCCCTTTAAGCATCCGCTCTCCGCCTTCTGGTTCGCAAAAACATCTTTGCGTACTCAGCTCCCCTGCAAAGAGCTCATTTACCGAAATCGAAAGAGCATCACATAAAGAATGCAATATGGATACATCGGGAAAACTCTTTGCTCTCTCCCACTTAGAAACTGCCCGATCTGTTACCCCTAAAAGTTCTGCCAGCTGCAGCTGGGTCAAATGCTTTTCCTTCCGCCGCTGCGCAATAAATGCGCCGAATTATCATAATCTAAAGTCCTGGTGTCCATCCTCTTCCTCCTTTTTTATATTTTACCACAGACATATCTAAAGCCGCAACCAACTGATAGTTGAGTAACATGGCAAGGGCATGAAGAAAAAATTATCCACCTGAAAATTGTCTTACCCGTGCAATGATTTTAACTTAAAACAGGTATTTCTTGAAAAAGTGTATAAAGTGGATGTGCGATTCTTAACCGAAAATTATAAAATTCTGAAAAAATGTATAAAACCATCTGAAAAAACATACTTACCGGTTATTCTTACAGATATTATCCCTGCTGCCTTGTTGATACTTTGCATTTTGCGTAAGTTTATTTGAAGCTTTACTCAGTATCTTGCATAAAACGCAAAAGTAAAGATTTCTGCCAAAAATCTTTTATACATCATTTAATAAAAATCGCAATTTAGGTTAAAGTTTTCCTTTTTCCAGTTTTTCTTTGACGTTTTACACTGCTTCTATGGTGTACTTATTTAAAATTTGCCTTTTCCTCTTGACAACAGCCACGATATATGATTAAATAAACATATGAACATTCATTCATGTTAATTGAATGATAAAGAGGAGGTTTTATAATGAAAGCAATTCACAAAAGAAATTCTTTACAGCCATTACTTCACCATCACGATGAACACTGTGGCTGCGGTCATGCGCATCACGACCATCACGAAGCCGGTGTACACTGTGACGGCGGTCATAGCCATGAGCATCACCATGAACACCAAGAAGAAATCTGCGATTGCGGTTGCGGCCACGATCACCATGAGCATGAGCACTGCTGTGAGGAAGATGACAGCGGCGGTGATGGAGATGAGGAACACTCGCACCATCATCATGAACACTGCGACTGCCATTGCGAGCACGACCACCACGAACACGATGAGCACCACGAGCATGAGCATCACCACGTTGACGCTGCTGTTCTTGCTAAGGCAGACAAAAAAATCTATCTACTGGAAAATCTTGGCTGCGCCCACTGTGCTTCCAAGATGGAAGACAAAATCAATCAGCTGCCGACTGTAAAAGACGCAACCATTACCTACGCGACAAAACAGCTTCGCATTGCTGCTGATGACTGTGATGCACTGCTGCCAGAAATCCGCAGAATCTGCAGTTCTATTGAATCTCAGGTAAAAGTCGTAGATCCTGCTACAATGCAGGCAAAACAGCCATCCAGCGTTGCAGATACAAAAGAAGCCCGCAGCAATTCCAAAAAGAAAAAAATTTCAGAAGACAAACTGGAACTCGGCACGATTCTGGCAGGCGCCCTCCTCTTTGCAGGCGGTGTCATTACCCACCATATGGGGCTGGATCCCCGCATTATGATTGCACTGTCCGTCATATCCTACCTGATTCTGGGAGGAAAAATCATCTTAGAAGCCCTGAGAAACATTACAAAAGGACAGATCTTTGATGAAAACTTCCTGATGAGCATTGCTACCATCGGTGCCTTTATCATCGCTGAATACTTAGAAGCGGTAGGCGTTATGCTCTTTTACCGCATCGGCGAATACTTTGAACATAAAGCTGTCGAGAAAAGCCGCGTACAGATCATGGATGCTATCGATATGCGTCCCGAAGTGGTTAATTTAGTAAAAGGAACATCCGTAGCAATAATCCCCGCAGAACAAGCTGCAGTCGGAGACATCCTGCTTATCCGTCCTGGAGACAGAATCCCTCTGGACGGCATCATCATAGATGGAGAAAGCCGTATTGATACCTCTCCAATCACAGGAGAACCTGTTCCTGTTAGCGCAAAACCAGGCACCGCTGTAACCAGCGGCTGCCTCAATACTTCCGGTCAACTGCAAATCAGAGTAGAAAAATCCCTTTCCGAATCTATGGTTTCCAAAATTTTAGATTCTGTCGAAAACGCTGCTGCAAGTAAACCGAAATTAGACCGCTTTATTACCAGATTCTCCAGAGTCTATACGCCTTGCGTCGTTATCGCTGCACTTCTTCTTGCTGTGGTACCTTCTCTGGCAACAGGAAATTGGAACTACTGGGTTTATACTGCCCTTACCTTCCTTGTTATGAGCTGCCCTTGTGCGCTAGTACTCAGTGTACCCCTTGCCTTTTTCTCCGGCATCGGTGCAGGCTCAAAGAAAGGCATCCTGTTTAAAGGAGGACTTTCCATAGAAGCCCTGGGTAAGCTGAAGGTCGTTGTCATGGACAAAACTGGCACGATTACAGAAGGAAATTTCCTCCTGCAGAAAATCATCTCCGCCGGAACTTATGGCGAGGACGAACTGCTTGCAATCTGTGCAAGTTGTGAGCAGCACTCTACGCATCCGATCGCAACCAGCATCGTCAGCGCTGCCACTGGTAAAGGACTCACCCTTTCGGTTCCAGAAAAGCGGAATGAAATCGCAGGACACGGTATCGTCGCCCAAATGAAAGAAGGGCTTGTCCTCTGCGGCAATCAAAAACTGATGGAAAAATATCAAATTGCTATGCCGACACTTTCTGAGGCTGCAAGCGGCGCCGAAGTCTTTGTCGCCATCGACGGAAAATTTGCAGGGCGCCTCATCATCGCAGATACTATAAAAGCTGATGCAAAAGACGCCATCAGCCGTCTTAAGGCAATGGGCCTTCACACCGTCATGCTGACAGGTGATGCAAAAAACAGCGCTGAAGCTGTTGCAGCTCAAGTAGGCATCGATCAGGTATATGCAAAACTGCTTCCGCAGGATAAATTGACCATGCTGACAAAAGTAAGAGAAGAAAAAGGCAGCGTTATGTTTGTCGGAGACGGTATCAACGATGCACCTGTTCTCGCCGGAGCTGATGTAGGTGCTGCTATGGGAAGCGGCGCCGATGCAGCAATTGAAGCCGCCGATGCAGTATTTATGCAAACAGAGGTAAACTCTATTCCAAGCGCCATTTCTATTGCACGAGCAACAAACGCAATCGCAAAGCAAAACATCATCTTTGCCCTTGTAATCAAAGCAGCTGTCATGGTTCTAGGTGTTATCGGCTTTGCCAACATGTGGCTTGCTGTATTTGCCGACACAGGCGTGGCTATGCTGTGCGTACTGAATGCAATCAGAGCACTATACAAAAAATAATGTTATCGGGAGGAAACGCTCCAGGCTGCTTTCCTCCCATTCTTAAAAATACGGAGGAAAAAACATGGACTTTGAAAAAACAGATCACCCTATCGAGGAAGAAACCCTTTACAGCTTAGCAGAGCTATTTAAGGTCTTTGGCGATCCTACCAGAGTCCGGATTTTGTATATCCTATCCTCTCAGGAACTCTGCGTACAGGAAATTGCAGATGCGCTGTCAATGACCCAGAGCGCAATTTCTCATCAGCTGCGCGTTCTCAAGCAGACTGCCCTGGTAAAATTCCGCCGAGAAGGAAAAACCATCTACTATTCACTAGCTGACGATCATGTCGCTACCATCATGGCACAGGGGCTTGAACATGTTTTGGAATAATTTATTGATTCTCAGTAAAGAGCTGCAAAACGGCCACTAGATTTTCATTTTTGACTTCTTTTCGAATCCCTCTTGACTTTTTTGCCAGAAGTGGTACATTATATTATATGAGTTTTAGCACTCATTATTATCGAGTGCTAACAACACAAAGTAGAAGACTATGGAGGAGAGACAATGGCTAAGAAACAATTCAAAGCAGAGTCCAAGAAACTCTTGGATTTAATGATTAACTCAATCTATACCCATAAAGAGATTTTTTTAAGAGAACTTATCAGCAATGCCAGTGACGCACTGGATAAGCTGTATTACCAGAGTCTGCAGTCCGGTGATACCGGCATTAAGCGTTCCGACTTTCACATTGACATCACAGCCGATAAGGAAAATCGTACCCTTTCCATCAGCGATAACGGCATCGGTATGAGCGCTGCTGAAATGGAAGCAAACCTTGGTACCATCGCAAAGAGCGGCAGCCTTGCCTTTAAGGAAGAACATGCTGAAGAAAAGAAATCTGAAGATACAAACCCGATTGACATCATCGGACAATTCGGCGTTGGCTTTTATTCCGCATTTATGGTGGCTGACGAAGTTACTGTCACATCTAAAGCCTACGGCAGCGAGGAAGCTAACGTCTGGAAATCCCAGGGTGCAGATGGTTACACCATCAAACCAGCGGAAAAAACAAGCCCAGGTACCGAAATCGTACTTCATATCAAAGAGGATACCGAAGGCGAAAACTATACCACATTCCTGGAAGAGTATACCATTCGCAATTTAATCAAAAAATACTCCGACTACATTCGCTACCCGATTCAGATGATGGTCGAAAAGCGCCGTCCAAAGGAAGATGCTGAAACCAAAGAAGGCGAAATGCCGGAAATGGAAAGCTACATGGAGCTGGATACGCTAAACACCATGGAACCAATCTGGAAGCGTGCCAAAAGCCAAGTTAAAGCCGAAGATTACAACGAATATTACAAGAGTAAATTCGGCGATTACCAGGATCCTTGTCGTGTCATCAGAACCAGTGTAGAAGGCGTTTCCAGCTACACTGCCCTTCTGTTTATTCCGGGACACACACCATACGACTACTATACTAAGGACTACGAAAAAGGTCTGCAGCTTTACTCCAGCAGCGTGATGATTATGGATAAATGCAAAGAACTGCTGCCAGATTATTTCAACTTTGTAAAGGGGCTCGTAGATTCTCAGGATTTAACACTGAATATTTCCCGGGAAACATTGCAGCACGACAGACAGCTTCGCAACATTGCAAAGAACCTGGAAAAGAAAATCAAAAAAGAACTGGCAGACTTTATGAAAAACGACCGCGAAGGCTACGAGCAGTTCTTCAATCACTTTGGCAGACAGTTAAAATACGGCATTTACGACGACTTTGGAATGCACAAAGATGTACTTTCCGACTTAGTCCTTTTCTACTCGTCCATGGAAAAGAAAATGATTTCCCTAGACGAATATCTTGCCAAAATGGGAGAAGCGCAGAACGCAATCTACTATGCATCAGGTGAATCTGTAGAAAAAATCGACATGCTGCCGCAGACTGAATTTATCAAGGATAAAGGCTATGAAATCCTTTACCTGACCGATGAAATCGATGAATTTGTTCTGCAGATGATGGGAACTTACAAGGAAAAACCGTTTAAGTCCGTTTCCGCAGAAGACCTTTCTTTTGAGGAATCAGAAGCCCAGCAGGAAGAAATGAAAAAAGCAGAAGAAGAAAGCAAAGACCTTCTCGCATTCCTGACAGAAACCCTGGCAGGCAAGGTCACCGAAGTAAAGCTGTCCCCTCGCCTGAAAAACTCCGCAGTATGCCTGACTACTAAAGGCGGACTTTCACTGGAAATGGAAAAGGTGCTCAACGCAATGCCGACAGACCAGAATGTAAAGGCAGAGCGCATTTTAGAAATCAATCCAAACCATCCGGTAATGGAAACGCTGAAAGAAACCTATGCAAAAGGAGATGACGGCAAAGATCTCGTCGCAACTTATGCAAACCTGCTCTACAGCCAGGCAGTCCTGATCTCCGGTCTCACTGTAGAAGACCCGATTAAACTGGGCGAAGACATCTGTAAGCTGATAACAAAATAACCGATTTTCCTTTTAACTGCAAAAGAACCCGCATATGACCTACATATCCGGGTTCTTTATTACTTTTTAAATTTTATAGAACGAAGGTTTATGCTGGCGGAACACCGCATAGTAATCAATGCCGCAAGCCTTCACCATCTCTGCGACTTCACAAAAGCCCTCGCCTAAGCGGGAAGATACATGAGAGTCAGAACCAAAGGTGATAATTTCACCGCCCAGTTCTGCATACCGCTTTATAATATCACGGTGTGGATTGGTCATGTTCTTTGCAGCAAACTTAGAGGTGTTGCACTCAATGCCCCGCCCTGTTTCGATGAGTTCTTTCAAAATCGCATCTAGAATATCTGCATATTTAGCATAAGTGAACTGTTCCAGTGCACCGGGACCGTAGCGCAGTACAAAATCCATGTGTCCTGCTACATCAAATACCTGAAAACGTTTGATATTTTCCAGCTCCTCCTCAAAATATTGAGAGACTGCAAGCTGGATATCTACGCCTTCATAATGCCTCTTATCCTCAGCGTCCATCTTGTGAAACGTATGGGTTGAACCGATGATGAAATCAAACGGAAAGGAATTTGCAAGTTCTGTCAATCTTTCACAAAGATGAGGCTGCATGCCAAGCTCAATACCTGTAAGTACTTCAATTCTGTCCCCATAACGCTCCTTTACACTGGCTAAATCTGCAACATATGCAGAAATTGCCGCATCATCGCCTCTGTCGTCGATGAGAAACGTAAAATAGTCCGGGGGAAATCTCGGTGCATCAAAGTCCTGATGGTCAGTAATGCAGATAGACTCCATGCCCAGTTCAATGGCGCGCTCTACCTGCTCTGCCACCGGTGTTGTAGAATCACTGGACCATCTTGTATGTACATGCATATCCGCAATCATTATGCTTCAGCTCCTTCACTTTCTTTCAGTTCAGCATCTGCTTCCAGAGGTTTCATGCAAATACCGGTCATAGCGTATACCAGTGCGATTACCCATACTGCATAGCTCATGAAGCAATACGGAAGATATGCGCTGATTGGAACGCCCAGCACTGACGGATAGTAAACGCCGGAGCCAGACCACGGGATAAACCCTGCCATACCAGTACCGAAATCTTCCATAGTTCTGGAAAGGTTCAGTGTAGAAAGACCCATTTCCTTATACTTTTCGTTATACATCTCACCAGTCAGAATCAGTGCTAGCGAAGAGCTTCCGCCGATCGCAACCAAAATAATTACAGAAACCGCAGTTGCCAGAATTAGCGTGAATCTGGTCTTTACAGATTGCAACAGTTTACCAAGCAGTACTTCGATTGCGCCAATCTGTTCCATAATACCTGCAAAATAGAAGCAAATATAGATTAGAATGAAAGATTTCAGCATGGAGGAAAGTCCGCCTCGATTCAGAAGCGTCATAGCGTCTTCCCCTGCCTCTGCAGCTATAAATCCAGGTCTTGCGCCTTCCACCATTTCCAGATTAAATCCGCTGTAAAGGGCAGTTACACCGTCTGCCAGTTCAAATCCCTGATAGAACATACCGATGAGCAGCGCTACAACCGCAGAAATCATCATCACTACCGTAGACGGCTTTTTAGTAACCGCGCCGTATACTACGATTACCAGAGGCAGCAGCACCAGAATATTCCACTTAAATACGGAATCCAGCGTAGAAAGAAGCTGCAGCGTGTTTTCCGGAAGTCCTGTCCCTGTGGTGGAAGCACTGATACCCATCACCAGATATACTGCCACACCGATGACCGCAGCCGGAATAACCGTTTTAGACATGTGCTTAATATGATCGAAAATATCGTTCTTCGTGGACAGCGCTGCTAAAATGGTAGTATCAGACAGCGGAGAAAGCTTGTCCCCGAAGATGGCGCCAGTGTAGCACGCACCTGCTACCGCTGCAATGTTTACGTTCGGCATTGCTGTTGCGATTCCCATCATAGTAATACCTGCTGTTGCAGCAGATCCCCATGAAGTACCTGTACAGGTGGAGAAGATCGCACACAATGCAAATGCGGAAACTAAAATCCACTTTTCACTGACAAGCTGTACGCCGTAATAAATAAACATTGGAATGGTTCCGGAGTACATCCAGGAGCCCAGCAGAAACCCTACTGCAATGAGAACCGACATTGCCGGTGCAGCAGATTTAATTTTCTCTGCGGTATATTTTTCCATCTCTTCCCAGCTATAGCCGCAGCGCCAGCCGATGAATACCACCCAGCACAGGGAAATGCCAATCAGCGCTGGCGCAGACAGATCTGCAAGGGAACCGAAGAAAAAGATTACAAGCAGCACGATGACTGCTGAGAGCGCTTCCACAATGTTCGGTTTTCTCTTTACGCGAACCGAACGCTCTTTGGTCTTAGCCTTATCTTTCATAAATAAGTTCCTCCTTTAAAAATTTATATAGTATTATTGCACTGTGTAAATTATAGCAATATTTCTACAAATATGGATTTGATAAAACACAAAGATTTCGGTACTTTTTTGTGGATTTATAAATTGTAACTTTCTACAAAAAAACTTCCGAAAATTCTAGGATTCTCTAAACTTTTCTCTTCCTTCTTGCATATATAATGAAGTTGACAATACTGAAACGGAGCGTATTTTATGTTTTATTTTATGATTGCCATTGGACTTATTTTCGCCTATATCAACGGTATGCACGATGGCGGCACCATCGTTGCCACCACCATTTCCTCTCGGCTTATTCCGCCTGCGAAAGCCGTTTTTATCGCCGGGCTTGCAAACCTTTTAGGGGCTCTAGCACTGGGTACAGCAGTGGCCTACACCATATCAGAAAACATCATTGATATCACGCCAGTTCTTGCCGGAAGTTCTGACCAGTGCTACACCTTTGTGGCTGCTTCCTTTGCAGGAAGCATGGTCTGGAATATCCTGACCTGGATCATCAAACTTCCCTCAAGCGCCTCTCACTCTATGATTGGCTCCATGATTGGCAGCGGTATTGCCGCTTATGGCGCAGGATACATACTTTGGAACTCTATCTTTGTAAAAGTCATTCTCGCTATGCTCATATCCCCTCTGCTGGGATTTATCTTCGGCTATTTGTTCCTGAAATTGCAGAACACCCTTTTAAAAAGCGCTACCATCGTATGGCAGCCCAGGATTCGTATTCTGCATAAACTGAGCAGTTTTTTCCTAGCGTTCAGCTATGGCAGCAATGATGCCCAAAAGGTCATGGGACTTATCGCCATCGGCCTTGCCGGATATTTTTCCGCAGGAATTGAGATCCCATTCTGGCTCATCGTAAGCTGCAGTGCCGCTCTTGCCATCGGTACTATCACCGGCGGATATAATATGATTAAAACTGTGGGCATGGAAATTTGTAAAATCGATATTCACAATTCCTTTGCCTCCCAGATTGCTACCATCAGCGTAATGACCCTTGCTAACCTGACCGGACTTCCCATCAGCGCCACCCAGGTCATCACCTCCTCGGTCATGGGAGTCGGCAGCGGCAATACGCCTAAATCCGTCAACTGGACTGTTACAAAAAAAATTCTCCTCGCGTGGCTGATTACCATTCCCGCCTCGGCAGCAACCGGCGGTCTGGTCTTCCTGCTGCTTCACCTGATTTAACTGGTAGAAAGGAACTCGAATATCATGAAAAGAAAACCAAATTTTTTCAAGAAAAACGAAAGACCCGATTTTCACTCCATGTTGCTCAAACAGTGTGAATATACATCCAAAAGTATTTCCCTGCTCTTAAACTTTATGAATCAGCCAGACGACCAACTGGCAGATTCTATCGAGCAATGCGAAAAAAAAGCCGATAAGGTCAGAAGAAGCCTCATCGACTATGTAGAAAACTCTTTCATCACACCCCTTGATCGTCACGATCTATTTGCCGTGTCCCGCTCTATCGACGACATGACAGATAAAGTCAAGGATTTAAAGGATTTTCTGGTATTTTTCAGCTATACCCCCTTTGAAAAGCACGTAGAAATGGCACGCTGCATTGCAAGTTCCATTCTCGCCATCACATCAGCCATGGAAAGCTGGAACGATAACTGTGATGTTTTCTGGGAAAATCTAGTCAAGGCAAAGAAGAACGAAAACCAAGTTAAGAGACTTTACTGGGAAATCATCGCAGAACTTGACAAACAGACGCTTCCCTTAAAGGAAATCATTATTATGCGTGAATTTTCTAAAGACCTTAACTGCCTCGCCAACAAGATTGGTCGTGCCGCAGACAGTATCAGTGATTTGAAAATCAAGTCCATCAAATAACATACAAACTGCATTTACAGAACACCACTTTCGTGGAGCAGATGAATCCGAAGCGCTGCGGACAATTCTCCATAAAATTCAGCTTCAGTCTTTTCCTCCGCAGCCAAAAGTTCTTTCACCTTAGAGAGTCTGTAGCGAATGGTGTTTTGATGACAGTTCATAGAAAGGGCGGTAGCGTTGATATCGCCCTTTTGAAATACCCATTCCTGACAGGTAGAAAGGTATTCCTCTCTGCCCAAAAGCGGTTTTAAGAAGCCTTCCGAAAAAGTTCGCATGGCTTGCGTATTTGCTAGAGGCACCAGATAGGAAAATGCGCCGATTTTCTCATAGTTTGCATATTCTCTACCTTCTGCCATGCTGGCGGCAAAGGTATGAAAACTCTCTCGAAGACACAAGTCCAACGCCTCGTGAGGCGGGTGAATGTCGCTTCTGCTAAAGTATACAGCCCCTTCAAAGGATAAATTGTCGCACACTTCCTTTAGAATCACTTCAAAACCTTCAAGGTTTTCAGAGGCGGCAGTCAGAATCACAAAAACACCGCCATCATAACGGCACAACAGACTTTTTTTCTTAAGGGCCTTGTTCATATAAAAGTTTCTGAAAATGCGCGTAGTCTTAAGCCTCTCTCCCTTTGCCCTAGGTCGCACGTAAACGGCCTGCGCATGCTCTTTAAAAAACAGTGAAAGGTTCTTGCAAATACGGCTTACCTCATCCCCTGGCATGTCGCCTTCTATCATTCGTTTAATCATCTGTTCGTCTAAAATCTGCGTGTCATCTCGCTGCACCGCTTCCATGATTTCGTAGACAATATTTTCAAAATACCGCTCCAGCCCAAAAACAAAGATCGGGTAGTTCTTTTCCCTGGAAAAATCCAGTACCTCCTGAGGCAATGTATCAAAGATGACACTCTTAAAGGCAAAAGCAGAAGTTCCCATTTCGTACAGCGCCTTAACCGCCTCCAGAATTCTGCTGCTGTCCGACTGTGCGAACAAAAGAGAGGAAATGACAAAGCTGTCCCTCTCAAAAGGCGCCTCATTCTGATAGTCCACACCCTCAGCAAACTCATAGTCCATAATGCCAACAGAGCAGACCACCCGGTCAAGCCCCCTCTCTCCGGAAAGAAGCCTAAGTCCCTGCAAACTTTGCAAATGCAGCAGATCTTTTACTTTTAATGCCATCTTTTCTCTCCTTTCTGCTAAAAACAAAACGATGGGCACAATGAATCACCCATCGTTTTACGAAGTTTTATGCTTACATGATTAAAGCAGCCCGCCCGCCATTTTACAGTTCTCTAAGAAACTCTGTGAATTTATCCAGTCCTTCACGCAGGGTTTTGGAATCGTATGCGTAGCCGATTCTGACTGCTCCTTCCATTTCAAAACACTCGCCCGGTGTAAAAAGCACACCCTTTTCAAAAAGGAGCTTTTTGCACAGTTCCTGTGATGGTATGTCCTTATTATAATACACTAAAGCTGTGGTTCCTGCAACAGGTCTGAGATATTTTACTTCTGGGGTTTCATTCACCCACTGGTCTAAAATCGCTCTATTTTTATTTAATATGCCTCTGTTTCTTGCAAAGATTGCCTCCTTATGAGCAAGGGCCAGTGAAGACAGCGCATCATCTACCACGCCGCAGCTGATGGTATCGTAGTCGCGTCTTTCGTGGCACAAATGCAGTGCTGCTTCGTCCTTAGTAACAATCCAGCCCATTCTAACGCCTGCCATGGAAAATACCTTGGACATGCTGCCTACAGAAATACCCTTGTCGTAAAGATCTACGATGGAGTGCATATATCTTTCATCCTCAGCAATACCTCTGTATACTTCATCGCAGAGAACATAAGCGTCCACGCTCTTTGCAATTTCAATGATTTCCTGCATAATATCTACCGGAATCCATGAACCGGTCGGGTTATTCGGATTATTGATGGTAATCATCTTGGTTTTTTCATCAACTAAGGACCGAAGCACATCAAGATTTGGAAGATAATCATCCTCTAGGGTCAGCTGCAAAATTCTTACATCTGCACCGATGGACTCCGGAATGGAGTAATGCTGCTGGTAAGTCGGCATAACGGAAACCATGTTGTCATCACGACCAATCAACGTAGTAATCACCTGATTATTTGCACCGATTGCACCGTGAGTTGGAATTACGTGCTGCGGCTTTACGTCTTTATAAAGGCTCGCAATGCCGGCAAGAAGCTGCGGAGATCCAAAGATATGACTGTAGGAAAGGCGCAGGTCTGCAAGGCTTCTCATATAGCTATCCACATCCTCCCCTGCCAGTTCTAACAGTTCTTTAATAGTAATAGAATCTACGCAGGTTTCTGCCAGGTTATATACCGCCTGCTCTTCATACTCATTCATCCAGCGTTCTACTTTAAAAGTTTTAATATCCATGTTTTTCCTCCAATTCTTTATTACAGATTTACGGTTTCACCAAGACCCTGCTCCAAAGCCTTTGAAAGCGCCAACTTTGCAGTAAGCAAATCTAACAGTGCCGTGCCAGTTGCATCAAATACGGTAATCTGCTCATCACTTTCTCTGCCGCAGGTCTTTCCTGTGAGAATTTCTCCGATTTCCCCTGCGATATCTTCTGCCTTTAGGATGCCCTTCTTGATTGGAATCTCGATTTCACCTACATTGATGCACTGCGGTGTATCATCGGTAAATACCCTTGCGCCGTCAAAGATTTCTGCGTCGATTTCCTCCTTTCCACTCATGTCAGCGCCAATACAGCTGAAATGAGTGCCCGGTTTTACCCACTCCTTGCGGATAATCGGCTCTTTGGACGGTGTCACCGTAATGATGATATCGCTGTCCCTTGTGGCAGCCGGTAAATCTGTCACCGCCTCAAAGACTGCCCTACAGTCCTTCATTTCAAAAGTTTCAGTTAGAACTTCCGGCATAGACGCTGCAAAACGCTCCGCATTTTCCTGGCTCAGAGCATCGTAAACATAGACCTTCTCGATATCAGGAAGCTGTGTCAAAGTCGCAGCCACCTGAAAAGTTGCCACATGACCCGCGCCTACTACCATCAAACTTTTAGAATCTTTTCTTGCAAGGAGCTTTGCACCGATTGCGCCTGCCGCGCCAGTTCTGATTCCTGTAATGTGACTGCCGTCTAAAATTCCCTGCGGAACGCCAGTCTTTGCATCCATAACCAGAACGGTTCCAATCAGCGCTGGAAGATCCTTCTTTGTGTTTTCGCCAAACCAGGATACCACTTTTAGACCGAAAATATCGCTGCCTTTCAGCCAGCCGGACTTGATATCCATGTCTGCTACGCCCGGTTCAAATTCATGAAACACCAGAGGAAATACCGCAGTCTCTCCCATAGCTTTTAGACGGTATACTTCCTCTACCGTGCTGATAACATCGGAAAGCTTCAGAACTTTTTCTGTGACTTCCCTGCTCAATACTCGTAATGTAAACATCTCTCATTTCCTTTCCAAAACTACGCTTCTTGTCTAAAATCTATTTAAAGTATATCAACTTTGAAAAAGCAAATGTTTTGTAAAATTCCAGAACTCCCGCCGCTTTTTTTGAAAATTATACAAGAGCCCCCTTTGAGAAGGCAGTTCACTGCTTTCTCAAAGGGGGGCTTTCTATTATCTATTGAATGTATTTAACAAGAAGTTTCATCACTTCATCGATGTCGATTGGCTTTGCTGTATGAGCATTCATACCGCAGTCCAAACTATGCTGGATATCTTCTGCAAACGCATCAGCTGACATAGCAATAATCGGAAGATTATTATCCTCACGTTCAAGCGCACGCACAGCAGTGGTCGCCTCATATCCATTCATTACCGGCATCCGAATATCCATCAGAATTGCATCATAGTAGTAAAGCGGTGACTGACTCATTTTATCAACACAGATCTGTCCATTTTCTGCCCACTCTACTTCAAATCCAACTTCCGTCAAAATATCATTGGCAATCTCATAGTTCAGTTCATTATCCTCTGTCAGCAAAATTCTTTTCCCTGAAAAGTCATAACTTGCTTCCTTTTCTTCGTCTGCCGCTTCTCCCTGAAGATAACGTTTCAGCCCATAATAAAGGGTAGATTTAAAGAGCGGTTTCGCAATAAAGCCGGTAATGCCTGCTTCCAGCGCCTGACGTTCTATATCACTCCAGTCATAGGCAGAAATTAAAAATACCGGAATTTTATGTTCTACTCTTCTGCTGATTTCGCGCATAGTATGCACACCATCCATACCTGGCATTTTCCAGTCAAGGAGAACCACCTGATAGTCCTTGCCTTCTTTATGTTTTGCCTCAATCATTTCCAGTGCTGCTTCACCGCTAAGGGCATATTCTGCTTTAACTCCCAGTTCTTCCAAGGCTGCGACCGCACTAAAACAAAGATTTTCGTTGTCGTCAACCACCAGCACTCTATCAACCGACAGTGTCATCTCCTCTTCTTCTATGGTCGCCTTCTTTAAATCAACAGTAATGCGGAATTCGCTTCCTTTTCCCAGTTCACTTTCTATTTCTATGGTGCCGCCCATGGCATCAAGGATATGTTTAGTAATTGCCATTCCCAGACCGCTGCCTACAGTCTTCTCTACCGCCATAGATTTTTCTCTGGTAAAGGAGTCAAATATCTTGTCCATAAATTCCGGACTCATGCCGATTCCGGTATCCTTAATACGGAACTGATTTCTGACATATTCTTCGCCTAAAGGAGAATTTTCCTGCACTAAATATACATTGATAGTACCGTCTTCCGGTGTGAACTTATGAGCATTTGAAAGCAAATTCAAAAGCACCTGATTCAGACGCACGCTATCACACATAACATTCTCAGAAACAATCTTCTGAATAAAAATATCAAAATGCTGATTCTTCGACTTAAACTGTGGCTGCATAATCTGTACGATATCTTTCATTGCTTCCCGCAGAGAAAGCTGGTCCATAGAAAGGTTCATCTTTCCACTTTCTATCTTAGACATGTCGAGAACATCGTTAATCAGTCCAAGCAGGTGTTTGCTGGACAATTTAATTTTCTGCAGGCAATCATCTACTCTGCTGCTGTCTCCCTCATTCTTAATTGCAATCTCCGTCATGCCGACAATGGCGTTCATCGGTGTTCTGATATCATGGCTCATGCTAGAAAGAAACTCGCTCTTAGCTGCATTAGCATGCACAGCTTCTCTCTTTGCCTCCTCCAGTTCCCGCATTTGTGTCTTCATCATTCTGTAATAAAGCAGGAAAATCAGAAGCAGCATAATCAGGATGGTGCCACCAGCTGTCAGCATAGCAACAGCACGCACTTCGTCCAACTCATAGACAATCTTGTCCAAATCCCCAAACGGCATAATACTGATTAAGTACCATTCCGAATCGGACAGCTCCGTCATATAGAGATGTCTTCTCTCTCCATTAATAGAAATGACAGTGGAGTATTTTATATTTTTCGCAATCGCTTCCTCTAATTCCGCTGCATAACTTTCCTTGGTTTTTCCATTATAGGTTTCTAAGATTGCCATCATTCGGTCAAAAAAGTTGTCTCTAAAAGCATCGCCGCCACGAATAACAAAATCCCCATCGCTGTTAATGATATGGGAATATGCAGTCGTATCCTGCTCATTTAAAAACAGATTCTGGCTGATATACTCCATAGAAATGCCTGCAACGATGACATCACTTTTCTTTCCGCCACCCATATCATATTTGACAGGTACAGAAAGCATCAGCATGCTCTGTTCATCCGCCGTATATGCACGTGAAATCTGTTTACCATCCCCTCGCAAAAGCTGCAGAAATTCCGCCTCGTCGAAAGGCTGTATTTCCTCTCCGAAAATTCGATAGAAATCTCCTTCTTGGGTGTAAAGGGCTAAATATTGAAAATCCCGCACACGAACACCTGTCTGCAATTCTGCAATCAGTGCCTCACCGAAATCATATTTCTCCGGTGGTGTCCTTTGAATCAGTCCTTCTATCTGAGAAATTCGCAGCTCAACTACCGTATCAAATTTCTGCTGAATCTGACGGTTCATCTCTGCCATATAGATTTCACCGATTTTACTGATGGAGGATTCGCTCTTATCCTTCATAAACATAGTAACCCCGGCGAGAACAGCAGTACTCAAAACCACTGCGACTATAATGCTGATTAATAAATATCTGCTAAAATTTTTCTTCACATTCTTTCTCCTTATTTCAGCAATCCTTGAATTGCCTGAATAGTAACGGCATAATCTTCTTTCAGGCAATCTATATATGCCTCCAGACCATCGGTGTCTTTCGCCCTCAACTTTTCTGTCAAAGCGTCTGCCGATACATGAAGTTTATCAAAACCTAAATTCTGACAAACACCTTTAATGGTGTGTGAAGCCCGGAAGGCTTCGTCATAATTGCCTGCTGCTAAAGAGTCGCACAGCAGCTGATAGCTGCCATCATCTAAAAATTTCAGCGCAAACTTTTCAATTCTCTCATCTTTGCGCAGGCGAGAAAGTACGCCTTCGTAGTCGCCGCCCATCATTTCATAACATTCTTTTACTGTCATTTTTACTCCCTCACTTTCTCTTCTTCCTCTTTGTTCTGCGAAGTCGCAAGCAACGTGTCCTTCATGGTTTCATCATAAAAATAGTAACGTCCTTTTCCACCTTTCTTTGCAGTATATAAAGCGCAGTCCGCACAGTGGTAAAGCTGCGTATAATCTGTTCCCACATCGTCGGATTTTGCAATGCCCATACTGATTGAAACAGAAAATTCATTAAACATGCTGTTGATTGCCGTAAAGATACGTTCAACAACCATCTCTAAACTGGTTCTGTATTCCAGGAACAACATAAATTCATCTCCGCCAATACGTGCTGCAATATCAGAACTTCTAATACTCTGCGTTAACTTATCTGCCACATACTTCAGCACCGAGTCACCAAAAATGTGCCCATACTGGTCGTTAGCTGACTTAAAATCATCTATATCAAACATAATGAAAGCAAAGGAATGATCCGGGTTTTTCTGCATGCGCTCCACCATCATTTCCGTGGCAGCAGCTCTGTTATAAAGACCAGTTAATCCATCTCTTGACGACATTTGCTTCAGAATGGATAGCTCGACATATTCTTCATGAATGTCAGTAATCTTTCCATAGAACTTTACAAAGGAACCTACACCTTCGCTGCCTTCACTGCTCCAAATGGTCTGTGCAACGACCCGTTTCCATCTTGCCTCGCCTGCCTGCGTCATTTCAAAATCCAACTGAACAATTGGATTCTCCGGTGACGTCTGCTCCAGACATTCAATAAGCTTCTGTATGTTTTCTTTCCCGAAACAATTACCTAAGCTCTCATCCTCCATAGGATTTAGGATATTTTCAGAAATTCCCAGCACTTTAGCACCCCACGCTGATACTGTAAGCAAAGGGGACGCTGCTATATATTCAAACTGAATTTCCTTGGACATCTCCGCATAAAATTCATTCTTTTTCCGTTCATATTCCAAAAGACGCATAGCTTTGTCCACTGCAGAAAGTTCCTCACGGCCGGCAATGCTGTCGGAAATATGATAAAACTCCTTGTCTAAGCTGGAGCCCAGTGTCTCATTATCCATGACCTTGCGCACTTCCTCTTCGTTGTCTCTAAGGCACTCCATAATCAACGGATTAAATGCGCCGCACTCCCCATGCAAAATCATATCTATGGCTTTTTCGTGAGAAAAGGCTTTTTTGTAAACGCGCTCACTAGTCAGCGCATCGTAGACGTCCGCCAAAGCCACAACCTGCGCCGCAATAGGAATTTCCTCACCAACCAGACCGTTAGGATAGCCTCTTCCATCGTATCGCTCATGGTGTGACTGACAAATGTCAATCGCAACCTTAACCAGCTCCTCATCTTTGTAAAAAGGAATGGCCTCAAGCATAGATGCGCCCAGCTGAGAGTGAGTCTTCATAATGGCAAACTCTTCATCGGTTAGCTTGCCCGGTTTATTTAAAACTTGATCGGGAATGCCAATCTTTCCGATATCGTGCAGGGCCGAAGTGACGGAAATCAGCGAAATCTGCGCCGGGGTCAGGTTATATTGATCCGTCTTCCTCGCCAGACTTCTAAGCAGCAGTTCTGTCAACGCCTGTACATGAATGACGTGCATGCCGCTTTCGCCGTTTCTAAATTCAACAATATGGCTTAAGATGGAAACTAATAGTCCGCTTCGCTTCTCAGTCTCATAAATTTGGTCTGCAACCATAGTCGCCAGCTTCTTCTGCTTGGCATAAAGCATGATGGTGTTATTCACTCGCCGGTAAACCACAGAAGAGTCAAAGGGACGCGAAATAAAATCCGTTACCCCAAGTTCATAGGCCCTTGCGATATAATCGGTGGAATTCTCTGCGGAAATCATCACCACAGGAATATCTTTAATCCAGCGATTCTGATTCATCACCTCCAGCACACCGAACCCGTCCATGCCCGGCATAACGATATCTAAAAGTACCAAAGAAATTTCCATATTTCTTTTCTGGAGAATCATAATGCCTTCCTCACCATCTTCTGCCTCCAGAATTTCAAATTCTTCCTCTAAAATATCACTTAAAATCAGACGATTCATCTCTGAATCATCTACGATTAAAATCTTTTGTTTTTCTTTGCCTGCCATATCTAAATTTCCTCTATAATTCAAGCTTTAGTCTCACTTTAAGTATACTAAAAAAAGGACTTTTTTGAAAGTCCTTTTTTAGTATATGTGGATATTTTTATCTACTTAATCATTAATGTCTTCCACGCTGTAATTCAGACGATACTGGCGGGAAGAATAGGATTTATAAAAGAGCTGAGAAATACGCTGCACGATGATATAAGTATCATCCGGTTTCGCGCATTGCACCAAAAGCACGAACTGATCATCCGCCACTCTTGCACAAATATCAGACGAACGAATAGAATCCAAAATCATAGCCTTCAGTTTGTTTAAAATGGTGCTTTTCTTATCAATTTCTGCAGCACCCGTCACATTAAACAAAATGAGATAATAATTCTTGTTTTCACGCTTAGCAACCTTGGAAGTCAACTCATACACGTGCTTAAACATATCGTAGGTGCAGTAAAATCCACCTCTGTCTGCCTGCTTATCCCGATTGTCATTGAGTTCTTTTTTTACTTCTGATATCTTAAGAATTTTTGACTTGTTCTCTTCCTCAATCAGTTCATAAAGTTCTTTAAACTTTGGTGACAAGCCCGTTCCCAGTTCTTTGTAAAAGGCTTCATTAATCTCGTCGTAATATTGAATCGCCTTGTGATATTCCTGGGTCTTAATCAGTCCCTGTATGTAAAAGTAATGCAAACCCTCATAGAAAGGTTCTCGCAAAATTGCCTGATAATCAATCTTAATCATTCGCTCATATTCGCCCTGATTAATCAGATATTTGCAGATTCTTCCTACAATATTGGCAAAGCTTGCTCTGTACCATTCTGCAAGCTGCATAATCCAAAAATGCTGAGAAGACGTCATATAGAGGTGTCCGGTATAAAGATCCATAACTTTCATGGCTGACTTGTACTCTTTCTCTGTCAGTTCCACTTTTCCTTCCAGTTTTTGAGAAATCTCAGTGAGTAAATCCGTATCCAGAACAAATCTAATCTGATTTGTAATTCTGTATCCGCCTTTGCTGGAAACAATCCAGTCAGTATCATCTCCAAATAATTCCTTCAAGGATGCTCGCAGGCTGTGGATAGTGAACTTCAGCGCACTCTTTGGATTCTTACTCTCACTCCAAAGTGCGTCATAAAGGTCCTCATTAGAAACAATTTTTTCATGATTGAGCAGCAGATACTGCAAAAGATTCAGCGGCTGCTTGTTTAAATGCTGCGTCATATTATACTTCGTGCCTTGATAGCTAATGACGAATCCACCAAACATGCGAACACACACAAAGTCATTTTTGGACATACCTATACCTCCGATTTCCGCCACATAAATGTACCTCTATTATATAGGTAATTCCCAGTCTATGTCAATAAGATTTGCCGTCATTTTAGAAGGTCTGCCAAATATCCCTCGTCTTTTTTGTGCGTTCCTTTTATTCTCTTATACTCTTTTATGGAATCAACCAGTAATTCTGCACGATTTCCAAAATATTCCTGGTAAAATGCACTGCTGTTGTCATACTTTCTTCTGCCGCAGCGGATATATTTCTTTGCAATTCTTTGCCTTAACCGATGACTTCACCTTTTCAAATTCTGCAGTCATTTTTTCTGCAATGATAAGAAGCATTTCCAGCTCAGGTTTCGTGCAGTATTTCTCTACACTGATGATTTTATCTTTATAATCTTTGGGGATTCTCAGCTTGTCGCCAAATCCGTCACCGATACGAAAAACCTTCACCTCGCCTTGATAGAGATTTAATGCCGTTTTTACTGCACTGTTTTTCTCAATCTGTCTCGCATGATAAGGGGTTACATTCAAAAGGTCATCTTCAGAATACTTCAAACAGTTATTTTTCAAAAGAATCCTCATGATTTCCAGTTCGTTAGAGCCTTCGCACATCATAAGAATTTTCATGCCATCAGCTCCTTCTTCATCTTCATCAGTGTCTCGTAATCTACTGCTGTATTAAATGCATTACAATAAAACTGTTTACTCTTTAAAAGCTCGGATCTGACATTGTACTCGCTATACATGTTATACAATTCCACCTTATCTGACGCCTTGGAAATCCATATATTATCCTGCCTGTTAAATAAATCCAGCACTTCACAATAGTGGGTGGTAAAAATTAAAGAGGCATTTTTTCTGTTTACATTTTTATCTTTATATAAACTAATCATATTTTCGACCAGCGTCTTATGAAAGTGATTTTCTATTTCATCAATCAAAAGGTCAAATCCATTTTTGAGAGAAGCTACCATCAAAATGTATAAAAAAATTCCTTTGGTCGTTCCGCTGGAAAGAAAATGCAAAAGTTCGTTATCCGATACAACTTCTTCACTGCTGCCGTAATCTAATCTGTAATTATGCGCATCTACACGTTCTATTTTTTTAATATTTTCGTCGAAAATCCTTATAATGGTAAGAAATACCGATTCTTCTATCTCGTAAGTTTTCATTGCCTTAAAAAGAAGCTGATATGTGTCTGTGCCGCTTCCGAAACTATCAAAATACAAAGCCTGCGTTCTTTTCTTCTCCAAAGCAAAGAACAGAATAGAGGTATCCTCCGGCAATGCACCCAAATCCTTTAACTCTGTGAAATCTTCCAAATCAAAAATACCGTTTACCTTGGATTTATAATACGGTTTCTGATACAAATGCTGACTTACAAAGTTCGCTTTGTTTCCAAGAGAGCTGTCGCCTTTCAATTCCGTTAAATAGCGATAGATAGAATTCTCATGAAAAAAAATGATTTCAAGCTGAATTCCGTCGTAATGATAGTATTTTTCCTCAAGTCTAAAATTGCCGAGTATAGAATAGCAGCAATCCAAAAGCTCTATTGCACTCGTTTTTCCAGAGGCATTTTTTCCTACAAATGCCATCGTATTGAACACATACAAATCTTCCGCTATCTTTTGAAGCTCGTACTCTTTGTCTTCAGCAGTCTTCTTAGATTTTGCCGTAAAGTCTATCGTAAAATCATCTTTACAATTCTTGAATCCATTCGCTTTTACTCTCAATAATTTCATGTATATCACCTCTGTTTATAGTATACACCAAAAAATGATTTTAAACAACATTTTTGTTTAAAATCATTTTTTGATTTTGTATGAAAGCCTACCCTGTATCATTTCCTACTCTGCGATATAATCGCTCCTTTTTATCTCTATACTTTTAATACCGTTGACAAATTTCATCTGTATCATCAGTTCAAGCAGTTTGATTCCTGTTTTCAAAGGTTCAATGACCTGCACACAACTTCCGACCTCTTTTTAAGCAAGCTGCACAGCATCTGCCGCCCGGTTCATACCGGTGCAGCCTAAAATAACGGTGGTAATCCTGTCTTTTTCAAACTCTTTGCAGCAGCTGACAAGCCGCTGGATTAAATCATTTTCCCGAAGCCCCAGCACCGTCAAATCTACCGGTTTTACTAAAGCGATATGCGCAGCGCCGTGGCTCTTTGCTTTTCACTAAATCATGGTAGCAGGCCTTCCTCACTTTATCTTTATTCGCCCTGACAAATAAACCCGCTGTTTTTTTGTAACCGTTATAATCAAAACCACTAAAAAACCCTTGAAAGCGCTCAGCCGGTGAGTCTTTCAAGGGTTTTCATTCTTACTTATTTGCCAGTTGCTGTTTTGATTAGTTCTTAGCAGCTGCTGCAGCCTGCTGTGCAGCTACTTCTGCAGCGAAGTCTTCTTCTTTCTTTTCGATACCTTCGCCTACTTCGTAACGAACCATTTCTACAACCTTCATGGATTTGCCAAGCTTCTTAGCTTCTTCTTCCACATACTGTGCAACTGTCAGGTCGCTGTTCTTAACGAACTTCTGGTCTACAAGGCATACTTCCTTTAAGATAGCCTTAATTTTGCCAGGGATGATTCTGTCAAGCAGTTCTTCCTTCTTGCCTTCGTTGAGAAGCTGCTGCTTCGCAATTTCTGTTTCGGAAGCAAGCCAATCAGCATCAACCTGCGTTTCGTCTACAAACTTAGGGTTCATGGAAGCAACCTGCATAGCTACGTCCTTACCTACGGTCTCGATTTCAGAAGCTGCTGCTTCAGTCTCGATACCTACAATAACGCCGATTTTGCCGCCGCCGTGAATATATCCAGTGTAAACAACGCCATCAGTAGCCAGCTTTTCAAATCTTCTGATGTTCATATTTTCACCAATCTTGGAAATCTTGTTGGTCAGAGCGTCTTTTACAGTACCCTCATCGCCATAAGTCATTTCCATGAAGCAATCCATGCACTTTGCGTCATCAGCCAGCGCCATCTTGGACAGATTATCTACGAATTCTACGAATTCAGGGTTCTTTGCAACAAAGTCTGTTTCAGAGTTTACTTCGATAACAGCAGCATTCTTGTGGTCATCGGAAAATGCGATTTTAACAAGACCTTCTGCAGCGATTCTTCCAGCTTTCTTAGCTGCCTTGGATAAACCCTTTTCTCTCAGAACTTCTACAGCTTTATCGATGTCGCCATCGGTTTCAACAAGTGCCTTCTTGCAGTCCATCATGCCGGCACCAGTCATTTCTCTTAATTCTTTTACTAATTGTGCAGTTACAGCCATTTTTTGACCTCCAAATCTTATATCAATAGCGATGTGAATTATTCAGCGTCTGCTGCTAAAGCAGCCTCAACTTCTACTGCTGCTTCCTCTGTGCCTTCGTCAAAGCTTTCGCCCTGATTAGCTTCAATTACAGCGTCAGCCATTCTGCCAGCGATAAGTTTTACTGCTCTGATTGCATCATCGTTAGCAGGGATAATATAGTCAACATCGTCCGGGTCACAGTTTGTATCTACGATACCTACTACAGGAATACCCAGAATTCTAGCTTCCTTTACTGCGATTCTTTCTTTCTTAGGGTCAACGATGAACAGTGCTCCAGGCATACCCTTCATGTCTTTGATACCGCCTAAGAACTTCTCTAATTTATCACGTTCAGCTCTCAGCTTGATAACTTCTTTCTTGGATAACTTTTCAAAAGTTCCGTCTTCTTCCATTCTGTCAATGTCAAAGAGTCTTTTGATTCTTCCACTGATAGTCTTGTAGTTGGTCAGCATACCGCCCAGCCATCTTTCGCTTACGTAGTACTGTCCGCATCTCTTCGCTTCGTCGATAATAGCGTTCTGTGCCTGTTTCTTAGTTCCTACGAACAGGATTGGTTTGCCGGTTGCCGCAACTTCCTTCATGAAGTCATAAGCTTCCTCAATCTTCTTTACAGTCTTCTGTAAGTCGATGATGTAAATTCCGTTTCTTTCTGTGAAGATGTAAGGAGCCATCTTAGGGTTCCATCTTCTGGTCTGGTGTCCAAAATGTACACCAGCTTCAAGTAATTGTTTCATTGAAATTACTGCCATGATTCTTTTCCTCCTGGTTTTACCTTCCACTCGGTCTATCGTGCATAAAACCGCTTTCGCGGCACCGCTTCTACAAAACAACCGGGTGTGTTAAATTAATTCATTTTGGCTAAAGATAAACAAGCCGACCATTATTATACGTCATTTAGATTGAAATTGCAAGCTTTTTTAAAAACTATTATGCCAAATTTACGCTATTTTTCAGAAAAAGTTTGTATTTCTGTCTCAGTTTAATAAAATTTGTCCTACCCAAGCAAAAAACATACCCGTTATCAAAATGGATTTCCGGCTCTCTCATCGACACAATGCGTTCCAGATTCACATAACACCCCTTCAGACAAGGGCAAAACCGTCCGTCAAGAGCCGCCTCCAGTTTGCTCATCTTTTCATAATATCGGTACTCCCGGCAGGAAGTTACCACATGAAGCTTTCTTCCCTCCTGCTCCACAAGGACGATGTCACCTACGAAAACCCTTGCCACTTCCGCACCGCTTATTATGAGAATGGATTGTTCTTCCATTATCGTTCCTCCTAGTCGTATTATTCTCAGTATTATACTTTTCATTATATAATAAACACAAATAGGAGCCTATGGCAATTTCTCCTCTTTTTCCGACTATTTTCGACAGGTTATGACAAAATATGGCAAATCGCCCTAAAACAAAATTATGATTTTGCAACTTATAGAACTAAGAGAAATCAAAAAGAAAAACATATTTTTTGTCATTCAGCCAGAGAATATCGGTATAGCACGATAAAACAGCCCTTTGCAAATGCAAAGGGCTGTTTTTGCAGTCTCAGCTGGATCTTATAATTCTTCGATTTCTTCAAACTCCGCTAAATGTGCTTCTCTCTTATAAGTGATTAAATCTTCTGCAATTTCGTGAGCTGCGATAGATACGGGCTTATTAATCTCACATTCTGTCAAAATCGGTTTTCCGTCAATGATATCTCTAGCTCTCTTAGCAGCCATGTTTACGATGGTGTATCTGCTGTCTGCCTTCTTTCTAATCGCGTTAATTGATGGGTATAGCATTATACTTCCTCCTTATATTTTTCAATCAGCTTGTAAACATTCTGAGACACTCTGGAGTGTTCGGCAACTACGATAGCCTTAACCCTGCTTACTGCCTCTTCCAGTTCGCCGTTGACCACACAGTAATCATATTTATCTATGTAGGAAACTTCCTTCAGTGTCTGCGAAAGCCTCAAGTTAATCGCATCTTCCGTTTCTGAACCTCTGCCAGTAATTCTCTTTCTGAGTTCTGCCATAGAAGGCGGCAAAATAAAGATAAAAATCCCGTCAGGATATGCAGTCTTTACATTCAGCGCACCCTGAATATCAATTTCCAGTACAACATCGATGCCCTGCTGAAGTTTTTCTATCACTTTGGCTTTCGGCGTGCCGTAATAATTGCCGTAGACTTCTGCATGTTCCAGAAATCCTCCAGCCTCTATCTCCTTGCAGAACGCCTCCTTCGTTGTAAAGTAGTAACTAACACCCTCTTCCTCTCCGGGACGAGGGTTTCTGGTCGTCATCGATACGGATACTTCTACCTTGGTATCTTCTACCAGTCTCTTACAAATCGTTCCCTTGCCGGCGCCAGAAGGTCCGGATATAATAAATAGTTTTCCTGCGTGTTCGGCTCTGTCCATTTTTATCTCCTCGAAGCGTTGTATGAGTAAATATTATATCACTTTTCGCCTTCTCATTCAAGGAAATTATTCGATATTCTGCACTTGCTCACGAATCTTTTCAATTTCAGCTTTCACCTGCAGCATTAAATTAGTCACTGCGATATCATTGGCTTTAGAGCCGATCGTATTCGCCTCCCGGTTCATCTCCTGCACCAGAAAATCCAGTTTTTTCCCATCAGGCTGGCTGCTCTTTTCAATGATTTCTTTCATCTGATCCATATGACTGTTGAGTCTGGTCAGTTCCTCTGCAATGCTGCATTTGTCCGCAAAGATGGCTGCTTCCACAAGGATTCTGTCCTCCGGCACAGTCACGCTGTTTCCAATCAGTTCCTTGATTCTCTCGCGAAGTTTCTCAGTATAAGCCTTTGGAACCTCTGCTGCCCGTTCTTCAATTCTATCTACCAGATCTTTGATGATGCCTCCGCGCATAACCAGATCAGCCGCCAGCTTTTCTCCCTCTACGCTGCGCATGGCTTCCAAATTGGAGGCCGCTTCCCTAACGGGGGTGAGAATACATCTGGTCATTTCTTCCTCATCATCCACATCGGGAATAGCCTTTAGCACATCGGGAAGCCCTGCCACGTACTGCAATGTGATCTCACCTGGAAGTTCAAAGTTTGCCTGCAGGGCTTTCAGATTGTCCAAATACTGCTGTGCAAGCATAGTATTCAGCTTAATATTGACATCATTTTCCGTCAAATTCTCTACCATAATGGAAACGTCCACCTTGCCGCGTTTGATCTTTTCCTTCACAGAGTTTTTCACTTTATCTTCTACAAAAGAATATCTTCTTGGCATTCTCACCGAAATATCACAATATCTGTGATTGACAGACTTGATCTCTACAATGATGCTCCGTTTTCCGTCATTATATTCACCTCTGCCAAATCCTGTCATACTTTTTATCATCTAACTGTTTCCTCTCTTTCTTACATCAATGATAATAAATTTATTTTATCATATTTTCCTTTCGTTGACAAACGATTCTACATCGGGGTACAATAGAGAAAGTATCGCAAAAAGAAAGGAGTCATATTATGGCTTTTGACGGCATTATCACCTGCGCCATGGTAAAAGAGCTGCAGGACACCATTTTGCTTGGAAAAATCGAAAAAGTTTACCAGCCGGAAAGTGACGAACTGGTATTTCATATACACACAAAGCAGGGTAACAAAAAACTTTACGCCAGCATAAACAGCGCCCACAGCTGCCTGCATTTTATTGAGGAAAATCCGATCAATCCGCCGGCACCACTGGCATTCTGCATGCTGCTCCGAAAACACCTTGTGGGCGGTCGTATCGTAGAGATTTCCCAAAAAGACGCAGAACGTATCATAGAGATTTCCCTGGAAACCTTAAATGAACTGGGCTTCACTGTATCTAAGAAGCTCATCTTTGAAATCATGGGAAAACACAGTAACATCATCTTGGTGGACATGACTACTGGCAGAATCATCGACAGTATCAAACGAATTTCCATCGATGTTAACCGGGTACGCCAGGTTCTGCCCGGCAAGGAATACGTCTACCCGCCGGCCCAAGACAAAATTTCCTTCAAAGAAATCTCAGATGAAGCACTTTTAGAAATGGCTGCAAATCCAAAAGAAATTCTCTCAAAAGTTGGCGGTATCTCCCCTGCTGTAGCTAGCGAACTTTCTATCAATGACGACCGCGTCAGCTGGCTTTCCGCTCAGCGTTCTTCTATTGCAAGTGGCACTTTTATACCCCATATTTACGCTGATGAAAAAGGAGTGCCGCAGGAATTTCACATCGCTTCACTTTCTCAGTACGAAGAAAGTACGCAGCGCATTGATTTTGAGACCCTGAGCCAATGTCTCAGCTATTATTTTGATCACAAGCAGTCATCTAACCGGGCAAGGCAAAAATCTCACGATCTAGTAAAATCTGTCTCCAGTCTTCTCGATAAACTCTACTTAAAAAAGCAGCGTCTTTCCGAAGATCTTTTGAAGGCGGAAAACTCTGAAAATCTGAGGCTTTACGGAGAGCTTCTCACCGCAAATATGCACCTTGCAAAACCGGGCGATGCTGCAGTGGAGGTCATGAACTACTATGACGGAAGCACAGTGAAAATTCCCCTTGACCCTCGGCATAGCCCGTCAAAAAATGCACAGCAGTATTTTAAACGTTATGGAAAGTCCAAGACAGCCATTAAAGAAAAACAGGTGCAGCTTTGCGAAACTGATGCAGACATCCAGTATCTGGAATCAGTTCTGACTTACCTGAACAATACAGATAGTATAGAAGAAATAGAAGCACTCCGCGGAGAGCTTTCCGAAACAGGCTATATCAAAAAACGTAAAAGCGCTTTTAAAGAGAAAAAATACAAACCTCAGCCCCACCGCTATACCCTTTGCGATGGATCTCAGGTTTTGGTGGGACGCAACAACAAAGAAAACGATATTTTAACACTAAAGACTGCTTCTAAGACGGACTTATGGCTGCATACCAAAGATATCCCCGGCTCTCATGTTATCGTTCAGACAGGCGGCGCTGCACTTTCTGAGGAAGCGCTCTTTGAAGCAGCTGCTATCGCAGCCTATCACAGTAAGGGACGCACCTCAGAAAATGTTCCTGTAGATTATGTACAAGTTAAATATGTAAAAAAGCCTTCCGGCGCCAAACCGGGCATGGTAATCTTTACTAACAACCGCACCCTCTGGGTCAACCCGAAGCTGCCTGAACCAAAATAAAAATCCGTCTCTTTTTAAGCAAAAGGGGGCGCAAGCTGCCTCAAATATCACAATAGAAAGCCCCTTTTCCTTCGGAAAAGGGGCTTTTTTTCAAACAAACAACAATTATTTGGTCACAGCTTTTGCCGTCACCAGGGTTTCAAGAAACAGTTTTCGCGATTCTCCAGTCAGCTGATAGTAATCCTCTGAAACTTCTGTCTCAACCCGCGTCACTTTTGCAGCACCTTGCTCCAGCGCCTTTTCGCCTGCCCGCTCCTCAGCAACTTTCTTCGCCGCTGAAAGTGCTTCGTCGTATTCTTCAAAGGTCATCGTTTTACTGCCGCCAGTGACTCGATAAACGCCCAGTGCCGGCTGAATGTACACAGTATATTCGGCGACTACACTGCCAACTGCTGCGCCGATAGCATTAGCAACTTTAGCATATTCCGGCACATCCGCCGAAGCACCAAAGAGCGCTGCTACCTCCGGTAAGAAAATTCTAGTCGGTGCACCAATTCCAATAAAGTCTATCTGAGATTTAAAATCCGGTCGCATGAACTTTGCACCACTCTGTCTCTGTTTAAAGATATAGGCCGCCAACTTTTCAACAGCCGCCTCATCTTCATAAGAAAGCTTGCCGTCTGTCTCATATTTCATAAAAATACCGGTAAGGCTGCTGTAAAGTCTTGCTTTCGCCAAGTCATAAATTTCCCTGCAAACTGTATCAAAATCTTTTTTCGTTGCATTGCAGAGATATATCACACCCTGTTTTGCCGCTTCCACATCGTAAGCATCATAATCGCCGCAAATATGCATAACGTCAGTCGGTGTTACACCGCACCTGATGATTACGCCTTCATCCTCAAGACGCTTGCTTCTAAACACATACGGACTCACCCCTACTGCTTCTGCTGCTTCACTGAACATCAAAGGCTGTACTGCCAGCGCTTCAATCAGCTTCTGTTCGTTAGCGGTATACCTTGCCATATTCTTAGGCCGATTTACCAGCATAAAAAACTGATTGGCAGGATAGCTGTAGGTAGCAAAACCAGCATTAAGCTCCGTCAGCTTTTCCCGAATCCTTGGAAACTGAGCTGCTGCCATGGAAAGAGGTACAATACGTCGCTTTTCCAGATAAAGGCTGTTGTCTTCGTATTCCACCGCACTATCGCCACCCAACGCAAAGGTATCAATGGTGACCCCTTTAACCATAGTCTTCCAAGGTCCGATAGAAATACCTGCATCACTTGTCACTGGCACTCGATTTTTTAAAAGGGCAACATCACTGGTAGTCCCGCCCATGTCCACAATCAAGGCATCTTTTTTGTCAGAAAGCTCCATAGCCCCGATAATGCTGGCAGCAGGACCGCAGAGCAAAGTTTCTACCGGCCTTCCCATAGCATAGTCTCTGCTCATAATATTGCCGTCACTTTTGACGACCTGAATCGGCAGTGACAGCCCCAGCTCCGCCAGAGATTGGTCAATGGAGTCAAAGAAATTCTCCATAACAGGAATCAATCTGGCATTGAGCAGTGCTGTCGCTGCTCGCTTCTGTACGTTCAGTTCCTGATAAAGATTGTATCCACGCACACAAGGAACAGAAAGCACTTCACCAATAATCGCTTCTGCCTCCTTTTCAAACTGGCCGTCATTGTATTTGGCGTTCATCTGCACAATTGCGACACTGTCAAACTCACGAAAGGTTTCTTTGACAGTCTCTCGAAAAGTCTCCCAGTCCGGAAGAGGCGTTCCTTTATCAACAGTGGCAGCATCTCCTTCTAAAAAGCAAATTTCTGAAACCGGCGGAAGCCCATAGGTTCCCTGCATCCTCGCAATCATCTGTGGTTTTACACCGATCAGCACCAGTTTAGCACGACCGCCCTTGCCTTCGACACAGGCATTTGTTGCAAGAGTCGTAGATAGAGACAGATACTCCGCCTGTTTAACGAGATTTTCATCCAGACCTCTCAGCGCTTTCAAAATGCCCTCTTTTAAATCTCCTTTCGTCGTCAGCGTCTTGCTGAAAGACAATACCTGATTTCCGTCGGTATTCAAAACTACTGCATCGGTACAGGTACCGCCGGTATCAATGCCAATTCCAATCATGCTATACTCCTTTACTTTTCGGAAACAAAATTTATACTCTGGCTTTCTCACGAATACTGAGCATTCTCTCATCAGTTTGGGAAATCGTATCCGCACACTGTTTCAGTTCCTCAATAATTTCATCTTGATTCGGAATATCCTGCTTGTACTTAATCCTGTGTTCCAAGGTAGCCCAAAAGTCCATCGCTACTGTCCGAATCTGTATTTCAACCCGCATAGGTCTTTTTTCGTTGGAGAAAAAAACAGGCACTTCCACAATCATATGGTAGCTTCGGTAGCCGTTTGGCTTTGGATTCTTGATATAGTCCTTAATCTGAATGACCTTTAAATCATCCTGCGCCTTCAGCATGTCCGCCACATTATAGATATCGTCGAGAAAGGAGCAAATCACTCTGATTCCTGCAACATCATTTAAGTTTTCTTCAATGGATTGCAGCGATACCGGAAATCCCTGTCTCTGCAGCTTTTCTAAAATACTGAATGTCTTTTTTCGTCTTGCAGTAATGGATGAAATCGGGCTCTGCTGTGCCAGCGAAAGCTCATCGTTTAGAATCTGCAGCTTTGTCCTAACCTCTCTAATCGCAGAATCATAACGCATCATCAAAATATCATACTCCTGCAGCACTTTCTTCGGATCGCCGTCATGAGCTGCAAGCAATTCATCCATCAATACCTTTGTGTTTTCTTCATTCATGTCTTTACCCCTATTCTACAATAAACTGTCCTATCTTTTCTATTACTGCCTCTCCTGTATCCTCTTTTCCTCCGTTGTGAATTTCGTGACAATACCCCGTCCACTCCACATAAGTAAAGTTTTCTCGCTGAGAAAGTCTCGCAGCAAGCCTTCTGCTTCCCTCCACGTCGCAGATTTTATCTGCGTCACCGTGCATCAAAAGAAAAGGTTTATCCGCTGCTCCTCCATTATCTGGGTGACTCCCCTTATAAATGGCAGTACCAATATCAAAACCGTCCACAGCACAACGCAGAGAAATTCTGGAATGTACCAACGGATCCTTCTTAAAAGGTTTTACATAGTCTGGATTCCCAAGATCCTTCTCATCGATATTCTGACTGATAGTCGCTTTCGGCGCTATCTTTGCGGCAGTACGAATCAACGGAAGCAGTGGTCCGGGCACAGACATCACCAGCTTAATCCACGGCGCAGAAATAATATATTTCGCGGGAATGTAATTTTTGCTTCCGCGCATCATATAGTCAAGACCGATATTTCCTCCCATACTGTGTCCATAAAGCGTGATAGGAAGTCCTGGATAAAGTGTCTTCGCCCGCATAATCAACGCATCCACATCGGCAAGTACTTCTCTTCTCGGCGCAGTATCACCACGCACACCACTTGAAATACCATGACCTCGTAAATCCATAGACACGATAGCTATCCCCTTTTCTGCTAAAATCCGTGCCATTCTCTTATAACGACCTGCATGCTCTCCGATTCCGTGAATCAGGCAAAGCACATGAGACGGATTCTCACAGGAAAAATGATATCCTGTCACCGCCTTATCTCTCTCTGGAAATGCAAAATTTTCGTACATGATTTACGCTCCTTTACAAAAAAGTATCAAAATCCTACAAAAAAGTGTCAAAATCCGACATCCCCCTTGTTTTTTTGAAAAAAATCGTCTACAGTAGCTTTGTAAGCTGCACTTTGCCTCGTGCTTTAGAAGGAGGCGTTAGCATGATACAAAAATACTGTTCCCTCTGCGGAAACATCTATCACAACACAACATTTAAAGGCGGATATGTGTGTGAAGATTGTGTTAAATACATCAAATGTAACCAAAAACTTTAGATTAGCTGACGTACAAGTTCCACTCTTACCGCAAAATATCGCAGTTTGATTTCAAACACGAACGAAAGGCACATCTGGCTGGGCGCAAGCTTACAAGGCTGACTGCCGCAAGGCACTCAGCCTTTCTTCCTCTTTTTCCCATACCTGTATCCGGCCTTCTTTTTAGTCTCCATTCTTTCTCTGTTAATCCGCTTTCGGGTCTTCGCTTTCATAATTGAATAGCCAAACTTACCCAAAGGCTCCTTTTTCAGACCAAAGTATTCACCGTGACTATAGCACAGAAGTCCTGCCCGCTCCAGACACAGCTTTCCCTTTTCATCAAAAAGCGCTTCCTCTGCATGAACACCTACAATCTCTGCAATGAACATATCGTGAGTCGGATATTCCTTTACCTCCACCACTTTACATTCCAGATTCACAGGCGACTGCTCTATCATCGGACAAGACACATGGTCCGCCGCTGTCAAAGAAATTTCCATCTCTAAAGCCTTGTTCACATCGCGCCCCGATTTGACACCGCAAAAGTCTGTCGTCTTCGCAAGTTCCTCTGTCGTTAAGTTTATGACAAATTCGCCAGATTCAGAAATCAAATGGTGGGAATATCTGGACTTCCGCACTGACACATAAGTCATTGGCGGATCCGAATTAATAATCCCTGTCCATGCGATGGTTATAATGTTTGTCGCAAGACTGTCACCGCAAGTTACTAATACCGCCGGTACTGGATTTAGCATAGTTCCGGGCTTCATTGAAATTTTTGCCATTTTCTATTCCTTTCTCAATTTGGCGAGTAACTCTTCAAAGTACCTGGGAAGAGAACTTTCAAACTCCATATACTCTCCCGTCCTGGGATGCACAAATCCTAACACCTTAGCATGAAGCACCTGTCCACTGCAATCAGGTGGAAGCTTGACTGCACTTTTCCTCGGTCCGTATACCATATCCCCTGCCAAGGGATGCTTAATATGCGCCATATGAACCCTTATCTGATGAGTTCGTCCCGTTTCTAGTCTGGCCTCAATTAGCGTGAAATTTCCAAAACGTTCCAGTACCTTGTAGTGCGTAATTGCCCTCTTTCCGTGGTCCAAATCGGTCACCGCCTGTCTGAGACGATTTGCCGGGTCTCTGCCGATAGGAGCCTCCACTGTCCCCTCATCTTCTTTTATGTTATGATACACCAGTGCCTGATAGGCTCTGGTGATAGTATGGTCTGCTAACTGCTTTGACAGGGACTCGTGAGCAGCATCATTTTTGGCAATCATCAAAAGTCCGCTGGTGTCCTTATCTATCCTGTGCACGATACCCGGTCTTACAACCCCATTAATTGATGATAGCCTGTCCCCACAGTGAAACATAATTCCGTTAACCAAAGTTCCCGTATAATTGCCTACAGCCGGATGAACTACCATGCCCTTTGGCTTATTGACAACTAGAACATCTTCATCTTCATAAACTATGTCCAGAGGAATATCCTCAGCGCAAATGTCCAGTTTTGTCGGCTCCGGTATAGCAATTTTAATTCTATCGCCAAACTTTACTTTATATTTTTTTGAAATGCAGATTTCTCCGTTTACCGAGATATTGCCTTTCTCAAAAAGCTTCTGAATAAAACTCCTCGACATTCCCGAAAGTACCTGCGCACACGCAGAATCAACTCGACTGCCCTGCAGCTTTTCTTCTATATCAAACTCGTATTGGATTTTTTCTTCCATCTTCTTTCTCACGACTTCCTGCTCTTTAATTTGTCTCCAGCCAGCACATATAATACCAATACGCCGCACCCCACTGTCACACCAATATCCGCGATATTGAACACCGGCGGGAAAATAGAGAAATCCAGCATATCCGTCACATAGCCCAAAGCTATGCGGTCAATCAAATTGCCGATGCCTCCTGCCAGAATCATGCTCCACGCAAGGTATAAACTGAAATGTTCTCCTTTTTTTCTATGAAGAATCACAATGGCTGCGATTACTACCAATAGCGGAATCAAGATTAAAATCACTTTTTGACCGCTGAACATGCTAAAAGCAGCACCTCGGTTCTGAATATACGTCAATCTAAAAAAATCCCCAACAACACTGACAGACTCTCCCAGATACATTCGGGTACGTACCAGCAGCTTGCAAAGCTGATCTGCTATAACAAGCAAGCAGGCTAATATATAATATCTCATGACAAATTACGGGGCAACACATGTGCCCCGCCTCCTAATTCTTACTTATTTGATGACTCTGGTTTTAAACATGTCACTGTTTACCTGGGTCGTTTCTTCATTTCGCCTGCTCTGCAGGTCTTCCATCAGCATCTCTTCTAAAGATTTCTCACCGCCGATTACCATGGTATCTCTGGAATCCATCTTGGAACGCACCTGTGTTTTCTGCAAAGGTGTCATTGCTGGTTCCGGATTACTCTGCATTGGTGACTGCGCTGGTCTTGCCGGTGCTTTCGGGGCAATTGTCTCCTCCATTGAAGCAGGCATAAACTCTCTTTCAAGCTCCGCAAAAAGTTCTTCGCTGGAGCCTTCAATCTGGCTAAGCTGATCTTCAAGAAGCTTTCTGTAGCGTTCTCTGAATGTACTTAGTCTGTATTTAAGTTTCTCACCCTCTTCAGTCAGCTTGGACACAGAGTCTCGTGCTTCTCTCTGAATGGTCTCAGCATCCAGCTGCGCATTTCTGATGATAATCTCTGCTCTCTTTTCTGCGCTCTCAGAGATATCGTTCATCAGTTTTTTAGCAGACTCCAAAGTATTCAGGACAGATGTCTCTGAACGTTTATACTGACTTAAATCTGCTTCTAAGCTCTTGATGGTCTTCTGCTGCCGTGCGTTTTCGTCCATCAGCTGCTGCAAGTCAAGGATAATCATATCCAGAAATTCATCGACTTCCTCTGCATTATATCCTCTCATTGATTTAGAAAATTCTTTTGTTTCGATTTCCTGTGGAGTAATCATATCTCTACCTCCCGATTTTTCTTAAAGAACGATTAATACCAGTTTCACTAGAAGATTTGCTACAATCTCGATGAGAAAGAACGCTAGAAGCACAGAAAAATCCAGCATGCCTGTGTTGATATTCAGCTTATAAAGAAGCTGTCTGCAAGGATTTACAATAGGCTCCGTCAGCTTAGTTAAAAACTGATAAATCCTTCCTACGGCTGAATAAGGATTTGTTGCAAACCAACTCAGCAGTGCTCTTACGACAAGAGCCATAGTTAAAATCTGTGCAAACCAGTAAATTGCTCTTATTAAAACAATAGCCAAATTTATTTACCTCCAGGGACTCTTTTCTTCCGCACCAAACTCAAAGGCGGTTCTATCATCAGAAGCGGCGGAAATACCTACGTTTTCTGGAGCAAAGATAAAAATATTGTTTGCTACTTTCTGCACATTTCCGTTAAGGGCATAAGTTGCACCACTCATAAAATCGAAAATCTTTCTTGCAACTTCTGTCTCTAATTTCTCTAAATTGATAATAATAGGTCTTCTGCCTTTCAGGCTGTCCACAAGTTTCGGACATTCTTCAAAAGCTTTTGGTTCGATGAGAACCAGTTTAAATGCGCTGGTACCTGTTACAGAGAAGCGCTTTTCGCTTGGTTTGGATTGAGAAACGCTCGACTTCTTCTCTGGCAGCACTGTTGTCTCACTTACAAAGGAACGTCTTGGCTCCTTTGCAAGCTTTTCTTTCGCTGCATTAACTTCTTCTTCTGTAATCATTTCATCGTCATCTAATTCTTCGATTCCGATTACCTTCTTGATTGAATCTGCAAAACCCATATTGTTTTCCTCCTAAATTATATTTGTTTTATTATTTTTCTTCACTTCGATAGTCACGATACCCGAAAATGGCAGTCCCGACTCTGATTAAATTCGAACCCTCTTCTATGGCTACTTCAAAGTCATTGGTCATGCCCATAGACAAATACTGGAAGTCAATTCTCCCTTCCTGGCTACCTGCGTACTTATCATAAATTTGCTTTACTTCTGAAAAGTATGCCCTTGCATCATTTGGATCCTCTTCATAAGGGGCAATACACATCAGGCCCCTAATTCTGATATTCGGGCACTGATTAGCAATGTCTAGAATCAACTGATCCGTTTCTTCGGTAGTGATGCCAAATTTGGATTCTTCTTCGGCAGAGTTGACCTGTACTAGAATATCCATAGTCAAATTGTGCTGCGCTGCCCGCTTGTCAATTTCTCTGGCAAGCTTTAGTGAATCCACGGAATGAATCATGGACACCTTATCAATAATATATTTTACTTTATTTGTCTGTAAATGTCCAATCAAATGCCAGCGAACAGGTTTTACTTTTTCATATTTGTCCATGATTTCCTGAACTTTATTCTCACCGATATCTGTAATACCTGCATCGATAGCCTCATTGATTTCGTCTGCTCCATGCAGCTTGGTAACTGCCACCAGCAGCACATCACTTCCACTTCTGCCGGATTTTTCGGCCGCAGCTGTCTTCAGCTCCTGAATATACTCGATATTTGACTTGATCGACATATTTTAAGCACCTGCCTTTGTTTAAGTTTTTTAATTTTTTGGCTCTTTCAGCACTTCATCGTAGATTTCTACAGTATCGTACCGTTTGCCTGTTTCTGCGTCGTCAAAGAATCTGTCAGCTACCAGTGAGCGAACACCGTCAGTCGCATACACTTTTATTGGCACAAAGTCAGAGCCGCTGGTCTTCTTTTTAACAAAAACTCCCAGCTGTCCATTTTCCTTGGTGATGCTGCTGTTTTCGACAAGAAGCCCTCTCTCCTCATAAGTAACCAGTGTCACCGGACATGCACGCATCTGCATGTATTTTTCGTAGTAATTGCTGCATGCCAATATAACTCTGGTATGTTCGCCATCTACATCTGCTGTTACGCTGTGCACCTCTGCGTCTACAGTTCCATCTTCAAATTCGACTATGACATCTTGTCCGGTTTTGTAACGTGCCCCATGGTCTTTAGGTACGAAAGTCACGATATACCACTTAGTTCTATCAACAACTTTAAAAACCGGCTCTCCTCTTACAACTGTATCTCTTTGCAAGTTCTGCACGCTGTCCTGACTCAACTTGCTGTAGTAGCTATATCCGCCGTTTTTCATATTGTTCGGGCGAATACGTCTTTCGTAGCCATCGGCGTAATAGCTGATAACGCCGCCCTTTGTAGCCGCATAATCACTGGTGAGAATTGCATCGTCTCCCAGCCTGTCCACAATCTGCGAAAACTTATCATCAATTTCACCATCCGCCCCTCCGGTTATTTCCATCACTGTAGTGCCTTTGCGCACCAAGGTGCCGTTATCAATATACCGATTGGCGGTACCTGTTGTCCCTGCGGTATAAACCTGTTCGTTGCGAACCAGATATCCGGTCACCTCATCGGCGACCTTAAGCTCGCCGTATTCAACGATATAAGAAGACACCAGCGCCCCTGTTACTGATGGTACAATGTAGATAATCACATACAGCAAAATCAGCGCCAGCATAAATAATACAATTGGACTTTTTCTAATCTTTTTCATAAAAATATTTTACATCATTTCAGTATTTTTTCCAATACCTTTCGTTCATCTTTTGTCAAATCTTCACGGTTTCTCACAAATTTTTCAAATAAATCGGGACGAACTTCCTTTGTCAGCCGGAGCGCCTCTTCAAATCTCCACAAATCGATTAATTTGTGATTGCCGCTGAGTAAAATTTCCGGCACCTCCATGCCTCGATAGTCTCTCGGTTTGGTATACTGGGGATACTCTAAAAGCCCGCTGTAAATAGATTCTTCTGTTGCGGATCCTTCCCGTGGTAAAACACCCGGTACCAGTCTGGCGACAGAATCCATCAGCACCATAGCTGCCAGTTCCCCACCAGTCAATACATAATCACCGATAGAAACCTCCTCCATCTGCCAGTAATCCAGCACCCGCTGGTCAACTCCCTCGTAATGACCGCAAAGGATGGTAATTTCTTTTTCAGCTGCAAGTTCTTCAATTTTTGTCTGATCCAGCACCTTGCCGCGAGGCGACATGTAGAGCAGCTTCTTTTTGTCTCTATCTTTATCTGCGTCGATATGTTCTAATGCGCCAAAGATGGGGTCTGCCAGCATCAGAAGCCCTGGACCTCCGCCGAAGGTATAATCATCTGCTTTCTTATGCTTATCCTGACTGAAATCACGGATATTGATGAACCGAAATTCTAAAATACCCTTTTCGCAGGCTCTTCCAAGTATGCTTCCCGTTACAGCAGAAAACATTTCAGGAAACAGCGTCAATACATTGATTTTCATTACGGAATCATCCCCTCTATCAGATGTACAGAAATAACGCCCTCTTTCAGATTCACTTCCTTGATGAACTCGCTGACCGCTGGAATCATAATCTGACCGCCGCCGGCAAGCTCCACCACGTAGACATCCTGACTAGAAGGCTGCAGAACGTCCTTCAGCTTTCCCAGCTGCTTTCCGCTGTCCACATCCTCTACTGCAAGGCCTATCAAATCTCTTATATAAAAGGTATTCTCCGGCAGCTCTAACAAGTCATCTTCTGTGATATAAACGTCCTTTGTCTTCAGCGACTCGGCTGCATTTCTGTCGTTTATACCAGAAAGCTTCAAAATCACCATATGCTGCTGATACCTGACTTTTTCAATTTCATATTCTTTATCATCGACGATAATTCGTGTCAATTCCTCGTAGCGCTCTTTGTAACCGGAGTAATTATAGACTTTAACTTCTCCGCGAAGCGCTACCGCATTAACGACACGTCCGATTTTAATTTTTTCCATTTTTCTCCTAATACTATTTCAGGCACATGAAAATACCTGACAGGTAAATCCATGTGCCCGATTTTGTCAGCAATATTATTCGTCTTCTGAAACGATTTCTACTACTACTTTCTTGTTCTGCTTTGTGGCGGCAGCCTTGACAACAGTGCGGAGCGCCTTGGCAATTCTTCCCTGTTTGCCAATAATTTTCCCCATATCATCAGCTGCAACCTGAAGCTGCAAAACACTGCCCTGATCGTCCTTTGTTTCTGTCACTACAACAGAATCCGGATGTTCAACCAGCGATTTTGCAATTGATTCAACTAATTTAGTCACGTCGTCTCACCGCTTTCTTATTCAATGATGCCAGACTTCTTAAACAGGCCTTTTACAACATCTGTAGGCTGCGCACCGTTGGATAACCAAGTCTTTGCTTTTTCATCATCGATTTTGATTGTAGGTGGCTCTGTCAGAGGATTGTAGTAACCGATTTCTTCGATAAATTTACCGTCTCTAGCTCTGCGAGAGTCAGCAACAACCACTCTATAGAAAGGTTTCTTGTGTGCACCCATTCTCTTTAATCTGATTTTTACCATTTTCTGTTCCTCCTTTTATGATAATTCTTTTGCTTTTATGTCAGAGTTTAAAATAAACCTCTAAATAACTTGTTTTTCTTCATGGCTTTCGGATTTGAAAGCTGCTTTACCATCTTCTTCATTTCTTCGTAACGCTTAATCAGGTTGTTAATCTTGCTAACCGGCTGTCCACAGCCTGCTGCAATTCTCTTTCTCCTGCTGGCGTTTAAAATATTTGGGTTCTGCCTTTCCTCAATCGTCATAGACTGTATGATGGCTTCCATCTGACGGAATTCCTTCTCACTTTCTTCAAGGTCCACGCCTTTCATCTGAGCTGCACTTACACCCGGCATCATCTCCAAGATTTTGCCAATGCCGCCCATATTTTTAACCTGCCCCATCTGATCCAGAAAATCCTCTAAGGTAAACTGATTTTTCTTCAGTCGCTCTTCCAGTTTCTCAGCCTTTTCCTGGTCAAAAGCCTGCTCTGCTTTCTCAATCAGTGAAAGCATATCACCCATACCCAGAATTCGGCTCGCCAATCGTTCCGGATGGAACGGCTCCAGCGCGTCGAATTTTTCGCCCACGCCCATGAACTTAATCGGCTTGCCGGTTACTTTCTTTGCAGAAAGGGCTGCACCACCGCGAGAATCGCCATCCATCTTGGTCATGACAATTCCATCTACACCCAGCTTTTCGTTAAAACCTTCAGCTACGTTAACTGCATCCTGACCGGTCAGCGCATCTACTACCAGTAAAATCTCATGAGGTTTCACTTCGCCTTTGATGTCCACAAGCTCATCCATCAGCGCCTGGTCAATCTGCAGACGACCTGCGGTATCGACAATGAGGACATCGAAACCTTTTTTTTCGGCCTCTTTCTTTGCTGCCAGCGCAATCTTTGCAGGTTCCTTACTGTCACGCATGGTGAATACCGGCGTATTCACTGATTTTCCTACAACCTCCAGCTGGTCGATTGCGGCCGGTCTGTAAATGTCACATGCACACATCATCGGTTTCTTACCATGCTGTTTCAGATAGTTTGCCAGTTTTCCGCAGGTGGTAGTTTTACCCGTACCTTGCAGACCAACCATCATGATGGTAGTAAAACCCGATGGCGAATAGGTCAGCTTGCTGCCGGTTCCTCCCATCAGTTCCACAAGTTCCTGATTGACTATCTTAATAATCTGCTGCGCCGGCGTAAGACTTTCCAGCACTTCGGTGCCCAGACACTTTTCTTTTACATCGTTTACGAAGCCTTTTACAACCTTGAAGTTGACATCTGCCTCCAGCAGCGCCAGCTTCACTTCCCGCATTGCATCGTTTATATCAGCTTCTGTCAGGACTCCCTTGCCCTTCAGCTTCTTAAACGCATTCTGTAATTTATCCGATAAACTCTCAAATGCCATTTCTTAAGCATCCTCCAAACTGTTAATAACAGACTTAATCTCTTCTAATTTTTCAACCAAATCCGTCTGCTTCCGATACTTCACTGTCAAGTCACAAATCATCTGGTCAATACGGACGATTGCCTCGCTGGATCTCATAAATTTGCTAACCAGTCCCAGCTTATCCTCGTACTCTCTGAGGGATTTCTCCGCTGTCTTCAAGGAGTCGTAAACGGCAGCTCTCGATATGCCAAACTCCTCTGCAATCTCTGCTAATGAGAAATTTTCTTCATGATAAAGGCGCATTACATCCTGTTTGCGCTTTGTAAGAAGCTGTCCGTAAAAATCATATAAAAGACTAGCTTCTGTAATCTTATCTATCATTCCTTCCCCTCTTTTTGAGATGAAAATCCAGTCAAATGTCAAGGCTGATTCCTTAACACCGTATTACTTTACCATATCAGGCACCGGGTGTCAAGGGTTTTTCCTTGACATCAAATTTTATTTTTTGCCCTTAGACATCCATATGCTGCAGTCTCTACGCCGCTGCGCCGAACCACAAGTCCAGCGTTCTTTCAATCATCAGAGAATCAATGTGATTCTCCGCATCGTCAAAAGTCAAAATCAGGTTTACACCTGGAACTATACCATCTCTAATATAGTCTGCAATACGAAAAAGCGCCTGTTTTAGATACTCCATATCTGTAATCAGTCCAAGGTGTTCCCAGTAGATGATTCTTCCTGTTCTCGGGTCTATAACTTTAAAGTCTGGTGCTTTCTTATACCCATTAATATATGTAACTTCTTCATAGCGATACTGCAGGCCTCGTGCTGCTACTGCATTGGCAATAATAACCTCTGATTTAGAGCGCACTTTATCGCCTTTTTTTGTAGAATTCAAAAGGTTCTCCGACCTGCTTGTTGACTTTACGTAAAACTCACTTCCCCATCTATCCAAGTTAAATACCCCCGCTGTATCAAAGCAAGACTGCGGCAAACTTTGATATGCCTTCGGAAACTGTTTCTGCAAAACATTGGGGTCAATGGACTGATAACCATTTAAAAACTTTTCCATCAAGGAAATATTAGACTCCATCGCCTGAATCGCTTTACGCAGGTAATACTTCTTCTGTAAAAGCTGCACCTGTGGATTTGTTTCCTTTCCCAAGTACACACTTCTCTTTTTTCCGCGGAAGTTAGTAACCTTCGTATAATACTTTACTCCGTTTCTCTCACTGGCATATAAAGAGCCTTTCGGCAATTTTTTCAACTGCTCTTTATACCGTTTCAATATATTTTTTTGTAAATTCAAATCTCGCTTCACACATTCCTGACTATTAAACAGCACATTACAACACCTCTCTTTCAAAGAAAAAAATATTTTGCAGAACTCCTCCCTTTATTTTAGAAAAAAATGCAAAACAATTTCTTTAACTTCTTAAAATTCCTTTCTCAAATGATAAATACTGCTCCTGAGCTCTGACAACTTCTACTTTTAGTCAAGAAAAGTAGAAGTTCTCGCCTTCGTAAAAGAAAAATCCAGATATAAATTAGTTTTTAACCAATTTAACATGACGATTTTCCTTTTTTTGATTCTTATTTTACTTTTTTCTGTAAAATGATTTTTAATTTCGAAAATGCCAGCAACTCTATTCTCATTATACAGAATTCTGGCGCATTCTTCAACCATTTTTTTACATATTTTACATATTTTTTATCATCATCACATTCCGCTTGTTGACGCATACCCCAAACTACGTTATAATTTCTGTTAGACTAGAAGAGAAAGGATACTTCCCTTCATGATTTACGATTGTATTATTGTCGGAGCTGGCGCATCAGGCCTGTTCTGCAGTGCCGCTTTTCCCACTGAAATAAACGGCCTGATTTTAGAAAAGACAAAAAAGCCCGGCACCAAACTATTGATGAGCGGCGCTGGTCAGTGCAATATTACCCATAGCGGCTCCATCAAAAACTTTATTTCCATGTACGGAAAAAACGGCAGCAAAATCAGAAGCTGCCTTTATAAATACAATAACCTGCATCTGCAGGATTTTTTGTGTAAAAACGATGTGCCCACCTGGGAACGGGAAGATGGAAAAATCTTTCCAAAATCTATGAGAGCAAAAGACATTCGCGATATGCTGCTTCGCAAAGGCCGTGAAAACGGATTTTCTATCCTGTACAATTCATCGGTTACTTCTATTGTACAGCATAACAGTTTATGGCAGGTCTGCACAAATGCAGATTCTTACCTGTGTAAAAATCTGGTAATTGCTGCCGGTGGTTGCTCTTTCCCTCAAACCGGCTCTGATGGATCCATATTTAAAGTGTTGACAGAAAACCAAAAAGAAGATCAGCCGCGTCTTGATTTAGCACCCTTGCGCCCTGCTCTGACACCGGTCAATGTCGCTTCCTATCCCTACAGCAATTTATCTGGAATTTCCTTTAAAAATGCTGGTCTTTCCATCTGGCGAAATGGAAAGCTCTGTACGCGTGGAAACGGACCGCTGCTTTTCACTCATGAAAATTTTTCCGGTCCTTTAATTTTAAATTTTTCCAAAGTTATCACAAAAAACGACAAAATTGTGTTAAACTATTTATATCCAAGTGAAAAAACTGAGATTCTGGATAAAATAAATTATGTAATGCAAAACCGCAACAAACAGCTTATTAATTTGCTTGCAAATGAACTAAAGCTGCCAAAAAGTTTTTTGAAAGAGGTCATCGCTGTGACCTGTGAGAAACCCAAAGCCATTGCAGAAAAGCTTACTGCAGACACTTTTACAGTCACCTCGCCGGGAGGTTACCAAAAAGCCATGGTTACAGCAGGTGGCATTGCCCTTTCAGAAATAAACTGTAAAACCATGGAATGCAGCCGTTATCCAGGTCTTTTTATCATAGGAGAAGTCCTTGATATCGACGGTGCAACAGGAGGCTACAACTTACAATTCGCTTATTCCTCCGCCTGCGCCGCTTCTTGCGAGATTTTAAATAAAATTTAGCCAAAAGGAGAACAAAATGCCAACAGTAAAAAATCGACGTTTCAAATCCATTTATATAATACTTATCATTTCCCTTGTGCTGTCCTGTATCCCTGGCAGCGCTTTTGCGGTTATGAAAGAAGTAGGTAGTCCTTCTTCTGTTACTACCTTCAATTCCAGTGAGGCGATGACAAACGACTACTGCAAAGCAACAGTCAAAGGAAAAACTATGACCATTCAGCTGCGAACAATGATTCCGACCTACGAGTTCCGCCTTGCACTCTACGGTGTAGTTCCTAAGACGGGCTACACTGATTTGGACATCTATATTCCTGCTGAATATATCGAACATACTTCCTCCGGCAATGCCGTATACGGCTTCAAATACACCCTAAACTTTGAGAATAAAGACATTGCAGACGGGCAGTATTTCCTTTATATTTCCAGAATTGAAACGCCGCAGGATACCTATGAAACCGCTCCAAACAGCGGTGGACTCTACAAAAATTTGGTCTTCAAACTTACAAAAGATACGCCAAAAATTCTGAAATACAATGATGTCATCACAGAAAATAAACGTGTTCGCGCCATCGGTGAAGACTACGATCCTGCCTGGTATCTGGATGAATATCTGGAAGACATTCGCTTTACCCTTAAAATTCCAGAAACTACTATTTATAAAGACATGACTCCAAGTAAGGTCGACTTCATGCATAGAATGAGCAACCAGATTACTGCAGGCGCATACAATGATTACGACAAACTTCTGAAAATTTATGAATATGTGGCACGAGAATTCTACTATGATTCGGTAGCGTTCTCTACTCATTCTTATCAGTACGCAAATCCATACGATAATTTATACAATCACGTTTACAAAATTCCAAGCGAAAACAGCGACAGCCTCGGACGAGTAGCGACAACCTGTCAGGGATATTCTGCGATTTTTCTTTCTTTAGCAAGAGCGCAGGGGATTCCCACCAGATTTGTCTACGGACACCGAGCAACCTCACCAATTAATAATTGGCAAACTGAAGCAAATATAGGGGTCAAAGACCATTGGTGGGTAGAAAGTTATGTAAACGGCAGATGGATTTTTATTGATCCGACTATTGGCACCAACAACAAGTACAACAAAACCACAGGTGTATGGCAATACTTTGGTCTGAACAACTACACTTACTTCGATCCTAGCAATGAACAAATTGCAGTGTCTCACATCTACCATAATATCTATCCCGATAAAAGATTCGGTTATATGATTAGCGACGAGACAGAGATGGACAAACTGACTGCATTCCTTAATGCCGCCTCAGATGGCAAAAAAAATGGCACTATCATGAACTCTGCATATACACCGTCTGATACCACCACCTGGGGAGACGGCACCAAATCTCATTTTATGACCGATGGTTACGGTAAAACTACACAGATTCAGTGGAGTAACAAAGGTTTTACCGGAGAAATAGACCTTTCGGGATTTAAGAAACTGAAGCTTCTCTCCATGCACGATAACAAACTGGAGAGTGCCGATCTGAGCAACTGCACCAGTCTGGAAAACGTATACCTTTACGGAAATAAACTGACTTCAGTCAATCTTGAAAATGTAAAGAATCTGCAGCTTGCCAGCATCACCACAAACAATGCGCTGAAAGATGCCACCATTTATGCCAATGGAAGAAATGTATACATCCACGCGGCCAGCAACGGCGCATTCCAGATACGCTATGACAACACACAAAGCAAAAAACTAGAGGTCAGATACAAACCGAATATTGGCTACAAGGTAAACGGACTTTACAACGGCAGCGGTAAAAAAGTCTCTTCTTCCCAGACCAAATATCTGATGAACCCCGGCTCTCGCACCTACGAGCTAAAATTTGCTCTCGATCCGAACAGCTACCGCTATCAACTTTATACTGGCAGAAACAGCAGCACGATTAGACCTTACACAATGGCTGCCCAAAAACGCTTGACAGCACTAGGGTATTACAACGGTGAAATCGACGGTATCTTCGATGATGAATTGGCAGAGATTACGAAAGTTTTCCAACATGTTAATGCAGTCTCTTCTGTAAATGGAACCATTGACCGTGCGACCTGGAGTATTCTCTTCAGTACGAAAGCAATCAAAAAACCATCCGATGAAGATATCACTAAAATTATCGATATCCACAATCAAAGTGTAAGTGGTGATATCACCTCTGATAAAGAAAAAGTCGTTCTGACGTGGGAGCTTGATAGTCCGCAGATTACCATGCCGACAGGCTATCAAGTATGGAAATCAACAAAGAAAACCAGCGGCTTTAGGAAAATCGGTTCTACAAAGAACTTCAAGTTCACCAACAAAGCTGGTCTAAAGGCAAATACGACCTACTATTACAAGGTTAGAGGCTACAAAACCATCAATGGTAAGATCTACTACACCAAATGGACTCAGCTGAAAGTAACGACGCCGAAAGCGCCCAAAAAAACAGAATCAAAAAAATCCGAAGATAATTAACTTAAAAGAGCCGGGCACACGCCCGGCTCTTTTATTAAAGATTCAATGAAACTCTTCGCAGTCATCTAAATCGATTGGAACTATAATATTCGCAGCATCTTCAAGGTGTTCTTCGGCTACGTAAAGGTCAATACCACGTGCACTGTTAATACCCATGACAATCTCCACGTAGTTTCCACCGCCTTCATACCTGCGAATGCAAACTATCTCTTCACTGCGAAGCTTGGACTCCAGAAGGTCTGCTTCCAGATTATCCTCAGCGGTGCAAAGATATACGCCGCCTCTCCATGTATCGCTTATATCTTTTTTATACATGATTAAATCGCCTTCGTTTTAATTTCTTCTACCAGCTTTGCAACAAATTCATCAGCGGCCATCTCGCCCAGATCACCCACCTTGGTGGAGCGAACAGATAAGCTGCCAGCTTCTGCTTCTCTCTCGCCAATGACGCAGATATAGGAAACTCTCTCGTTTCTGGCTTCTCTCAGCTTATAGCCAATTTTTTCGTTTCTGAGATCGAGTTCTACACGCAGACCCGCTTCCTCACACTTTGCGGCGATTTCTTTTGCATAATCAGAAAAGGCTTCTGCTACTGTCAAAAGTTTTACCTGCACTGGCGCAAGCCACAGCGGGAATTTTCCAGCAAAGTGTTCAGTTAAAATACCGATGAAACGCTCGATAGAGCCAAAGATGACTCTGTGGATCATAATCGGTCTGTGTTTTTCATTGTCGGAACCTACGTAAGTCAGGTCGAATCTCTGCGGCAGCTGCATATCTAACTGAATAGTACCGCACTGCCAGGTTCTTCCAATTGAATCTTCCAGATGGAAATCCAACTTCGGACCATAAAATGCACCGTCTCCTTCATTGACTACGTATGGCACGCCAACCTCTGCAATCGCCTCACGAAGCGCATCTTCCGCAGTCGCCCATTCCTCATCGGTTCCCATAGAATCCTCGGGACGAGTAGATAATTCTACGTGATATTTGAAACCGAACATACTGTAAATATCATCAATAAACTTTGCAACGCCTACGATTTCATCCTTTACCTGTTCTGGCAGCATGAAAATGTGGGAATCGTCCTGTGTAAAGGTACGTACGCGCATCAATCCGTGCAGCGCACCGGAAAGTTCGTGTCTGTGCACCTGACCCAGTTCTCCCATTCTAATCGGGAAATCTCTGTAGGACCACATTTTTCTCTTATAGCAAAGCAAGGAACCCGGACAGTTCATCGGCTTAATCGCATAATCCTGCTCATCAATCTTAGTAAAGTACATATTATCTTTATAGTGATCCCAGTGACCGGAAGTTCTCCACAGCTGTTCATTTAAGATCAGCGGTGTCTTGATTTCTACATAGCCTCTCTTGCGATGTTCTGCACGCCAGAAATTTTCCAGCTCGTTTCTGATGATCATGCCCTTTGGCATGAAGAACGGAAATCCCGGACCTTCCTCAAAGAGGGCGAATAAATCCATCTCTTTTCCAATTTTTCTATGGTCTCTCTTCTTTGCCTCTTCCAGTCTGTTGATGTATTCGTCCAGTTCTTCCTGCGTCGGGAAACAAGTTCCGTAAATTCTCTGCAGCATTTTGTTGTGCTCATCACCTCGCCAGTAGGCACCTGCCACGCTCATCAGCTTCACAGCTTTGATCTGACCGGTGGACTCCATATGTGGTCCTGCACAAAGGTCGACAAAGTCGCCCTGCTGATAGAAGGAGATTACCTCATCTTCTGGTAAATCCTGAATCAGTTCTACCTTGTAGTCCTCATCTCTATCTGCCATATACTTAATAGCTTCTTCTCTAGGAAGCTCAAATCTTTCCAGCTTGTAGTTAGCCTGAATGACTTTTTTCATCTCTTTTTGGATTTTTAAAAGATCTTGATCATTGAGTTTATGTTCCATGTCAAAGTCATAGTAAAATCCATTGTCAATAGCAGGTCCAATTGCCAGCTTTGCATCAGGCCATAGTTTTTTCACTGCCTGTGCCATGATGTGAGATGTCGTATGTCTATACCGAAGCTTGATTTCTTCGTCTTCAAAATTAATTTTCTCTTTTGCCATTTCTCTATCCTTCTTTCTATATATCATTTATGATTGTGAACTGTCTGTACCCGGATCCGGCATCGGCGTCGGCGTCGGCTCTGGTTCTGGCGTTGGCTCAGGATCCGGTGTCGGTTCCGGCTCTGGCGTTGGCTCAGGATCCGGTGTCGGTTCCGGCTCTGGATCTGGTTTCGGTTTCTGTGACGGCTTTGGATTCGGCGTTGTCGCAGGTTCTGGATCCGGTTCCTGTGAAGCACCGCCTGTATCAATCGGTTTCTGGTTGGTTACAGATGAACTGATATTGCTGATAATTGTAGCACTGATATTCTCTACTGTATCTGACGGTACATAATCCTGCTGATTGAACATCTCCTGATGCAGCTTTGTGGTATTTTCCGCCAGATTATCCGGGAAAACATAGGATATACCGTTCAGCAATCCGCCCGTCACATTATATGGCCATCCCGCACCACTTTTGATGTTAAAGTTTGCAAGACGCATAGCAAGTCCCAACATATCGTTGTTGGAAAGATTGGTCTGCACCTGCGGCAGCATCATATCCAAAAGATCGTCAAGCTTGCCGATATTCATTGTCTTTAATTTCTCAAAGACTTTGGTCAGAACAATTCTCATGCGTTCTGTACGCTTATAGTCATCACCCACACCTTTACGTATTCTTCCGTAAGAAACAGCCTGCACCCCTTCAATGGTCTGCTCACCAGCGCTTTCTACCAGTTTATAGGTCTTCTGACCAATATTATTAGCAGTCTGTACCGTGTATTTATTGAGCTGCTGAATTTCCTCTTCCTGCACATCTACGGTAATGCCTCCCACAGCATTTACAAGGTCGGATACAGCCTTAAAGTTCACGACAACAAACTTGCTGATATTCATATCCATAGCCTGATTCAGAGACTGAATCATCATAGCAGGTCCGCCAATTCTGTTGGCGTCTGTAATTTTTCCGTAAGTATCTGTATTGCCAAACTTCAGGTAAGTATCACGATATACACTCATCAGTTTAACTTCACCAGTTTCTTCCTTTATGCTGAGAATCATAATCGCATCCGCGCCAGAGCCTTGAATATCTTCCATATCCCGGCTGTCGACTCCCAACAGCAGAATGTTGATGTAGCCATCCACATCTACGCAGGACAATTCTTTCTCATCAAGTTTTACGCGGTCAATTTTGTCCAGCTTTGAGACGACATAGCCTGCTACACATGATACAGTAACAAGTATCACGATTAATGCGATAAAAATCGCTTTCTGCCAGCCCTTTAGCCTTCCAAACCATCTTCCGAACTTTTTGAAAATATTTCCTTCGTATTTGTTGTTATGCGAAAATATTTCATTTTTGCGTCTTGCCATGTTCCATCACTCCTTTTCAACCTAATACCTTTTTACTCTCTTTCGCCAAACGTGCTTCTCTTGCTTTCTGCAGATAATCCTCATAAAAGGCGATAGCTTCATCAATTTCACCATCAAAAGTGATTTTCCCCTTTCGCAGGACAATCCCTCTTTTGCAGAAATTCTTCGCAACGTTGGTGGAGTGGGTTACAAATAGAAATGTTGCACCGCTTTCAACAATTTCATTGATTTTTTGATTGCACTTCTGTCTAAAGTCCTTATCTCCTACACTAAGCGCCTCATCTACAATGAGAATTTCGGGCTTAATGTTGGCATTTATCGCAAACCCCAGCCTGGCTTTCATACCGCTGGAGTAAGTACGGACAGGCTGGTCGATATAATCTTCCAAATCTGCAAACTCAACGATTTCAGGTTCCAGCGCCTTGATTTCTTCCTGTGGAATGCCCAAAAGCTGACCTCGAAAGTAAATGTTTTCTCTTCCGGTGAATTCTGGGTCAAAACCCGCTGTCAATTCGAGCAGCGCACTGACCCTGCCGCTAACCTTAATTGTACCTTTGGTCGGATAAGTCACCCCGGTAATCATTTTGAGCAAGGTAGACTTTCCAGCGCCATTTCGCCCAAACAGCGCCACAGATTCTCCCTTTTCTATAGTAAAAGTTACATCGTCAGTCGCTTTTTTCAGCGTGGGCTTGATTCTCTTATTAAAGACGGCGCGAAACCGCTGTTTATCATTTTTATATAACTTATATACTTTCGATACGTTTTTAAACGAAATAGCCGTTTTGTTTTCCATATAAACTTCCTTTTCTTCTAGAGCACGTCCGGAATGTCCTTACGCAGCCTTCTGTATGCCCAAACTGCCAAAATGCACATCACCAGATACACAATGCCAAAATTAATCAGCTCCTGTGGATTTTCCCAGAACCACTGCTTGTAGATAAAGCAGTTTCTGTAACCGTTTGCAACCAGCGTAATCGGGTTAAACAGCAGGATATTCTTAATCCAGGTCTGGTCAATGCTGTTGGCATCATAGAGAATACCCGACAGCCAAAACAGCGCTGTCGTCAGTGCTTTCACCAGATTGAGAAAATCTCTGCTCATGGCACCGAGCACACCCGAAAAGAGCCCCCAGGCAGTAAAAAACAGGAACATCATCAGCATATAAAACGGCAGCTGTAGAGTGTAAATATCCGGCAGATAGCCAAATCCCGCAAAGATGGCAAAGACGATTACCATCAGCGCCAAATGCACCACAAAGAAGGACATACTTACAAAGGTCGGGATGGTGCAAATCGGATACTTAATTTTCGTAATCAAATATTTGTAGCGCCGCATCGAAGATGCCCCGCCGCTAATCATATCCCGCATATAAAACCACGGAATCATGCCCGCAATCAGCCATAGAAAAAAGGGATATCCTTCCACAGGATTTCCGTGTCTCAGCCCAATGGAAAAAGCAAACCAGAAAACAAAGATGGTGATGGCAGGTCTGATAATCGCCCATGCCCAGCCCAATGCTGCGCCTTTATAGGTTTTTATAATGTCCGACTTCGCCAGCTTGAAAATTTGCTTTCTGTAGTCGATATGTTCTTTTAAAATTTTCTTTACTGTTTTCACGTAGAATCCTCTCTATGGCACTGCTTATCTCTTTGGAAGTTTCACAAGCTTATGTCCCCTAGATACATCATAGCCATATTTCTTCTTTTTTTGCTCCAGCTTGTACAGCAGATAGTCTATGGTCTGCGGCGTGTATTTTTCGATAGCCGGATAGTCAGGGAAACGGTTAATTTCCGGGAACTTCAAACCGTCTTCAGTAAGCGCCAGGTCAAAACCAAACCATTCCAGCTGCGGGATATTACGTGCCACATTCAAAACATCAGCCTTTACCTTTTCCCAGTTTGGCAGATAGCCTTCAATGCGCACACCTGTATCTGGATGATTCAGACACGGCTTGATTTCATTGGCCTCAATAATCTTTGCATCATAGAACCTTCCGGTTTCAATGTCAATTTTAGCAAACATGCCGCCAGCACCCATATTGTCTACAGCGCCAGTACGCTTGGAGCCAAAACGCATGTACGCATTACCGATCACAGGATTCTTGCCGTCTTTTTTAAAGACAATCATACGAATAGTATTTACCGCGCCGTCATAGATGCGCTTAATCTCATGGTGCATATTGATATATTCTGTAACCAGATACTGATTCTTTACATCTTCTAAAATATTGAGCACGTCCTGTGCCGAAGCCTCTTCATGGTTCAGAAAATACTTTCCGTCCTCATAAGAGAACTTATAGAATCCGTCTCCGTGAGAGCCCTCATCCGGCTTTAGCGCAAGCGCGCCTTTCAGTTCTACCAGCTTGAAAATATCCTCATATGTATTTCCAAAGCCTTCCGGACAGTCCATCATCGGAATCACTTTATTGTTTCCGTTTTTCAGACTGATGTGATAGTAATACTCAGGGAAACAACTGTTATACTCGGAGCAGATATACTTGACCGTAATCTTGTCCTCCATCCAGTGTCTGTATTTATTGTTGATGTGGCGCAGCCACTTATATTCAAAATCAGCGATATAGTTTAGATGATTTTCTTCTGTGATACCATACTGGTGCAGGCGATAAGACAGAAAACCGTGCTTTGCTGCCCAAATCTTTTCCTTCAAAGTGGTATCCTTGTTAGTCAAAAAATCCTTCTTCAGATCCTGAAACCATCTGATAGACAGGTAAGGTTTCAGACCGTCCGGGAAGAACATCTTCGCATATCTTGCTCTCACTTTCAGCTTAATCTTCTTGCAGGCTCTTCTAAGACGAATGCCTTTTCTGCTGTAAGCAGCTCTCTTCTGTTGCGCTTTATATTTCAAATAGTCGGAAGTTTTCTTGCTGAACGGCACGATGCGCGGATAAGGTGGGTGATTAATCATCTTCATAATCTTAAATCCGCCTTCGCAAATTGCAATTTCCAGTCCGAAAAACTCCAGTTGTGGTACAAATCTGCAAATGCTGTCTACAGTCTCTGCGATATCTGTCCAGAAAGGGATTTCTTTCGCTATATCACAGTCATTATTTGGGTTTTTTGTTCTCGGTGTTTTCTTTCCAGCCCTGATGCTGACCGCATCACTGACTTTACCAGTAATAGAATTTACATATGCATAAATCTTATCAAATTCCTCGCTCAGTTCCTCAGGCGCTTCGTCTTCTTCGTTTAAGTCGTCACTTTCGCTTAGCTTATCAGGAAGCGGATTTTTCATCAGTTCCAAACGCTCATAGGAAATATAGGAATCACCGATGACCGGATTATCACCCTGATCATTAAAGATAACCAGATTCAGTCTGGCGCCGGTAAAAGCCGGACTTGCCTCAACATCTTCGGTAATTACGATAACAGCATTGTAAGAGGAAAGCTTGCGAATCATTCTTTCCTCAGAGCATGCCTCTTCATCAAAATAGTAGGTCTCATTTTCGTAAGACAGTCTGCTGCTCTTGCTGCCTTTAGAAAGGCGCGCCCGCAGCGCTCCTTTTTCTCTAATCATAGCGAGCACATCGTCAAAGGTGTTTCCCGCTTCAAAGTCATAAAGAGGAATAATTTCTGTCTCTGTATATCGCTTATAGATCTGATAATAGCACTTCGGCATAACATCCCGATACGGTTTAAAAATCGCATTGATGGTCACCTTATCGGTAATCCACTTGCTGTATCCGCCGTTTAATGGACGCAGAAAAGCATACTCCTTAGCAGAAATCGTATCTCTATAATTATCTTCGTTGAGCCCAAGGCCTTCTACCTGTTCCGGCATAAAACCTCGCTTAATTGCCCATCTGCTCTGTGCAAAGGAGTATTCTGATTTCTTAAAATAGCTTCTATATACACCTCGTACCCATCTTCTGGCTTCCTTTCCGGTAAAGCCTCTGGAAGTCGGTCCCAGCGCCAGCGCATTTACCACTGATTTCTTCACACCTTTTACAAAGCCCATGTACTACTTTTCCTCCTGTTTTTGTTCCAAATCCTCCGGCGAATTAAAATCCCTCGTATCATCGCACAGATAGATATATTTTTTTGTAATTGTCTTTTCGCCGAAGGGCAGTCCCAAGAAGGACTGATACACCTGCCAGCCAATACATTTGTCAATTTTACCTGCAAGAAACAGCTCTCGGACCCTGTTCACATGCTTTGAGAATACTTGCGCATCTGCAACTTTTACTGCAACGATGGAACGCTCATTACCAAAAAAGAGCAAATCCTCCGCTACCGTATCCACAATGGTCTTGATAGAAACTTCCGAGTAATACGTATCTCCGTACAGAAAACATATGTTGTCTTCTATCAGTTCCGTTGTGAAACGGTCAATCTCCAAAACGTTATGCTTTGGTTCGTAGCGGCGAGCACCGGCTACTTCATATCTGGAATCGTGTGAGGTAATAATCACCTCACAGGACGGATCATTTTCTCTTAAAAGCCGAACAGTTCTCGCAAGAAGCGTCTCACCATTCACCTCAATAAAATGCTTGGGAATATCCCGGTAATTATTCCATCTGGTTCCCTTACCGTCAGCCATGATAATATATTTCATGCAGTTCTCCTACTTTTTAATCGCTTTGTGATAGCGGTAAAAATCTCCAAGTTCATCGTTTCTCTGTCCGCCCCAAAGCTGGATAATATTCACCCCTGATGAAGTATTTGCCTCAATAATACAAATCTCCCCATCCTCTGTAATCAGTATGTCCCAGGCAATAAAATGCATGTACGGCATCTTATTAGCAAGGGCCAGCATTTCTTCTTTAATTCTATCCCAACCCGGAATCTGCACACCCTCAATCGGTGCTTTGGAATCCGGGTGTACCTTGTACACATTTTTGTTGTGCAGACACCTAGCCTCTGTTAAAATCCCCGTATCAAGATCAATCTTGGCTACAAGACCTCCTCTGCTTCCATTGTCCACCGGAATGGTTGCCGATGTGCCAATTCGCTGCACTGCAAAAAACACCTTGAACTGATGGGTATGAATATCCCGCAATGTAATAAAGCGAATGGTATTGACAGTCTTATCATAAATATCATCGGAATACTGATGCTGCTTCATGGATTCACAGATGAACCAGTCATCCCTGCCCTTCAGGAACTTCACAAATTCCTCTTCGGTATATTCCTGCTTGTCTACAAAAATCTTTCCGTCTTCGTAAATCAAGATGTTAACACCATTGCCTTTGCCGGCGCCATAGGGTTTGATGAACAGCTTTCCCTTTTCTTTTAGTAGATCTATCGCCGTCTCATATTCCATATGTTCACTGTCAAAGCTTGTAAGAAAGCCCTTATTCTTTATCATGTAGCTTTCCGGTACCCGGACATACTGCTTGAGAATCTCTGCCGCAGCAATTTTATTGTTTAAAAGAAAGTCAAAGGGCTCGTTGATATACCGTGAGCGGTACCAATCAAATTCGGACAGATACTCTCCTTTGTCATTATGGTCAAAATCATAGAGAATCCACTGATCCGCCAAAAATCCTCCGCAGACGTTAGCTCTGATTTTCTTGAAAAAAGAGCATTTAAAGTGATTCTTTACAAAAAGAATCCTTCTAAAGTATAGAATAAATAATTTCAGTCTTTTGATCCATTTTTTTGCCAGTTTAAACATGCTGTTTTATCTCTTCCTATTCTAATTCTAATCTATTGTAATTGCGCAAGCACAAGTTGCGTAAGCTTTGCCGTCGATGTGCCCAGCTCCCGCGGCAGATATTTTTCTCTGTAATCTGCCAGCGCTTTTTCGTTGTAAGCACCGCCCTGCAAGTCCTCAATCAAAGCTTTCGCGTCTTTGAACGCGCAGCCAGGCATAGATTCAAAAGGACTAACGTTGATACCGTTCTTCTCTGTATATTCTTCGTAATCGTACAGATAATAGTACGTTTTTTTATTTAAAATTGCACCTTCTACAGCAATTGCCGAGTAGTCGGTAATCAGATAGTCGCATGCCGCAAGCAGCTCTACCGACTTAAACTCCGGACACAGCAGCACGCCTTCGTAATCACAGATAATTTCCTGATTAGGATGCCCTTTAATTACTAGAATATATCTGTCGAAGTCAATCACATCAAGAAGTGGCTCCCACTTCAAGTCAATGCCTCTGCGAAAGGTCGGCGCATACAGGATTACCTGCTTTTCTTTCATCTGCGGATAAGCAGCCAACACTTTCTCTCTGTTTGCCTGCGCAGTTTCCAAAAGATAGTCAATCCTCGGAAGGCCGATATTGACCAGCTTATTCTCAGTGGTGTTGAAAGAAGCGCAGTAATATGGATTCCACGCACTGCCGCCGGCAATAATATAGTCGTAATTTTCGTGCATGTTAAGGAGCCGTGCCAGTTTCTCGCCTCTGCCGGACTCTTTTCCAAGAGTCTGATAACCAGACTTCTTTATCTTTCCCAAAGCATGCCACATCTGAATCACTGTCAAGGATTTCTTATGATGTAAAATGGACACCGCCGGCCAGTACGCATCTAACACACAGACTTTACTTGTAGCCAGATGATACATACTGCGCAGAGTATCGATACCAAATCCAACAATTCCGCTCTTGCTGTCGTCCAAACGATTACAAATGCTTACAATTTTAACGGAGGCATCCGCGGCAAGCAAACTGTCTTTTAACATGGAAAAATCCAGGCTCAGCTCATCCGACTGCCTGCTCAAAAACAGCACCTTATGCTTTTGGGTCGGAAAGACTTTGAGCAAACAATATAAAATGCCCAGACAGCACTTTCCAAATTTTATTATTAAAGTCATCATTTCACCTACTAATATTCCGTAATAGTTTACCACATTTGACCACCTTTGTAAATAATCGCAGATGGATTTCACAAGTTCCACACATGAAATAAATGAAGAGGGTCTATCATTTGCCCTCTTCATCTCATAAAACATTTCATTCTACTGCAATCTCTACATTCTTGCCGCTGAACGCCACACCGTATTTAAAGATTTCATGTACGCCTTTCGCCTTTAATTCCGTCTCATAACCTTTCTCATTGATCTGCTGCAAAGCCGCGCCGGCCAGTTCTTTTAATTTTTCCTGACTGCATGCTTTTTCTGCTTTCAGTTCAATGAGAACACCCGGCAAATGATCATACTCCGGCATCAGCTGTATGTCATATCTGCCATCGCCTGACTCACGGTTTGATGTCACATAGGCCCCTCCGAGAAGGGCGCACACACCCAGCATCAAACCATGATAAAAGCTCTCTCCTGCCGTATCGTAATAGCTGACCGACTGCATCAGCAGTTTCTCCATCATCGCTTTAAACCGCGCTCCATCACCTTTTATAAGCGATGACTGAATTGCAATGGATGTGGACTGCGGAATGATATTACCAAAGCGCAAAAGAATTTCTTTGTGATAAGCATAGGCGATTTCCTTGTTGGGAAGTGCCACTTCACATACATACTCACCGCCAAAAGACAAGCTCTTTTGGGTCACCTTCAGATATCCCGTCACCAGAAGGAAGCTGAAAATCGACGACGGATTATTTCGTATCTGTGGATAAATCACATTGGTATCGATACGAGTTTCAATGGAATTCCCGTTCATCAGCGATGTCAGCAAATCATATAAATCCTGATCCACCTCAGTGAGAACCTCTCCTATAATCTCGTTGCTGCCTGTCTCTACCCAGTAGGCCTCCGCCAAACAATCGTTGCTAAAATAATTGATAACCGACCATGGATTAAAAATTTCAGCATTGCCGAAAATATATCCGTCATACCACGCGCATATTTCATCAAATCTGTCTTCCGCCTCGTAGTATTCTAACATAGCCTCTATCTCCTCAAAGGTAAATCCGAAATAATCGCTGAATCTGTTGTCAAGAACTGAATTGATTCTCAAATTATTCATACCGCTGAAGATGCTTTCCTTTGCTACGCGGAGAATTCCGGTTAAAAATCCATAGGACAGATGTACATTGTCCTTTAATACGCTGGAAAACATATTGCGCATAAATAGAATCACTTCATCGTAGTATCCTCTCATATGTCCCTGCTGAATCGGCGTGTCATACTCATCTATAATCAGAATAGGCGCAACGCCATAGTGTTCATGGAGCATTTTAGAAAGCCTGTAAAGTGCCGTATCCAGCATTTCTCGATCCGCGTTTCCCTCTACCATCTGCTGATAGTATGTTTTATCTGTAATCCGTGTACTGTCCGCAAGTTCCTTATGCCTTCTGTATTCGCTGGTTATCAGCATCTCAAGGTAAACAAGTGTATTCTCCCATGAAGTTCTCTTCACATCTTTAAAGGTAAGAAAAATAACCGGATACTTTCCCTGATAGCTGCGATATGCCTCACCGCATGCCCAGATTTTTTTATCCTGAAAATATACCGAAGTGTCTTCTTCCGTCTTCTCGAAAAAGGTTCGGAGCATATTCATATTGAGCGTCTTTCCGAAGCGGCGCGGTCTAGTAAAAAGCGAAACCACTGACTTCGTATCGATGAGTTCTTTTATCATCAATGTCTTATCCACATAGTAATACTCACTGCACGCCCGCCTGTAGTCAGAGACTCCAATGGGCAGGGGCAGCTTCTTCTCATCTATACACTTTTTGTAAGTGCCGGATTTTACTCTGCTGTCCTCCGGTTTCTGTGCGTCTGCCGGAATGAGCCATGAGCGTCCCTGTTTCTTCGCTCCGGCAATTTTGCCCTCTTTGCAAAGTCCGGTTACCCGTCTCTCCGTTAAATTCCACAGCTTCGCTGCATCTCTTACAAGCATCGTACCTGACATGAAAACACTCCTTTCAGAACTTTATAATACTATTATATCCATAGTACGGAAATTTAGCAAGAAAAAATCGGAAATATGTCATGAATCACTTGATATATTTCCGAATCATTTCTTTCTCCAAATTTTTCATGGTATCACATCTTCTATTTATCCAAATATCTATTTTTCATAAACTTTTCACAAAACTATGTTATCATAAAATTGGAAATGGACTCTTATAGGATTAAAGGAGGTATTTATGAAAAAACTTATCACGCTGATGCTTGCGGTTTCTCTGCTTTTCTCTCTGATGATGCCGCAGACCGCTTTTGCCGGCGAAAGCACTGAAACAAGCACTAAAACAAATAACAGTTATCCCTTTGATTTACACGTTTTACCTAGTTCTATAGAGATGGAAAGCGAAACATCCATACGAATTTTTTGGTATCAGGATGTGCCTTATCAGGCGCTGCAGATTTCATGGAGAAAGGCAGATGAAGCTTCTAATCAGACGCAGTCTGTGCGAATCGACTCTCCGACTTCAGAAGAATTAAAAAAACAAGACGGAAAAAGTTCCTATGTCATAGAAGAACTTTCTCCAAACACCGCCTATATTTTCACCATGCAGGGCATCCTCACCGGTGCGGACGGACAGGAAATTTTTACAAAGCCGTGGAACATCGAAGGAAAAACGTCCCTTTATACACCAAAATTAGCAGCTTCTAGTACAAATAGCGTCTATATTAACTCCTATTGGGATGTCAGAGAACTTAATTCCATCCTAAAACTTTACCGCTCCGAAACAGAAAACGGTTCTTATCAGCTCATCGGAACCTTCGACGCAAGAGATAAACTAGATGAACCAGATGGACCGAATAGACAGTTTTCTCGCTTTTCTTGCAGCGACTGCCTTGACCGTGGAAATGCAAATAAAACTTACTACTATAAAGCGCAGGCTGAGATTACTAAAAACGGAAATACTTATCGTAGCGCCATGAGCGAGCCTGTTGCACTCAAAACCAAATATTCCGATGGCGCATATACAGTAAAGCTTCTCAACAGCAAAAATACTGCCAACAAGCAGTTAATACTAAAGCTCACCAGCAATGAGGCAAACTACAATACTTATTTGAACAACTATAAAACTTTGTATCGCGGCAGCAAGAAAAGAGCTATAAAAAAGGTGGAATACAGCAAAGACGGTAAAAAATACTATACTTTAAAGAATAAAAAGGTACTGCTGAAACCCGGAAAGAGTATCTATCTGCGCATCACAACTAAAAGCACCTATTCTGCCAAGGACTACAAAGAAATTGGTCGTATGCTGCTAAGCGTAAAATATCATGGTGATAACAGAACTCTAATAGTCTATGGACGCGGAGGAAGCATGAAGGAGACGATGGATATGGTTAAATTATCCACATTCTCGCCAAATGACGCCGATCCTTCTGCATTTACCAGTGCTTTTTCATCTTTCTACGGCAATTATGACGTAAGAATGAAGGGCAAAGTACAGAAAGACGGCACTTTCCTCATCAGCTGGAGACCAATCAAGAACACAGAAAGCTATGCGGTCCGCTTTGGCACTACAAAATCATCCGTGATGTACGATGGCGCAGATCCACTGATTATTCCAAAAAATCAGGTTCAGACTGCTTTCAAGAATCTTGATAAAAACAAGACCTACTATTTCAGCGTCATTCCTTGCGAAAACGCAGATGGCACCGGTGCTTATGACGGCGATCATTTTTATCTGAAATGGAACGGTAAAAAATTTACTGAACTTTTACAGAATAACTAAAGATTCAAAAATAGCGGTGCGGCTAAATAACGCAAGTCGCATCGCTATTTTTGAATAGTATTCAATATTTATATTTCATGTTTTACATAATAATATTTAAACAATTTAGTCATCATCTTGTAATCAAATGCCGATAACGTTACTACCACACAGCACATTATCCCCAAACCCTTTGATTGCTTCTACATAAAACTCCAGAAGCATTAAATCTGTGCCTGGCTCTCGTTCATTATAAAAATACTCAACGCCTCACCTTCGTCAAGTGATTTTAGTTCCCAAATCGCATCTACGCCCCCTTTACACATTCATTAATTTAAACTAGAACTTTCCGCCATTCCAATCAGTTAGGGTAATTCCCACCATTGAATCCGCAGAATTCTGTCTGCTCCCTACTGCATACTTTACAGTCACTTTGGGAGCATACTTTTTTACGCAACTCTTGCAGTGATTGTAGTAATTCCAGCCTTTTGGGCAAAATCTTTGCAGTGGTTTTATCTACACTTCTATTCCATATCTGAAAACCAACTGTCCATATCGTTTACCACTTCCATCAATCCACCTGCTACAGCATTGAGAAATTCCTCATTGTTATCTAATTCTTCCACTTTCCAGCCGTCATCCCCATGAGTAAGATTTACTGTGAAAGTTTTCTCAAATGTTTTCTCGGAACTCATTTCATCAATCGCTGTTGTAAATGCTTCCATCGCCTTTTCTTCCAGCTCTTCTTCGCTGGCTCCGGCAAGAGCAAGTCCAAAAGCTTGTGACATATAATTTCCCATAGCGGTTTTAAACATGTCACCGATTTCACAAGTTTTTATTGTCACATCAACAGTTGCTTTATCGCCGTCAATCACTTCATTTTCAACGGTATATTCAAATCCCATAATTAAATCAATAATCTTCTTCTCAACATCTTCTCCAAGACCCATAGCGTCAGAATCCTCTTCGCCGTTAAGAATACTTTCCGCATTGGCTTTGTACGACTCTATTTTCTCTCTCGCTACATCCGTTGGGGATTTTTCACCACTGCAACCTGTCATCATCACGATTAACATAGAAACAACAATCATTACACTTAAAAATTTCTTCATGCAGTACACCTCTTTCTTAATTTAAATTCGTCCTCTATAATAGCCCAAGAGCAACCAATTTCCTCAATTGATTTACTTATTTAATAGCTTCATTTTGTTGCTCTTTTAAACATTTTTCTGTTTTAATTTTGCAAAACCGACAAAACAAAGGATCATCTGAATAATAACAAACATAAAGTAAATTGGCATGAGAACTATAGAAACAGCATAGAGGATTCCTGCAACTAAAGCACCCCATCTGACACTCATTGCCCAACCAATCCAGTTAAAAATTGCCGCAATTCCCACACAAATCATATGCGGAGTAACTAGTGCGGTCGCAATTGTTCCAGATACGGCTTCCTCACCTATAGCGCCAGTAAAATAAGAAATGAGATAGATAAAATATGCAGCTCCTAAAATCGCTGCAGCTAACAATAATTTGCTTTTTTTCATATTAAATTCGTCCTTTCATTTTTGTACTTATCTGTATAATTTCTTACACAAGATTTCTTACAGCTTATAAACCCATTCTAATACGGTTACACTATACATGTCAACTATTTTTTATAATCCGGAAAGGTGGTTTCTATGGATTACAAGTTTGGAACAATTCACATTAAAGTGAACGATTTGATAAAAGAACGAAATCTCAGTAAAAACAAATTGAGCCATAGAGCTGATATGCAGCGTACGCAGCTGAACAAATACTGCAACAATCAAATTAGCAGACTTGATATCGATGTGCTGGCCCGCTTATGTACTGCCTTAGACTGCAAAATTGAGGATTTACTGGAGTTCGTTCCTCCAACAAAAGAATAAAGCTGTATTGCCTCGAAGATACGCCTTTACCTATAGTTTACACAAAAACGTTAGGGGATGTTGTGCTGACAGCACGAAAAATATGAGCGAAGAGGTCTGTCGCAGACTTTAACGCTCTTGATTCTGCACTGCCTTCCCCACGGTGAAATACATATTTTTAAAGAAAACCCCAAAAATATGCACATCAGTCTACATATTTTCGGGGTTTTTACGTTATATATGCATATTTGCCACTGTGAACGAATAATCTAATTGCTATTTCAGAGTTTTTTCAAAATAAAAATGCATATGTGGAGCAAAACCATCAGAAATATGCAGATTTCTTCAATACGCTATGCATATTTTTGGCTTTTTTTCCGGATATATGCACACGCCCCTTCTATAGTAGTCTCAGACCTTCAAAGGCTCTACACCGCACTGATCCAGCAGCAGGTTCACTTCCGTCACACTGCGGATTCCTTTGTTAATTGCCACAGCAATCCGCACGTCCCGTTCATCTTTGGGATACAACGGCGCGGCTTTTGCAATCTCAAGACCCCGCTGCGTCTGACTGTAGTTCATCTCTGCACCAATACAAAGAGCTATCACCTTATCCCTGCCGGGATTTTTCTTGTCACCATTTAAAATGTTATACACATAGTTGCGACTGATTCCGCTGGCGGCAACTACTTCTGACGTAGTCAGACCCTTTACTCCAATCATCCAGTTCAGGTATTCATAAAAATATGTAAACTCCCGTTCCTTATAGGCATCGATGAATTGATCCGCCTCGCTGCAGTCTTTCACTTGTTCTAATATCTTCGATAAGCCTCTCGTCGTCTTCTCACTCATAAACTTTTACTCCCGAAAATGCTATATGATATTCTTTTCAAATATGTTACAATACAATTAGATTAAATGCAAGCAGGAGAAATAGCATGACCCCAGAAAACCAACTGACACTTTCCTTTTACAAGGAAATCGCCGTAATCAGCAAAGACCACGATGTACATCTTGTCCAGCATGTTGAATCCGGAGAAATCTACATCAAAAAGCATGCGTCAATAGAATGCTTTCCCGTTTACGATACGCTTCAAAAATCTGCATTTCCATCGGTTCCCGAAATCATTGAGCTGATTCCCGATGCCGATTCCCTGACGATTATCGAGGAATACATCCACGGAAAAAATCTGGAACAAATTTTAGAGAAGCGTCTGTTTTCTGAAGAGGAAACCGCACATATCATCATCGACTTGTGTAAAATTTTAAAGCCTTTTCACGACCATTTTCCTAAAATCATTCATCGCGATATTAAACCTTCCAATCTTATTTTGGAAAAACACGGTCATCTGTATTTGATTGATTTTGACGCAGCAAAGACTTACAATCCTAACAAAACAAAAGACACCGTACTGATGGGTACGGTGGATTATGCTGCTCCTGAACAGTACGGCTTTCTGCAGTCCGACCAAAGAACAGATATTTACTCAATCGGCATTTTAATGAACAAAATGCTGACCGGCAGTCTCCCTTCCGAAACTCTGGCTGCCGGCCGTCTTGGAAAAATCATCCAAAGCTGCACCGCATTAAATCCTGACGATCGCTATGCAAGCTGTGATCAGCTGGCGCAGGCATTGAGAAACAGTGTTGTGCCGCCTGCTGCCGCCGTTCCTGTAAATACCATAAATACCACAAATGCCGCAGCTGCATCGGCTCCCAGGAAAAAAACACCCCTGCAGCATTCTCTCGTCTTTCTCACAGGTGTATTCTTTACCTATGTCAGCATGACCACAGAATTTACCCAAGAGAATAATCAGCCTTTTACAGGATATTCCCTCTGGGTAAATCGAATCGGTTCTGCCATCGCCCTGCTGCTGTGCCTCATATACTACACCAATTATTTCAATTTGCGGAACCGATATCCTTGGAAAAAGAAATCCTCCGGCATACGTGAAGCCGGTCGCCTGCTCCTGGGAGGATTCCTTTGTTTTCTGATTCCGGTCGTTTTCGTCCTCTTCCTTGAATAACTTTACTTCGGCGACTTCGGATTAAACAGCACCGCTACGATATAGCCGAAGGCAATGGCTACTGCAATCCCTGCCGAAGTTGCCTTTACAGCACCGGTTATTGCGCCTAAAAATCCGTCCTTTGCGCCTTCCATGGCGCCCTTTGCAAGTGCATAGCCAAATCCCGGCAGCGGTGTTGTTGCGCCCTGGCTGGCAAGCTGCACAAGGGGTTCGTACAGATGAACTGCCTCAAGCAGTACACCTGCCACTACAAAGATGACTAAAATTCTCGGCGTAGTCAACTTTGTAGTATCCATGAGAATCTGTCCGATGACACAAATCGCGCCGCCGATTAAAAACGTATATATATAATCCATAATCTCATCCTCTCTAATCCTGCAAATCTTAGATCTTTAACATGTCGCCAAAGATACCGCGTGAGCAATCCCCGGAATGCTTTCGCCCTGAAAAGGACTGATGGTGGAAAGCATCGCTCCCGTTGAAATCAGCAGCACCCTGGAAAGCTCCCCGCAGCGCATTCTTCGCAAAATGTTTCCGCTGAAAACCGAAGCCGAGCAGCCGCAGCCGCTTCCGCCGCCATGGACATCCTGCTCTTCCCGATAGAAAAGCATCGTGCCGCAATCATCATACCGCTGATTCACAGCTGCCGGGTCAAGTCCCGCGTCTTTCAGTAAATCTGCCGCGATATCCTTTCCGATATATCCCAAATCGCCAGTCAAAACTAAATCATAATAATCCAGCTTCCTGCCTGTATCTTCCAGATGATTGAGAATCGTGTCTACCGCAGCCGGCGCCATGGCGCTTCCCATCTGATTGGCGTCCTTTACCCCTGCATCGATAATTTTACCAATGGTACCGCAGTCAACCTTTATGTTTTTCAGAGAAACCGGCTCCGCAGCTTTCTTCCCGTCCAAAGCGCCGACTTGCGACAGGTCCGCCATCTTTTCGGATACCACCATTGCCCCTGCTGCAGTAGCAGTCCACTGCGCTGAAGGTGGTCTCTGATTGCCGTGCTCTACTGGCATACGAAACTGCCGCTCCGCCGTGCAAAAGTGACTGGACGCACCCACGATAATATTATGGGCAAAACCGCCGTCGGTGAGCATTGCTCCAAGAAGCAGAGACTCCGTCATCGTTGAACAGGCGCCGTAAAGTCCTAAAAACGGCAAATGTAAATCCCTTGCCATAAAAGATGAAGACATCAGCTGATTGAGAAGATCGCCGCTGAGTACCAGATCGATATCCTTTTTCTCTTTTCCCGATTTTTGCAGAGCCGCAAGCATTGCCTCTTTCAGCATCTTGCTTTCCGCCTTTTCCCAGGTCTTTTCGCCAAACATATCATCTTCTAAAATCATATCAAATGAATCGCGCAAAGGTCCTTCACCCTCTTTTTTTCCGACCACTGCCGCCGAACCTATGATATAAGGACAGGTATCAAATGTCACCGTCTGCTTTCCAATTTTCTTTTCTGCCATTTCTGCCTCCTCACAACCGTTTTTCAAACAATCTTTAAAATAATCCTATCATCCAGTAAATCACCCCGACCACTGTCGCCGCCGTAATCCCGCTTACTAGCACAGGTCCTGCTACGCTGAAAAGTTTTGCGCCGACGCCCAGTACAAGTCCTTCTTTTTTGTACTCGATTGCCGGTGCGACCATAGAATTGGCAAAACCACTAATGGGTACAATAACGCCTGCGCCAGCAAACTTTGCGATACTGTCAAAGATGCCAAAGCCCGTTAAAAGCTGCGCCAGCGCCACAATTCCGATGGTCACATAGGTGCCTGCATCTTTTTCCGAAAGCCCCTTGCTTACTAGCAGATTGCTGATATAAAAACCTGCTGTGCAAACTAGTCCGCCGACAATAAATGCCCGCATACAATTGGCAAAATAAGTTGGTTTCGGTGTGAACTGCTTAGAATATTTTTCATATGCTTTCGCTACATCTTTCTTTTGTACTTCTTTTTTCTCTGTGTTCTGTGCCATTTCGGTCACCTCCCATAAATCTTTCATTAGTATTTGGCAAAATCCAAATTTTATGCCATAATATTATGCGGAGGTAAAACCATGAAAAAAACAATTATTTTAGCTTCATCATCGCCAAGAAGAATCGAAATGATGCATAAACACGGCTATAATCCTACTATCATGCCTGCTGATATAGACGAAACTCTGCCAAAAAACATTTCTGCTAAAGATGCAGTCATGTTTCTAGCGCTCAAAAAAGCCCTTTACGTAGAGCAAAAAGCTGCGCCAGGCAGTATCATCATCGCCGCAGACACGGTGGTTTATAAGGATGGAATTTTAGGAAAACCGGAAAACAGAAGCGATGCTGCCCGCATGCTCAGAAAAATAAAAAACACCAGCCATCAGGTCGCAACAGGCGTTGCGATTCTAATAGCCAGTGAATCTACTAGAAACGTATTTTATGATATAACGGAAGTCTTTTGCAAGGATTTTAACGACGATGAGCTTTCCGCCTATCTTGATACTGATGAGCCTTACGACAAAGCCGGAGCCTATGCCATTCAGGGAATCTTTGCAAAACACATCGATCACTGGAACGGCTCATTTGACACCGTAGTCGGATTTCCCTGGGAATTGATTGAGCTAAAGCTTAAAGAACTCCTTACTAGCGAAAATTAGTCGTTCTCTTGCGGGATATCCGCCACAATATTAATCCATTTACGATTTTTGAATCTTGGCAGTGATACAATTACTCTTCCAACATCGCCAATGGCAACAATGAGCATTGCAATAGGTAGGCTAACCTTCAGCACCAAAACCGAGAAAAACGCGAGAGGCACCTGCACCAGCAAGTTACAGATAATCTCAACTTTCATGCAGAACAAGGTATCTCCTCCAGCTCGTAGAGTTCCCACGATAAAAATATACCCTAGCATCTTCGGTGTCAGAGTAATTGCCATCGCAATCAGCGAATGCACCAACAAATCGTTGGTTTCACCATTGAAGTGATAAATGCCTGTCACCGGCCTTGCAACGAGTATCATCAAAATCGTCATAAAAACGTTAAGTATCATAACTACTTTAACGGCACGCTTTCCATTTTGGAAGGCTTCTTCTTTATTTCCCTGCCCTAATGTTTCTCCGATCAGCATTGCCGTTGCATTACCGACGCCAAAATATGCTGACTGGAGCAGTTCACAGATTACATTGGCAACCTGCGCCACAGCAAGAGCTGCTGTCCCCAGTTTTCCGTAAGCGGCAAAAATCAGCGTTACGGAAGCCGCCCAACTACACTCTGTAAAAACTACCGGAACAGCGGTTTTCATAACACGCATAAAATGAGATTTTTCAAAATTGAGCAGTGTTTTTAAGTTTGTCTTAAACGGATGAGATTTTCTCGTATAGACAAAGGTGACCAGCGCTGTAAACTCAAAAATTCTTGCAATTAAAGTCGCTACAGCAGCACCCTTTACACCGAGTTCCGGAAATCCGCAGACTCCGAAAATCAAAACGTAATTCAGTACCGCATTGATGCACAATGCGACTGCATTGATTATGGTCGGCACCTTTAAATCCTGAATCGCTCTGGAATTATAGGATATGGCAGATGACATACCCGAAAATACATACGAAAAGCAAGCGATTCTAAGATAATCCACGCCAAGTTTAATCACCATTTCATCTTCAGAAAACATCTGTATCACATTTGATGCAAAAACAAATGCTGCTACACTCACTACGAGTGCAAAAATGAAACCTACCGCATAGTCAATCCCCAGCATCCGCCGTACACCGGCAATATCCTTAGCTCCCCAGTACTGCGCAGTGTAAACTGCCGCTCCGCTGTAAAGACCAAAAAGCGTAACTGTATATACAAAATAAACCTGATTAGCAGCACCTACAGCAGCCAGTTCCTGTTCCCCTAGCATTCCAATCATCAGCGTGTCGATTAAGTTAAGGCCCAAGCTGATTAAGTTTTGAAATACCACCGGAATCCCGATTATGAGCATTTTTCGATAAAATCGTTTCTGCGCTGTCTGCACCGTCAATTCTGTCATAACCCTTCCTCCTCTATGAAAATTGCCCTCTACTTGCAAGGGGCTTACCTCTGCCAGCTTAGGGCAATCATCATTATATCACATTACAATTGAAAATCCAATCCATTGGGAGAAAGTTTTTGTAGGAGCCCTTAATCCTATAATAATCCTGGCAGCCCCATGAAAAGAGAAGGCAAAGTGAATAGTCATAAAATGTTGCGATATGTTCTCGTGCAAACCTAACCAATGGTAGATGCCAACTTCACGTCTTTATTTTGAATTCTTGCGCTGTTTGAGGATTATTGTGCAATTCCCCACTTCCACACCTACATTATGCACAACTCCTTCTATAAGGAGTTGTGCATAACCTAATAAACAACATTCCTTTGCACAACTACTAAGGGATAAACGCGCTGCACTCTACCTATCACTGATTATCGTTGTGCAATACTGCCCAAACAATTCAACCTTGCACAACATTTTAAACGTAAATGTGATAGTTATTTCATCTATAATCCCACTACTCCAAAGAAGTTGTGCAAATTCTTAAATCCAAATCTCATCCACATAACTTTCCATAAGTCAAGTTGTGCAAACACGAAGTAAGTCCATGTAGCTGCACAACCATAAAACCACAAAAGTACCATGCAGAATAATGGTTTAAACATTTACACTATCGACTCGACTTCTCAGAAATCTACCAGCAAATTGCATTCAAAAAGAGGACGCATTTGCGTCCTCTTTTTATGCAATTTGGGTTAGGTCTCCCTATTTCGTAGTTGCGTCGTACAGCGCTTCTGCGTTTTCCCATTCAGCAATGATTTCTGGGATTACTTTGTACAGGTCGCCTACGATTGCGTAGTCAGCAACTTCCATGATCGGAGCGTCTGGATCCTTGTTGATTGCTACGATACAGCCGGAAGTCTGCATACCAGCAAGGTGCTGGATAGCGCCGGAGATACCACAAGCAAAGTAAATTTCAGGTTTAACTGTAGTACCAGTCTGACCTACCTGGTGGGAGTGGTCAATCCAGCCAGCATCTACAGCAGCACGGGAAGAGCCAACAACACCGCCAACTTTGTCAGCGAACTGCTTCATCAGTTCAAAACCAGAAGCATCACCCAGACCACGTCCGCCGGAGCAGATAATCTTAGCATCAGTCAGAGATACCATTTCCTTCATGGATTTAACGATATCTTTGATTTCGATTCTGACATCTTCCTTGCTAATTTCTGGTTTAACGTTTACGATTTCACCAGTAGCACCAGCCTGTCTTTCCTGCTTCTGCATTACGCCAGGTCTTACTGTGGACATCTGCGGTCTAGTCTTAGGGCAGATGATGGTAGCCATCAGGTTACCGCCGAATGCCGGACGAGTCTGCTTGATTCCAGTGGATGGATCGTTAGGATCCAGAGTGGAAGTATCTAATGTAGTATTAGCTTTTGCAAATTCGATGTACTTGGAAACTTTAACGTCCAAGTGTGTACAGTCAGCAGTCAGACCAGTGTTGCATCTTGCAGCAATACGAGGTGCAAAGTCACGACCAATGTGAGTAGCGCCGTACAGAACGATTTCCGGTTTGTATTCATCGATTAACTGCTTCATAACCTTAGTGTAACCGTCAGTTGTGAAGTTTTCAAGAAGTGGGTCCTGAACCATATATACTTTTTCAGCGCCGTATTCGAAACATTCCTGTGCCAGGTGGTCGATGTTGTTACCAATCAGTACAGCACAGATCTGTGTATCTTCGCTGATGTCTTTTGCTAATTTCTTACCTTCGCCCAGTAATTCCAGTGCCACGTTCTGAATTTTGCCCTGTCTCTGTTCAGCAAATACCCAGATGTGCTTGTAAGCGGAAAGGTCAACCTTTTCAGCTTCAGGAGCAGCTTCAATCGCGTCGAAGTTACATTTAGCGATACAAGCGTTACAGTTTGTGCACTTTCCTTCGTCTACAACAGCAATTCTGTCAACGATCTTCAGAGCGTCAAACGGACAAGCTTTTGCGCAAAGGGAACATCCTTTACATTTATCATTAATGATTTTAATAGCCATTATTATTCCTCCTTCAGATTAGATGATGTGCTTACCCTTCAGCTGGATCAGCAGGTTCTTTGCCTGTTCGTTTTCGGAATCTCCGTTAACGATCTGGCCAGGAGCCTTCGGAGCCGGTGTGAAGGATCTGAATACGTTAGTAGGGGAAGCTTCCAGACCAACTTTAGTCAGGTCAACTTCGATGTCCTTTGCATTCCAAACTTTGATATCTTTCTCTGCGAAGATACCAGCCATGTTCATGTATCTTGGCTCGTTCAGTTCTTTGATCGCTGTCAGCATGCAAGGAGTCTTAATGCCGATCAGTTCATAACCATCTTCCATCTGTCTCTTTACTGTGATGTCTTTCATGTTGTCAGCGATTTCAAATTCTTCAACATATGTAACCTGCGGCAGGTCTAATTTTTCGGCAATCTGAGGACCTACCTGTGCGGTATCTCCGTCGATAGCCTGACGACCAGCAAAAATCAGGTCAGCAGGACCGTTTTCTTTTTCCCATTTTTTGATTGCAGCTTCCAGCGTGTTGGAAGTAGCCCATGTATCGGAACCGCCAACTGCTCTGTCGGAAACCAGAATACCTTCGTCAGCACCTTTTGCAATACATTCAAACAGAAGGTCAGAAGCCTGAGGAGGTCCCATGGATACTACGGTGATTGTTACATCGTCATATTTATCCTTAATCTTTAATGCTTCTTCTAAAGCGTTAGCATCGTCGTGGTTTAAGATGCTTGGAACGCCGTCTCTGATAAGAGTACCAGTTTTAGGGTTAATTTTGATAACATTAGTATCTGGTACCTGCTTTGCGCATACGATAATCTTAAATGCCATTTCTATTTCCTCCTACTATCTTATTTCTTGAAAGTGTTCGCAGCGATTACCATTCTCTGAACTTCAGAAGTTCCTTCGTAGATTTCAGTAATCTTCGCGTCTCTCATCATTCTTTCTACCGGATAATCCTTGGTGTATCCGTATCCGCCGTGGTACTGTACACACTTAGTAGTTACTTCCATGGCAGTTTCAGCAGCGAACAACTTAGCCATTGCAGCAGCTTCTCCGTATGCCATGTGCTTATCCTTCATGTCAGCAGCTCTGTAGATTAACAGTCTTGCAGCTTCAATCTTAGTCTTCAAATCAGCCATAGCAAACTGCAGTGCCTGCATCTGAGACAGCTTCTTGCCGAACTGCTTTCTTGCGTTCATGTATTCAACTGTAACGTCGAATGCGCCCTGTGCGATACCCAGAGCCTGGGAAGCGATACCGATACGACCGCCGTCCAGTGTGGACATTGCAACTTTGAATCCTTCGCCAACCTGACCCAGCAGTCTGTCTTCAGGAATTACGCAGTTCTGGAAAATAAGTTCAGTAGTGGAAGATGCGCAGATACCCATCTTGTCTTCAGTCTTACCGATGGAGAAACCTTCGTCGCCTTTTTCAACGATGAATGCAGAAATACCGTGGTTTCCTTTTTTCTTGTCGGTCATAGCCATTACAACGAAAACGTCAGCATATCCACCATTGGTGATGAATACTTTCGCACCGTTTAAAATCCATTTACCATCAACCAGTTCAGCTCTAGTCTGCTGTCCGGATGCGTCTGTACCTGCGTTAGGTTCTGTCAGACCGAAAGCGCCTAACTTCTTGCCGGATAACAGGTCTGGCAGGTATTTTCTCTTCTGGTCCTCGTTACCCCAGTTAAAAATCGGCCAGCAGCACAGAGAAGTATGTGCAGAACAGATAACGCCTGTGGATGCACAAACTCTGGATAATTCTTCTACAGTGATTGCATAGGAGATGTGATCTCCGCCTGCTCCACCGTACTCAGTTGGGAATGGAACGCCCAGCATGCCGTACTTTGCCATTTTTTCTACAGTTTCCACTGGAAATCTGTGTTCCTGGTCAATTTCTGCAGCTAATGGTTCAACTTCGTTAGTGGCGAATTCTCTTACCATTTTTCTTACGAATTCTTGTTCCTTCGTTAGTTGAAAGTTCATGTAAATGCCTCCTTAAATTATAATAACGGTCCTTCCCTTTCGGAAGGAGTATTTAACCGTATCAGACTATGCTGTTTTTGTTTGTTATAAAAATAACAGCATACATATATAGTAAACCACTTTTCAGCGATTTTTGCAAGCGTTTTTCGCATTTATTGCGACAAATTGTCGAAAGAAAAAGGTGAGTTATTTTCGACTCACTTGCAAATTTTTACTCTGCCATTTTTTGTCTTATCTCTGTCAGGGCTCTCTTTTCAATTCTTGAAACCTGCACCTGTGAAATCCCCATAATTCTTGCAATTTCCTGCTGCGTCATATCCTTATAATACCGCAGTACGAGTACCTGTCGTTCACGCATGGGCAGATGTTCGATTTCTTTCTTAATCATAATGCTATCCAAGTTGTTTTCCGGCGAACTCTGTCTGTAATATGTGTTATATTCTTCCTCTACTGGCTGACTGTCCAGGCTGACCACATTAGAAAGTGCTGTTGCAGCCTCCATAACTTCTAAGACCCGTTCTGTGGAAACCCCCATAAATTCAGCAATCTGGCTCAGTTTCGGCTGTTTTCCGTCTTTACCACAAAGAGTTTCCTGTGCTTTTTTTAGCGCATAGATTTCCGACTTCAAGCTCCGACTTGCCTTAATTCTCCCATTGTCCCGAAAAAAACGTTTCAATTCCCCCATGATGATTGGAACAGCGTAGGTAGAAAACATCACGTTAAACTCCGGCTGAAATTTATTGACTGCCTTTAAAAGCCCAATATACCCGATTTGAATCAGATCCTCTGCTTCGTACTCAGAGGTCGTAAACTTCAGCGCCATCTTTTTTACAAGCCCTGTATTTTGCTCGCACAGCAAACTCAAAGCTTCTTCGTCACCATTCTGCGCTTTTTTAATCAGTTCATATGTATCGGCTTTTGGAATCGGCACGTATTTATATGCCATGGTAAACGTCCAGATACTTAATCAAAGTCACCGCTGTTCCCTTGCCCGGCTCTGACTCTACAAAAACTTTGTCCGTAAAACTTTCCATCACGGTAAAGCCCATACCACTCATTTCCTTTTCTTCCTCTGTAGAAAACATCGGTTCCATAGCTTTTTTTACATCGGGTATTCCTTTACCAAAATCAGCAATTTTAATAAAAATTTTATCTCGGTCGATAGTCTTAAATTCCATGACAATCTTTCCCTCGCCCTTTCGCTGATATCCGTGAATCACTGCATTGCTTACGGCTTCAGATACTGCAGTTTTAATCTCTGTCAGCTCTTCTACGGTAGGATCAAGCTGCGCCGCATAGGAAGCTGCAATCGCTCTGGCAAAACCCTGATTTTGCGGCATTGCCTCAAACTCTATCGTTACAAAATTACTCTCCATCTTCTTCCTCCTCTTCCTTATATTCCATCAATGTAAAAATTCCCGACATGTCGAGAATTTGCTTTACCAGCTTGTTTGCACTGCGAATGGTTACAGTCCCTCCATTTTTTTTCAGTTTTTTATATCGCCCCAGCACCACGCCGATTCCGGAACTGTCCATAAAAGTTACACCTTTAAAGTCAAAAACCAGATGCTTTACTTCGTACAGTTCCAGCTCTTTATCTATATCTTCTCTAATTTTATCACAGACATGGTGGTCAATTTCTCCGCAAAGTTCTGCCACCAGCATACTGTCTTTTAAATGAAACATTGTATCCATATAAAAACCCCCTTTCCTCTATTATAATTCTGACTTAGCGTCTTGTCTTTAAGAGAAAAAGGGGGAATCTTACTAATTTTGTCGAATCTGTACAACTTCGGCTGATGCCACTGCCGCATCAACCAATGCGTCTACATCCAGATGACTTTCCGATTCCAAAATACGTTCCAGTTTTGGTTTTGTTGTCGGATGCTTAGGCAGGAATACGGTACAGCAGTCTTCATATGGCTGAATGGATGTTTCAAAGGTGCCAATTTCTTCGGCTTTATCCATGATATCAACTTTGTCCATGGCTATGAGCGGTCTCATCACTGGCATCTTCACGCAGGCATCGGTCACCACCAGCGCCTCTGCAGTCTGGCTTGCCACCTGCCCCAGATTTTCGCCAGTAATCAGCATCATGGCGCGATTCTTTTCGGCAATCTTTTCAGCAATGCGCATCATAAAGCGACGCACCAAAATAGTGGTTTCTTCTTCCGGACAGTTCTGTACAATCTGCTCCTGAATCGGTAGCAGATTAATCACATGCATTTTAAAATTTCCGCAGTAGGATGCCACAATGCGCGCCAGATCTTCTACTTTTTCCTGGGCACGCTGGCTGGTGTACGGATAGGAATGGAAATGCACCGCCTCGATGACCATGCCTCGCTTTGCCATCATCCACGCCGCTACCGGGCTGTCAATTCCGCCGGAAAGCAGCACCATGCCTTTGCCGTTAGTGCCAAGAGGAAGCCCTCCAAAGCCAGCGATTTTCTGCTGATAAATATAAGATTTATCATGACGTACATCGACAAAAAGATGAACGTCCGGATTGTGCACATCTACTTTTAGCACCTTGCAGCCGATCAGCACCTTTGCACCGATGATTCTGCCGATATCCGGCGACTTGACCGGGAAATTTTTATCTGCACGTTTAGCCTCTACTTTAAAGGTCTTGACGCCTTTGGTCTCAATCAGTTCCATCATGTATTTGACAGCCTCTTCACCGATTGCATCAAGATTGCTCGGTGCCTCCACAGCCGGGCTGATAGATGCCACACCGAAAACCTTTGAAATCTGTTTGATCAGTTGTTCCTTGTCGTATTTTTTATCTGCTCTGACGAAGATTAGACCTTCATGTCGTCTCACATCTACCGCATCAAATTCCTTTAGATTTTTTCGAATCCGATCTACCAGCATTCGCTCAAAATACGGCTTATTCATACCTTTTAAAGCCACTTCACCGCAACGGACAATAAAAATATTCTGTTCGTTCATTTTCTTTCCCTTCTACTATCTCATAATTCATTACGCTGTTGTGCAGATTAATTACTTTTCCATCGATTTGCACAACTCTGGAACCTGTTATATACGCAGGGTTGTGCAGATATCATTTGATTACCATGTCTTGCACAACTTAGTTGTGTAGATTAGCTGCGTTCTGCTTCAGTTTGCACAACCCACCTGATTTCTGTCTTCACAAGGTTGTGCAGACACACTTCAAATTCCCTATTTTGCACAACCTTGTTGTGCAGATTGACCTATTTCGCGCTGATTTACACAGCTTTCATTCAACTGTATCCGCAAAGTTGTGCAAATACCTTTCGAATAGTCCTTTTGGCACAACCTTCCATTAAAACTGCAAACTTTACTAATTCGCAGCAAACTATTATCTAAAACTGCCCAGTCGCCTAAAGCGGCTCACAGCGTTTTTCACTTTATCAATTACGTAGTCCATTTCTTCTATGGTGTTAAATTCATTGAAACTGAAACGAATCGCACCTTCGATTTCTTTATCCGTAAGACCCATGGCAGCAAGCACATGACTGCGCCCTTTTTTATTGGAAGAACAGGCTGACCCTGTGGATACATAGATATCGTCCTGCTCCAGTGTGTGCAGCAAAACTTCTCCTCTTGTTCCCAAAAATGAAACGTTGAGCACACTTACTGCACCATCGTCCGGGCTGTTAATTTTGATATCAGGCACCTGATCTAAAAGCCCTGCAAGCAGGTGTTCTCTGGCTTTTCCCATAGTTCTAACACGTTCAGCAAATGTTTTCTGAGAAATCTCCACGGCCTCGCCAAATCCCAGTATGGCGGGCACATTTTCTGTTCCTGAACGCATATGCCTTTCCTGTCCGCCGCCTACAACAAAAGCCGGCAATCGAATCCCTTTCCGCACATAAAGCGCGCCAATCCCCTTTGGGCCATGAATTTTGTGTCCGCTGACAGAAATCAAATCAGCGCCAGTATGTTCCAGAGAAATTTTCCCATAGGCCTGCACTGCGTCTGTGTGCAGCAACGCGTTTTCCTTTATCTTTGCGATTTCCTCTATGGGCATAATCGTTCCTGTTTCATTGTTGACTGCCATAATCGAAATCAGAATCGTGTCCTCGTTGATGGCAGCATGCAGTTCTTCCATATTCAAACGGCACTTATCGTCCACGCCGATGTATTCCACCTGAAAGCCCTCTGCTTCAAGCGCCTTACAGCTTTCCATCACGGCAGGATGTTCCACCTTAGTTGTAATGATTTTTTTGCCTGTCCGTTTTCTTGCGCGGGCAACACCAAAAAGTGCGGTGTTATCACTTTCTGTTCCTCCCGATGTAAAAAATACTTCGTCTTCCTTTGCCCCCAGTGAATCCGCTACCGTTTTGCGGCTTTGTCGCATCTGCTTTTCTGCCGCAAGTCCCAGTTTATGCAGGGAAGACGGATTCCCATAGTTTTCTTCCATGGAAGTTTTCATCACTTCCGTCACCCGTTCATACTGACGAGTGGTCGCACTGTTATCCAAATAAACAAACATTCTTTTCTCCTATATGCTCAAATGATTGTATTAATCCATTTTTTTCCAAGATATCGCTTGTATTCGACAATTGCCTTTACCAGATTTCCGCCGGATGCTACCAGAATGCAGAGATGCAGCGGCAGTTTAAATACCAGTACGCTGATATACGCCAACGCCACCTCAATGCCTAAATTGCAGACAAGCTCTACCACCATACAGAAAAAGGTATCTCCTCCGGCGCGCAAAATACCGGACTGTACCGCATAGGACGCCATTCTTGGTATCAAAGTAAATGCAAAGACTCCCAAAGAAAGCATTAACATCTGTGTTGTCTCTGCGTCAAAATCGTAAATTACAGCAATCGGTCTTCGCAGCAGCAAAATCAGCACGCACATGATTGCGTTAAGTCCCCACTGGATTACCATATATTTCTTAGAATTTTCATAGGCTTCTTCCCCTTTCCCTTGCCCAAGCGTTGCACCTATTAGCGCTGCATTTGCATTACCCACACCAAAAGATGCACACTGACAAAGATTGCAGAGAACCTGACTGACCTGAATGACCGCCAACGCCTGCGCACTAATTTTGCCGTATGCCGCAAAGGTCAAGCTGACCCCAAGAGACCAGCCTCCTTCACTGATGACTACTGGCAGTGCCGTCTTCATCACCGACTTTACAAAATCCATGGTAAAGCTGGTAAAGTCCTTAATTCGCCCATGAAACGGGTGATTCTTATCCACACACAGATATGTAATTAACGCAGTCAGCTCAAAAACTCTCGCAATCAGTGTAGCAAGAGCTGCCCCCTTTACTCCCATGGCACTAAAACCACCGTGACCGTAAATCATCATATAGTTGAGCACAGTATTGGTCAAAATACTGCACACATTAATGATAGTCGGAACCTTTAGTGACTGAACCGATCTGGAGTTAAACGCAATAGCATAGCTGACGCCTACCGTCAAATAGGTCAATGCCGTAATTCTGATGTACTGGGTGCCAAGAGCAATTACCTGCGGATCATCTGCGAAAAAAGAGATAACCTCAGGTGCTGCGACAACCACTGCAATCACCGTAGGAATACCCATTACCAAACAAAGAATTACATCCATGCCGACAATCCCTCGAATACTCTTAAAGTCCCTAACGCCGAAATACTGCGCCAGTGGCACTGCCGCCCCGCTAAACAGCCCAAATAGAATCATAGAATAAATTCCAAAGACCTGATTCGCAGAACCTACCGCCGCAAGCGGTAACGGCCCCAGTTTTCCAATCATAATATTGTCCACTAAATTCAAGCTTACGGAAATAATTTGCTGCAGCACAATTGGCATTGCCAGCAGCAAAAGTCGTTTATAGTAATTGGGTTCCGTTTGTTTTATCATTTATTTTTTGTCCTTCTTTCCTCGCAAAAGTATAACTATGCATGCCATCCTATGAGAAAATTATCACCTATGCATAAAACCTTCTCATGAAAGAACTCCCCATCGGAAATGGGGAGTTATACTTGCGATATTACTTAGCGTAGTCGATTGCTCTTGTTTCTCTAACCACATTGACTTTAATCTGCCCTGGATATTCCAGTTCAGATTCAATCTTCTTGGAAACTTCCCTGGCCAGCAAGACAATATCATCATCGTTCATTTCTTCCGGTTTTGCAATAATACGGATTTCTCTGCCCGCCTGAATTGCAAAAGACTTGTCTACACCAGGCGTAGTATTCGCGATTTCTTCCAGCTTTTCAAGACGTTTGATATATGCGTCTAAGGTTTCTCTTCTCGCACCAGGTCTTGCTGCAGAAAGCGCATCAGCAGCAGCAATCAATACTGCTTCCATACTCTTAGGTTCATAATCCCCGTGATGAGCAGCCATGCCGTTGATTACCGCCTCAGACTCCTTATATTTCTTTAAAATCTGAATGCCGATATCGACATGGGTGCCTTCATACTCGTGGTCAAGAGATTTGCCTATGTCGTGAAGCAATCCTGCACGCTTGGCCAGCTTTGGATCAAGACCAAGCTCTCCTGCCATGAGCCCCGCCAAATGTGCAACTTCCACAGAATGTTTTAACACATTCTGCCCATAAGAAGTTCTGTATTTCAGTCTTCCCAGAAGCTTCACAAGTTCTCCATGGAGGTTGTGAATTCCAACTTCAAAGGTTGCCTGTTCACCTTCTTCTTTGATGATTGAATTGACTTCTCTCTCAGCTTTGTCCACCATTTCTTCAATTCTGGCAGGATGAATTCGACCATCGACGATGAGCTTTTCCAGTGCGATTCTTGCAATCTCACGTCTTACTGGATCAAATCCGGAAATGATAACTGCCTCCGGTGTATCGTCAATAATCAAATCTACACCGGTCAGTGTTTCGATCGCTCTGATGTTTCTTCCTTCACGACCGATAATTCTGCCCTTCATTTCATCGTTTGGCAGAGAAACTACAGAAACTGTACTTTCTGCAACATGGTCTGCCGCACATCTTTGAATTGCTCCAGTAATGATTTCTTTGGCTTTCTTGTCCGCGTCTTCCTTTGCCTTAGACTCGATATCCTTAATCATCAAAGAAGCGTCATGTCTGACATCCTTCTCAATTTCGTCCAAAAGCAAAGCTTTCGCTTCTTCAGCAGTCAGACCGGAAATCTTTTCTAATTCCTCAATCTGTCTTGCTACAAAACCTTCTAACTCTTGTTTCTTTTCTAAGATTTCTTTCTCGTGTTTAGTAATGCTTTCTTCTCTTTTTTCGATGTTTTCCAGTTTTCTGTCAACTGACTCTTCTTTCTGAATCAACCTTCTTTCAGAGCGCTGTATCTCAGCTCTTCTCTCTTTTGCCTCTCGCTCAATGTCTGTTCGCATGCGATGAGCTTCTTCTTTTGCTTCTAATGTAATCTCTTTCTTAATCGTTTCGGATTTATTCTCAGCGTCCAGAATCAAATTTCTTGCTTTCTGTTCTGCACTGCCGATGGCCTTTTCCCCGATATTTTTTCTCAGGATATAGCCTACTAATATTCCGAGCGCAAGTACTGCTACACAGATAATAATCCATATAATTGGAGACATTAAAGCACCTCCTTCTTTTTTTAATTTTTCTTCAAGTCTCTTCTAAAGTCGTCTTATATTTTCAAGGTTTTCAATAAAAAATTTCGCATTACGTAATTAAATCTTGATATATTCGCACAACATATATTATAATGTTGTAATCGGCATAATGTCAAGAACAAGAGGGGAAAACTATGAACTATTTTTCAAATTTAATTAAAAATATCGATAAAGTCATCATCGGAGTTGTTGTTCTGCTTGCCGGACTCAGCATTTTGATGATTGGAAGCACCCAAATCAGCAGTGGATTTATATCCCGAGAAGTGGTGGTACAGTGCATTGCCTACTTCATTGGATTTATAGGTGTTGTCATAATTTTAAACTTTAACTATAATATGTTCGCTGGGATGGAAAAGTATCTCTACGTGCTGTCGCTGCTACTTCTTCTCTCAGTATACATACCGGGACTTGGTATGGAGCAGTTCGGCGCTCGTTCCTGGATTAACCTGGGGGTAACTACCATCCAGCCGTCAGAATTTGTTAAGCTTTTATTTATTCTTATTATGGCAGGCTATCTCAACGAGCACAAAGATGACTTATATAACTTCAAAGGTCTTCTGAAGGCTGGCATTGTGGCTGCGCCTATTATCATTATCGTGCTGAAAGAAGATTTAGGAAGCGCCTTAGTATTCTCTTTCACCTGGGTAGCCATGATTTTCTTTGCAGGTATCAATCTGAAAGTCTTCGGAAAGTTTTTTGCTCTGGTTCTTGCGGCCGTTCCTGTTGCCTATGTCTTTATGGCAGACTATCAGAAAGAGCGTATCGAAGCCTTTCTTCACCCGGATAATCTGAATCTGTCCGGCAACTGGCAGGTATGGCAGTCCAAAGTTGCTATCGGTTCTGGTGGTGTCTTCGGAAAAGGTCTTTTCAATGGTACGCAGAAAGAACTGGATTTTATCCCAGTACAGACCTCTGACTTTATCTTCTCTGTAATCGGCGAAGAACTGGGACTGATTGGAGGACTTGCTGTTATCGGATTATTTACAATTTTAATGGTTCGCATGGCAGGTATTGTCAGAGACGCTTTAGACTTTTACGGCGCCCTGGTGGTTGCCGGTGTCATCGGCATGTTTGCATTCCAAATCTTTGAAAACATCGCCATGACCATGGGGCTTATGCCAGTAACCGGTATTACCCTGCCGCTGCTCAGCGCAGGTGGTTCATCCATCATGAGTAATATGTTCGCCATCGGTCTGGTATTAGATGTGGGTATGCGCAGTAAGGGGATTAATTTCTAAAGTTTCAATTACACAGTAACTAAAAAGCGAAATCCTTTGGCGGTTTGCGTCCAAAGGATTTCGCAAATTCTAAAGTATACGTTCAGCCAATACCAACCCTTTCTCTGTAAGGCGGGTTCCACTTCGTCCTTTCGTAATCTCAACAATTCCTCTTTCCCCCATCTCAGAAAAAATCGAACGAACCTGCTGTTCTGTCAAGAATATGCCTTTCTTCTCCGCCTCTACTACAATTGTTCGTCTGCCAGTCGGCTTTCGTTTTTTATAATTCTCGTATAAAATGCCTAAAGTGAACCGAAACTCCGATTTTTCTTTAGGTTTTTCTCGAAACTGCTTCGGCAAATCCTCAACAAGGATTAATTCCTTATCCAAACAATCAAAATACACAATATAGTTTTGCAGTTCTCGGATATTTCCTTCCCATTCGTGACACAAAAGCGCAGCCTTTGCCTCTTCATCAAATCGAAATTGCGTAGGGGAGGTTTTCATAAAGTGTTTAACCAAAGGAATAATATCTTCCTTCCTCTCTCTTAACGGAGGAAGTTCTAGCTGTAAGGTATTCAGCCTATAGTACAAATCTTTTCTGAATTTTCCTTTCTGAACAAGCTCATATAAATCCTGATTACTTGCAGCTATTATTCGCACATCAACTTTTATAATTTGGTTCCCTCCAATGCGCATAATTTCTTTCTCCTGCAACACCCGAAGCAGCTTGATTTGCAGTGCATTGCTCATATCCTCTATTTCGTCAAGAAATAGCGTTCCTTGGTGTGCATACTCAAACAATCCCAGCTTTCCGTCTTTTTTAGCGCCTGTAAACGCTCCCTCATCATAACCGAAAAGCTCACTTTCCAAAAGGTTTTCGGGCACAGCAGAACAGTTAATTGCAATATATGGGGCTTGCTTTCTTGTCGAAGCATTATGAATTGCACTTGCAAGCAGCTCTTTTCCTGTTCCGGTTTCACCGATAATCAATACAGTAGAATTTGTCATTGCCATTTTCTTTGCCAACTCACAGGTGTCTTTTAATTTTTTACTTTCACCAACAATATTGTCAAATGTATATTTAGCATGGTGTCCACGCCTGAGCAACTGCAGACGTGCCTTGCTCTGCTTATTCTCCTGCTCATGAAATTTTTCAATTACCAGCATAATGCCTTTGAACAAATCGTTCATTATGATTGGATTGACAGCAACGTTAATATCGGTGTTTCCGTACTTTGTCAAAAATACACTTTTTATTTTTCTTTCCTTTACTGTTTTAAAATCAACAAAAGGAATACACACCTCAGCGTCTGACCCAATGACCGTTTCCTTTGATGACTTTAAAAGTTCCGCTGCCTTTTTGTTACAGCAAAAAATCTTTCCGTCTTCATTGATGCCGATAATACTAGCTTCCATTAGTTCAATCATCATATCTAAAGAGTTTTCATAGTAATGATACTGCTGAATACACCTTCGTATTCTTGCTGAATCATTTGCAAACGCCATAGAGTATTCCAGAAAGGCCGGCTGTTCTAAAATAAACTCATAGTTCAGATTCAGTGCTATTTCTACAATCGTTTCAGGTCCTACCGGTCTAATTCCCAAATCCAATATCTGCGGAATACCCAGAGGAACCATATCCTGCTCTCCCACCGTAATAGCCGTTTCAATATCCACATCGTACTCTTTCACATCACCGCCATATGGAAAAAGTTCCAAATGATAAATACCCATCGTATTATGCAGTTCTGAAATTACTTCCATTGCAAGCATTTTCGTTGCATTGACTAAAAGACATTTTCTTCCGGCAGGTAAATTCCTCAGTGGTTCAATATCTTTCTTTCTAAATTCTACAACCAAATCAATTACAGGAATTCCTAAAGGAACATCTATAACTTTTTCAATATCTGCGTTGCATTCGCTTTCAATTACACTCTTAGGTACCAAATAAAGCTCTGCTTCTTTTGGTATCGGCATTTTTCCTAAAACTACGCATTGTACATCAAGCAGTTTCTCTCCGAATACACTGAGGATATTTTCTCGATATAACTGTGCTGCGCCTTCGTGCATAGAAATCAAAACAATCTTTTTCACCACTGCACCTCCACTGTTCTATTCATTTTATTATAAATGGGTATACTCTTGATTGCAATGAAAAGAGCTGGCAAAATAGCTGCACAGCTCTTTAAGGAAAATATTTAATTATAACCCTATGGCAGTTGCAACAAACAGCAGTATCGATGAAGCTATAAATAGCAAGCCAAACAGCGGTGCAAAAAATTTCCACCATCTATCAATAGGAATTCCTGCAAGTCCACATGATACCATAATTCCGCATGTCGGCCAAAGTGTATTTGATAACCCATCTCCAAACTGATAAGCAAGTACTGCTACCTGTCTGCTGAGTCCTACCATATCTGCAATCGGTGCCGTAATCGGCATAATTGTCGCTGCCTGTCCGGAACCGGACGGGATAAAGAAGTTTAACAGAGTCTGCAGAATCAGCATACCTTCAGCAGCAAAAGCGCTCGGTAAGTTCTTCATTGCAGTCCCTCCATAGAAAATAATCGTATCAACAATCTGTCCTTGATCCATAATAATCAGCATAGCTCTCGCTACACCGACAATCAACGCACCAAATACTACATGTTCACAGCCCGTCAGGAAATCATCAAAGAACTGATCGGGAGACTGTCTATCAATAACTGCTGCAATTACCGCCATCAGAATAAAAATACCGGTTAATTCAGTCGTTCCCCATTCTAACTTTAAGAATCCATACATCAATACAGCAATGCCAAGGATGATTTCTAAAATAATCAACTTGCACTTTCCGTTCATGACGTACTGTTCCAGCTCTGATTTATCAAAAGAATATCTCGGCTCAATTCCATTCATTAAGCTCTTTCTTGGATCTGCTTTAATCTTTTTGCCATATCTGAACAACCAGAATAATGCAGTCGCAGAAAATACAAGTAGTACAATCACTCTAAACCATGAAGCCGAATAAATCGGAAGTCCTGCAATACTCTGACCGATTACAACAGTATATGGGTTCATAATCCCTGAAGCAAAACCCAAATCCATGCCCAGCGTCATAATGGCCATACCAAACAGCGCATCATATCCTAAGGCAATTCCAAGACCGACAAAAAGCGGATAAAACCCGTTAAATTCATTAAGCATACCAAATAACGTTCCACCTGTTGCAAAAATTGCAAAGCAGACAATAATCAAAGGCTTCTCCTTACCATTAAGCTTTCGTAAAGTTGCCGCAACCAATGCGTGAAACGCACCCGTCTTTACAATAATAAAGAATGCACCGCTTACAATAAAAATCAGCATGATTAGGTCTGCATTATCTACCATACCATTGTGAAAGGACGTGAGAAAATCCAGAAAAGACACTCTATTATCACTGTTTTTCTCTATAGTATGATAAGAATTTGCAACAGGAACCTCCCTCTCTACTCCATTAATTACCGTAGTTTCATAGTCGAAGGATCCCGATGGAACAATCCAAGTCAGTGCCCATACAAACAGAACCACCATTACAATGATAAAATATGTATGAGGAACCTTTTCAAAAAGCTTCTTCTTTTTCTTTGTCTCTGTGCTCATTTTATAACCTCCGTTACACTCATTCAAATAGTTGAAATTATTATCAAATAAAAGTTCGGTATATGTCTCACCACGATATAGTGCAATTACTGTGCCATTCTTGTTTTCCGCAAAATTCGTCTTAATTTCGTAAGATATTTAAACTGCGGGATAAACAGGTAACGTCATTTTACCCATTTATCCATTTTAACTTCATTTTCCGCAGTTCAATAAAAAAAAGAACTGTAAACGTTGCTATTTTTCGTCATCTTATTTGGCATGATAATTGCTTTAATTATTGGCGGTATGTGTCAACAATTATACGGAGGTAATAAATGAAAGTATATATCAGTGTAGATATTGAAGGTGTCACAGGCGTTACTGCCTGGAGTGAAACCGAACTGAATCACAGCGATCACGCTCAAGCTGCACAGCAAATGACCGAAGAAACCTTAGCTGCCTGTGAAGCTGCTATCGCTTGTGGTGCCAACGAAATTCTCATTAAAGACGGGCATGACTCTGCCAGAAATATTCTAATAGAAAAACTCCCGTCTCAAGTCAAAATCATGCGCGGCTGGACTAATACACCCGAATCCATGATGTCCGGTATTGACTCCACCTTTGATGCAGCAATTTTTATCGGCTACCACTCCGGTTCCGGATTCAATGGAAATCCCCTTTCTCACACTATGAATCTCAATAATAACTACGTGAAAATAAATGGAGAAAAAGCTTCTGAATTTGATATGAATGCTTATGTTGCTGCATATTACAATGTTCCTGTCGTATTTGTCAGCGGTGATGAACAATTATGCTATCACGCAAAACAACTTATCCCCGAAATAGAAACAGCCGGCGTAAAATGGGGTTGGGGTAATGCTACCGTCAGCGTCAGCCCAAAAGAAGCCTGTAACATGATTCGAGACGGTGTGATAAAGGGTTTAGCCAAATTAGAGCTCTGCACACTGGCATCTCCTTCAGAATTCAATTTGGAAATCAATTTCAAAGAGTGTGTGCATGCTCTCCGCGCTTCTTTCTATCCCGGCGCCTGTCAGCTTGACGAAAGAAGCGTATCCTATACGGCAAAGGATATCCAAGAGATGATGACAGCCAGAATGTTTATGTTATGATGCTGATCTATCTTACAATTCTCTATAAAGTGAGCCTCATCTCAATTTGATGAGGCTCACAATCATATCTTTATCTGTTTTCAATTCTGTCTGCAATATGTTCAAAATTTTCTTCGATATAGGTATCCTCTTTCAGTACGATAGGAATCCCCAAATTCATGGAAATTTGAATATTTTCATCAAACTGGATGAGACCCGCAAAAGGAGGCTGCAGCATGGAGGTAATCTCTCGAAGTCGCGGCATATAACCTGCGCTCATCATTTCTGCAACTACCTTATTAAGAATAACAAAACGCTCTTTTATTCCCAGCTTCAGAAGCTGACGATCCACTGCATCTGCATCTCGAAGAGCCGAATACTCTGGTGTAGTCACGATAATAGCTGTATCCGCACCTGCAGAGGACAGAACCAGACCATCGTCAATACCAGAAGGCGCATCAATAATCACATAATCATAGGTATTTTTTAACTTTTCGCAAAGCACCTTCATATGAAGCGGTGTCAGCGTGCCATCATCTCTGGTCGGTGATGCAGCCATCAGATATAAATCATCAAACCTCTTATCTCGAATCAAAGCCTGTTTGATGCGGCAGACTCCTGTCAGAACATCGTAAACATCATACACTACGTTGTTCTCCAGGCCAAAATATAGGTCAAGATTTCGGAGTCCTAAATCCAGATCCAGAATCACCACTTTTGCCCCTCTTTTTGCCAGTGTCGCGCCAAAGTTAACGGCAAACATAGATTTTCCGGTTCCGCCCTTTCCTGATGCAATTAAAAATGCTTTGCCCATTTCGTCCTCCAATTAAATCTAAACTACTGTACTCTATTTTTTCCGTCCATATCGGTTTTATTTACTTTTACTTTATTATCAGCCTCATCCAGCCCCAGATAAGCCTCTAAGATATCCTTGGCTACCGGCGCTGCATTGGAAGAATAACCGCCGTCGATAATCATGACAGCCACCGCAATTTTCGGATTATCAGCAGGCGCCATAGCGATTGTCCAAGCCACATAATCATGAGTCTGCTTATAGGAATTAATCATCGACTGAGTAATCTTGTAACCGCTTGCTTCAATCAGCGCATCATCTACCGTGTCCTCTTCTGATGGATAGCGTTCAGAATCCTTTTGCATCATCTCTTCCATGGTCTTTTTAACCTTAGACCAGGAAATGTCAGTGCCTGCCGCAGAGTTAAACTGTCCCAAATGATTTTTTACATAATTAACTTCACTTTTCGGCTGAATCAGCGTCTGGTTCTCAGCTGTACCGGTTTTTCCAGCAACTGCTACAGGAAAATTCCCAAAGAAGCCGGAAAGCGTACCACTGGTGCATACACGACGCATACCCTTGATTACTTCGTCTACTGTGCCGTCTTTCAGTTTCAAATCTACCGCTTTATCTTTAACATTAAGCCCTTCGCCTTCTACGCCATAAACCAGACTCGCCTGATTTCTGACACCATCGTTTCCAAGCGTTGCTACATAGTTTGCCATTGCAAGAGGCGTATAGGCATTATATCCCTGCCCGATTGAGAAGTTGAACTGGTCGCCTACACCCCACTGCGCCTGAATATAGTAGTCAAACTTGACACGGGAGGCTACCGTTTCAATTTGACTCTCTTTTACATCAGTATGCGCTTTCAAAAGCTCAATCAAATCTCCATACTCCGGATTGTCCTCTGTCCAGTCCGCAATAGTGCTCAGGTTCTCCACCAGCTTGTCGTAGTCGTTCACCACCGACTTCGGGAAGAAAGTATTTCTGTTATTGTACAGATAATCTCTGATTCCCACTTTCGTGTTGTCTATTTTCATCTGAGACGTCGGCGTTTCTGCTACAACCTCGTCAATTTCAATACCGGTCTTGACACCTAGACCGAATTTCTTTGCAGTATCCATCAAATCTTCCACGGTCATGGTATAGCCTAAAGAAGCACCTGAATCCCAGTCCTTACCGGTAGCAATATTATAAAAATAGGTGTTGCAGGAGTTTCCAATACCCCATTCCAAATTCTGGCTGCCATGTCTGCCTCCGTAATCATTCCATGCGGAGCAACCCCATTCTCTATCACCATATTCAATCATACCGTCATCGTAAATGCTTCGGTTAGGATCCAGTCCTGCTTCCAGAGCTGCCACCGCCGTAATAGGTTTAAAGGTAGATCCGGGCTGAATCGCTGCCTTCGTTGCATTGTTATATAGCGGGGCAGGAGAAAACGGATCTCTCGGATTTTCCTGCTGCACTGAATCCCAGGCTCTATCAGAAATGCCATTAGCAAAAATATTCGGATTGTAGGTCGGATAACTTGCCATAGCAAGAACATCACCTGTCTCTGCATCGATTGCAACTGCCGCACCGCTCTTTCCCGCAGCCGCCTTGGCAAGAGATTTTTCTGCAGCCTTTTGCAGGCGCAAATCGATAGTCAAATATACATCAGAACCTTTTTTCGGCTCGCTGGTGCTGATAGTCTCCACGTATTCACCCGCACTGTTTACACGAATCTGGGTCGTGCCAGGTGTGCCGTGAAGCTTTTCTTCCAGCGCCGCTTCTATACCGTCTTTTCCAACAAGATCACTGGAACTGTACCCACGCTCATCTACATAGTACGCTGTCTCACTTTCGGAAATCGCACCTAAATAACCAAGAATATGACACGCCGTATTTTTGTTAGGATAAACGCGCTCGCTTTCTGATGCAACTTCCACGCCGGGAATGCCAGATTCTTCAATATGTGCAATGGTTTTAGTACTGATATCCGACGCAACTTTAATCGGCAAATATCGAGTAAAACCATTGGTCGCAACTTCGTTTCGAATAATAAAAATCTTCCGTGCCTCCTTATCTGAAAGCTCCGGATCAATATCGTACTTCTTGCGAAGCGCTGCAAAGCATTCCTCTGCAGTCATCTTGCCGTTAAATTCATCTTCATAGGAACTGAATTTTCCAAAGAAAAGTTCCAAGGACTGGTCATAGGTATAGACCATCTTATCCTCGTTGATTGGAATATTCAGGTTGTATTTTTCTTCCAGCATCGCCATAGAAGCAAATCTCGCCTCCTGGCTGTCATCCAGATTGTATCTGCTGCAAAGTCTGCTGAACGCCTCTGCCGCAGTCAGATTTGTATCAAAGCCCTGCTTTGACAGCCATTTTTTAATCTGCTGTTTATAAGTGTAATAAAATTTTCCGCTGCTGTTGATTTTAATCGGAAAGTTGTCCGTATACTTATCGCCGTTTTTAATCAGCGTGTTTATCAGTTCCAATGCAGAACTGTTAATTTCTTCTGTAGACAAAGCGCTGACATTAAAATTCACGGTAAATACCTGCTTATTGATAGCGAGCGCTTCGCCGTTTCTGTCGTAAATATTCCCCCGTGGCGCAGAAGTACTGATGGTCTTCGTATTCTGGTCTGAAGCCTTGGAAGTCCACTGTTCATGCTGCAAAATTGTTACCATGAACAAGCGAAAAGACAAAATCACCATCAGAACAATGAGTACCACTACAATCTGCTGATACCTTGCATGCGCCTGTTTTAACCCTTTATTCATTTAAAATACCTATCTCTTCTGTGTTTTTTTACCCTTTTAATGAGAGGCAAATACAGTACTGCTGCAACCAGACAGTTAAATAAAAGCTGCCAAGGCACGGTTTTCATCGCATAGCCGTAGCTGTACGGACTTCCCAGTACAAAATAAATGCCCCAGTACACTGATGTATACAGCCAAGTAGAAAACAGCATTGTAATCAGTGCATTAAAAAAATTTTCTATATTTACAAACTCTCGCAGCACTAAAACTGCAATGCCCGTCACGACCAGTGCGGTAACGCCCGGTCCTATATAAATGCCGAATACTATGTCGTGGAGCAGCCCGAAAACAAATCCGCAGAGAATGCCCGGAAGAGTCTCATCGTACAAAAACGTCAGCACTACCGTCAGACATAGAAGCAGATTCACATTGTTCCCAAAGGCAGGAATCAAATCCTGCAGAAAAGGTTTCAGGAAAAATGCCGCTATATATAGAAGGAATCCCTGCCGATACTTCATAGAATCACCGCAACTTTCTGCAAAGATTTAAAGTCAACAGAGGACTTGATGTCCACCTTCTGCAGCTGTTCATCGCTATCGTATCTTACCTTGGTAATTCTGCCAATTTCAATGCCGGCAGGAAACAGTCCCATACCGCTTGTTACCAGACGGTCGCCTTCTTCCACCTTGGCATTGCTGTCCAGCATAAAACCGCTGAGTGTTCCGTCAGAAGAACCCTCCACCACACCAATCAGCTTCAGATTGCCTGAAACTTTAAAGGTAATGCGGCTGGATTCATCGATCATGGATATTACCTTCGCCCAGCCTTTACCCGCTGAATGCACCTTGCCTACAAGTCCTTCACCGCAGATAACAATACTATCCGGCGAAACCCCGCTTTCAGTTCCCACATTGATGGTAAAAATATTCATCCAGTTGGCACCATCCATGGATACTACATCTGCCGACACGATATCTCCGCTTCCGCTGATGCCCTTGAAATTCAAAACTTTAGACAAAGTCTTCAACTCTTTGAGCTCATTGGCAGAAAGGGTCAGCCCCGTTACCTGCTCTTTTAGCTTTTGATTTTCTTCCTTCAGCGCTTCATTTTCCTTCTGAAGCTGCTGATAGGAGAAAATTCCGGAAACGTTGTCGGAAATCCCCCCTGCTACAGCCGTAACAGGCCGCTCAATGGCTGTATAAATACGATTGAATACTCCCGTTACGATATTGCCACTTCCTCCGGCAGCCACAGAGCCTGCCAGAAACAGCAGACTAAGCAGAATCACTGCCAAAAGAAAACTGATTAACTTGTGATTTTTAATCCACTTCATACCCTATCTATCCTATCTTCTATTAATGCTAGTCGCATAGATTTTCAGTTTTTCGATATTGTTCAGACTCATGCCTGTACCCATCGCCACTGCTTCAAAGGCATTTTCGGCTATATTCGCCTTCACGCCAGTTCTCTTTTCAATCATTTGATCCAAATTGTGAATCATACCGCCGCCTCCGGAAAGAAGCATGCCGTTCGCCGCAATATCTGCCGCAATTTCAGGCGGAGCCTTCTCAATAGTAGCTTTTACACCATCGACAATAATATCCACAGATTCCTGCAGCGCCATCATAATATCTCTGTTGCTTACCTCCAGAATCTTTGGAAGACCGGAGATGATATCTCTGCCGCTGGCATTAACAGTGGTAATAATCTCATCACCGTTTTCATCAAGATCAAGACATGCTGCTCCCACCTGAATCTTCAGGTACTCAGCCGTCTTTTCACCAATCAGCAGTGCATGTCTTTTTCTCATGTACTGAATGATTGCGTCGTTAAACTTATCTCCCGCATGGCGAATAGAGGAACTTGCTACTATGCCGCCTAGCGCAATAATGGCGATATCCGTCGTACCGCCGCCAATATCAGCAATCATACAAGCAGTAGAACTGTCCACATCAAGACCTGCTCCAATTGCAGCTGCCATCGGTTCTTCTAAAATATATACTTCGGAAGCGCCCATATTTCTGACAGTCTCTTCTACCGCTCTCTTCTCTACCTCAGTGACACCGCTCGGCACACCGACTACCACACGGAAATTCTTTACCTTATTGGTTGCCGCAGCCTTTTCAATGAAAGCTTTTAGCATATCTGCAGTTCTGTCAAAATCAGAAATAACGCCGTCTTCAAGGGGTCTGATAACACTGATGTTAGCTGGCGCCTTGCCAATCATGTCCTTTGCCTGTGAGCCTACCGCAAGGGTAACGCCCCTTCTGTTATCCATCGCAATGACGGATGGTTCGTTAAGCACAATTCCCTTGTCCTTGATGTAAATCAAGGTGTTGGCAGTTCCTAAGTCGATTCCCATATCTTTTGCCGAAAATAAGTTAAACATTCTGTTACCTCCAAAAATTCTATCACGTTTACTCCATCAATCCCATTGCTCCCATACTTGCATACCTGCCATCACCAATAATGACATGATCAAGAACCCGAATTCCAAGAAGCTTTCCTGCTTCTGTCAGTCGCTTCGTAGTTTCAATATCTTCGCCGCTGGGTGTCGGATCCCCGCTGGGATGATTGTGGATAAAGATTACAGCAGCAGCGCTCTTTCTAATTGCCAGCTGGAAAACTTCTCTCGGGTGGATGATGGTGCTTGACAATTCACCCACAGACACGGAATCAACAGCAATGATTTCGCTTTTTGTGTTGACCAGTACAGATTTGAAATGTTCCTTTTTCCGATATCTAAGTTCTTCCATAAAAAGCTTAGCAACATCCTCAGAACCTGTAATAGTACTGCGCTCTTTTGGCATACTTGCCGCAATACGCTTACCAAGTTCTATGGCTCCCAAGATACTGCACGCTTTGGAAGGTCCGATACCATCAATCTGCAGAAGATCTTCCAGCGTACATCCACCTAAATCACAGATGCCGCCGGGAAATGCTGAAAGCACATCTTCTCCCAGACCAATTGCTGACTTGTTTTTGGTGCCTGTATGAAGAATCAGCGCAATCAGCTCCGCACTGGACAGCTTGTCTATGCCGATACTGCAGGCTTTTTCTACAGGTCTTTCATTCTCGGGCAATAATTTTATTTGCATATCATATCCTCTCTATGCTGATAAAATCTGCCGTAACAATTTCCATTCCATTTTAAATTAATCGCAAAATATCATTATGAATTATATCATTATTTGTCAGTCCTTACAAGCAAAAGCCCTTATATTTTTGTGAAAGGCGGGCAAAATATTTACTGAGATAACGTGATGAGGAGGTTTTATTATGAGTCATTGTTGTAATCAGAAAATCAACTGCACTGTAACGCAGTGCAAGCACATCGCAGGTGATGGCACCCACTGCTCTCTGGAAGCAATCACCGTCGGCACTCACGAGGCAAATCCGACCCAGTGCCAGTGCACAGACTGCATGTCCTTCCAGGTAAAATAAGCGCGGCGTCTAAATTTAGAACCATGCCTATTTCAAGGTAGTCATGCACTTTGCCCTCTCTTTTCGCATATAGTTTTATTCGAAGAGGGGGTTACATATATGAGCAGTTCCTTTCCACTGCCACTTTCAGAAAATGAAGAGAAAATGTACGTTGAAATGATGGAAGCTGGCGACCCCTTGGCGAAAGACGTTTTAATCGAAAGAAATCTTCGTCTGGTCGCCCATATTGCCAGAAAATATACAGGCGCCAATACCCCTTTAGAAGATTTAATTTCCATTGGATCTATTGGGCTGATAAAAGCAATCAATACCTACACCAGCAAAAAGGCCGCAAGACTTGCCACCTATGCGGCAAGATGTATCGAAAATGAAATTCTGATGAACATCCGGGCATCAAAGAAAAACAAACAGGAAGTCTCCATCAGTCTTCCCATCGGCACGGATAAAGACGGAAACGAAATCAGTCTCAATGACATCTTAGGCACAGATCCCGATGAAATTGTTGACAATCTAAATCTGAAATTTCAAATCAAGGAACTTTACGAAATCATAGAAAAAGTGCTGACACCCAGAGAAAAGGAAATCATCTGTCTTCGCTACGGACTTTCGGGAAGAGAGGCAAAAACTCAGAGGGAAATCGCATCTTCTATGAATATCAGCCGTTCCTATGTTTCCAGAATCGAAAAGCGTGCGCTGGAAAAGCTGCGAGACGGATTTCATCAGTAGAGAAAATTTACAATCTCTTCAAAGACAGGAAGTGCTGAACGGCTTCCTGTCTTTCCATTTTCAGCAATTATAGTCACTGTATATTCAGGGTTCTCCGCAGGAAAATATCCTGTAAACCAGCCATGCACTGTATAACTTTCATCTGACCCCGCCTCGGCAGAACCGGTTTTTCCTGCAGATTTCCTATGCAGACTTGCACTGGAAGCCGTTCCCTTTTCACAGACCGCCTCCATCATGTGGGCAATCTCCTTGGCAGTCACTTCAGTCATTACTCTAGTTCCCTCCGGTGACTGTCCTTCCATACTCATAACAAGAGTTGCCTGATAATCCACTCCGCCAGAGGCGATAATATTGGTCATTTTTGCGATTTGCACCGGTGTAACCAAGAGACTTCCCTGACCAATGGCAAAATTTGATAGCCCTCTATCCCTTCTCTCGCTTTCCTCCGGAAAAGTTCCAGACTCTTCATCAGGAAAGCCGGAAATGACAGTCTTTCCAAGACCCATCCGCTGTGCCATCTCAACAATGGTCTCGGATCCAGTCTTTTCTGCTAAATGGGCAAAAAAGCCGTTGCAGGACAGCGCAAAAGCTTCTTCAAAATCCACTTCCCCATGTCCGCTCGGATGATCATCGCAAATCAGTGTTACACCGTTAACTTCTGTCTTTCCAGTACAATTATATGTTTCCGTCAAATCAGCTGCACCGCTTTCAAGAGCAGCGGCAGCCACTACAATTTTAAACACTGAACCTGGCGGATATACTCCCTGCACCGCTTTGTTGACAAGCTCTCCCTGTCCGGAGTTAAGGTAATTCTCCACCTGATTGGGATTAAACCCCGGCGTACTGGCCATTGCCAAAATCTGTCCTGATCCCGGTTTCATCACCACTACCGCACCAGAAATTTCTTTTTCTTTCAAAATTTCTTCAATTTTCTTTTGCAGACTGCTGTCAACAGTTGTTACCACTGCTGCCGGATCAATCACAGTGCAGTCCTGGCTCTGACTTACTCCAATTCCAGGAACCGGTGCCCCTATGCCATTGCCTACCATCAGAAGCTTTGCAGAAGAAGCAGAGAGACGATATTGGAACATTTTTTCAAGACCAGCTGCACCGGTTCTATCCTCCCCACTGAGATAGCCGATTAAGTGAGCAGCAGTCTGCGTATCTTCGTACCTGCTTCCAAGGCAGAATCCATAAGCGCCATAGCGGGTAAGCAGCGTTTCATTCACCTCTTCATCGTACACGGCAGTCTTATATACCGTATAACCCTCCCCTTTGGAGCCTGCCACTTCTGCCTGCACCTTCCTCATCAAAAGAGTAAATCCCGCGTCGCACCTTTCTTCCGCCACGAGATAATAATAACTGCATCCGCTGTCTGTAAGGGGAAGCATATTCCTGTCATAAATGGTGCCGCGATTATTGACAGACTGCACCTTTATAATCTGCTGCCCCAAAGCGCCTGCCGCCAGTTCCTGCCCGCACAAAATCTGAATATAATACAGCCTGCCAATCAGCGCTAGAAATAAAGCCAATCCTACAATCCCAATGATTCTAATCCGCTTTCCATACCGCTTCACCATGTCGCTTCCTCCCATAAAAAAGACTTTGCAGATAGTTTTTCCGCAAAGTCTCTCGTTATACATTTTCAAGTGTTTTAAATGCGATGCATGAACAGACCGCTCCCAAGCTTCGGCTCAAACCAAGTGGATTTCGGAGGCATAATTTGACCACAATCAGCAATATGCATCAGCTCTGCCATAGTCACCGGATATACAGCAAATGCCAGCTTCATATCACTGTCCGCACGGCGTTTCAGTTCCTCAAGTCCTCTGATTCCTCCGATAAAGTCAATTCGCTTGTCTGTACGCGGATCAGAAATTCCAAGGATTGGTCCAAGGAGATGATTCTGCAAAATAGAAACATCCAGCGCACCAATTACATCGTCCGGCACCAGCTCATCTTTCGCCCGCAGTTCATACCACGTGCCACTCAAATACATAGAAAACTCGTGAATATGCTGCGGTCTATAGCTCTCCGCACCCTTTTCTATAATCACAAAACCTGCTTCTTCAATTTTCTGAAGAAGTTCTTTCTCTGTATAACCGTTTAAGTCTTTTACGACTCTATTATAGTCAAAGATTTTCAGCTGACTGTCCGGAAAAATCACCGCCATGAAGTAATTGAATTCCTCTTCACCAGTATAATTAGGACAATCCTGCCGCCGCTTCATTCCAACCTTGTAAGCAGATGCACTTCTATGGTGTCCGTCAGCGATGTAAAGGGCAGGTACCTCTTCAAAGGCTTCGCAAAGTTTTGCTATCACAACTTCTTCCTCAACAACCCAAAGTGCATGTCCAATACCTTCTGCCGTTGTCAAATCGTACACCGGTTCATGGCTTTTCGTATAACCATCGATTACAGCATCAATGTCGCTGCTGTCCCTATAAGTCAAAAATATCGGTTCCGTATTGGCGCTGCAGACATCAAAGTGATTAATTCTGTCCTGCTCTTTCTCAACTCTGGTCAGTTCATGCTTCTTGATATCGTTATTTGCATAGGCGTCAATACTGCAGCATCCTACGATTCCGGTCTGAAATCTGCCATCCATCTGTTGTCTGTAGATATAAAGGGCAGGCTTTTCTTCCTCTAGCAGCACTCCGCTCTTTAGAAATGCCTGGATATTATCTCTGCCTTTTTCGTAAACACTTCTGCTATAGGGATCAATTTCCCCGGGCAAATCAATTTCGGCTCTGCTGATATGAAGAAAACTGTCCGGATTTCCCTTTGCCATTTCTGCCGCTTCTTCTCTGTTCATTACATCATAAGGAAGTGCAATGACGCGTTCTGCTTTTTCTTTTGCAGGTCTGACAATCGCCATTATTTGTTCATCTCCTTGCTGATAAAATCTATTACTTCTTCAATTTTCATCTCTGTGGTGTCCAGTTCCAATGCGTCATCCGCTTTTCTAAGAGGATTTATTTCTCTGGTAGAATCATTATGGTCTCTCTGCTTGATATCTGCAAGAACTTTCTCATAAGTCACCTCTTCGCCCTTTGCAATCAGCTCCTTAAATCGTCTGTTTGCACGCTCTTCTGCTGTCGCCGTAATATAAAACTTATACTCCGCATCTGGAAATACCACTGTACCGATATCTCTGCCATCCATAATAACGCTTTTTTTCTCACCCATCTTCTGCTGCTGTTCTGTAAGCTTAGCTCTGACAATGCCAAGGGCAGAGCAATCAGAAGCCTGCTTGGAAATTTCCTCTGTTCTAATTCTGTCGTTGATATTTTCCCCATCCAAATAGATGTTTCCACTGGAGAAGTCAATTTCGGTTTCTTTTAACATTTCGGTAATCGCAGGAATATCATCCATAGCGATACCCTTTTGCAGCATTTTATATCCCACAGCTCTGTACATTGCGCCTGTGTCAATATAGTCTATGCAAAGTTTCTTTGCAATGGCTTTGGCGATAGTGCTCTTTCCTGCACCGCTAGGTCCATCCACCGCAATTCTAATGATTTCTTTCATGTATTTCTCCTGTTTTTTACTTGTTTCCAATGAGTTTCTCAATTTCTTTGATGAATGTATTCACATCGGTGAACTGACGGTATACTGACGCAAATCTGACATAAGCAACCTCGTCCAGTTTTTTCAGCTGCTCCATAATCAGTTCTCCGATAAAAGTGCTTTCGACTTCCTTCTCCATCAAATTGTTCAGCCCCCGCTCAATTTCGTTGACGATTCGTTCAATATCCGCCATAGAAACCGGGCGTTTCTCGCATGCCTTAACAATGCCGTTCATCACTTTATTGCGATCAAAAGACTCCCTGCGTCCGTCCTTTTTAATGATCATGATGATAGATTCTTCTACTTTTTCGTAAGTTGTAAAGCGCTTGCCGCACTTTTCGCAGCCTCTTCTCCGTCTAATTGCATGTCCTTCCTCTGTCGGTCTGGAATCGATTACCTTCGTATCCGGATTCTCACAGTATGGGCATTTCATCTGGCATTCCTCCTTGATCTTTCTCTGGAAACAGTTTACTTTTCCATTTTACTACATATTGTAGTTTTTGCAAAGAAAATTCTTCAGAAGACTGCACCTATATTTAGTAATTTTCCATTTTAGAAAACATCCGCCGGTGACTATCACCCTGCACAGCTTTCCCTTAGTTTTGTCCAACTCAATACCCCTCTAAATCTACCAGCACTACATCGTCTCCAATCGTTCTAATCCTGTCCCATTTTATGACAAAATCATCCTCCCTGTTTCCAAAAAATCGAAATAACCCCCGCTCTGCCGGTATAATCACACCATCAATCGTTCCCTTCTCCAGATTTACTTCTATATCATAGATAAAGCCAAGGCTCCTGCCGTCCCGCATATTGATGACTTCCTTATTCTTCAGTTTGTCCGTACTTAACATATTTTTCCCCCTTTGATCTGACCATAGTCGTATAATTCACTATATGCAAAAGTTTTCCGAATATGCAAAACGATCCCCTTCAGGGACCGCTTTGTTTTGCCTTTTAACCTTTTAATTTCAGTCAATATTATATATGGTTAATCATTGCCAATTATTCCAAGCATATAGCATTGGCAAAAATTAAATTGAATCATTGCTGCAATGGATAAATACAATTTGAAGGACTCTTTCATAAACGCCATGAAAACAATTGTAATAGCGCAGCATATCACATTTGCAATAATCATTTTCACTTTCTTTTTCATTACAATTTCTTTTATGCTTTTAAAAACAATGAAGTAAACTGCAATAATCACAAAGACATTAATTCTACTAATTCCTTCGATTAAGTTTCTCAGCCCCGTGATATTCCTCTGATTCTCATACTGCTGTAGCAGTTCACCCCATTCATTTATCGAAAAACCTTTCGACAAAAAAGACGGTCCACTAACAATGTCATGGTGAAAAATCAATACATATATCAGCACAGCTGCCACAAACATAGTCCAGATGTAATACACTTTTTTGTAACTCACAAGACTTTACCTCTTTCGATTCTATTTTCCCTTAATCATTAAACGGATTATGTTTCGGAAACGCTTCTGCTTTAAAACCCGATTTATAAGCATATGGTCCTGCTGTAGGATTGTTAACTTTTCTGACTTTTCTATATGATAGCATATTTGCTCAAATTCGTCAATTTATGATTTGTTTTATAATATATAATATTAAAATCATTTTATTTATAAATTTTTAGCAAAATACATTTTACATATAGAAAAAAGAACCACCTCATGAACGGCTATTTTCCATTCATACAGGCGGTTCCCTCAAAATTCACAAATAATATTCAGTTATTTCTTGCTGACCTCTTTGCCATACTCGATGACTTTATCCATGACTTTATTTAAAAGGAGGGAAGTACGGACGTTGTTTTCTTCGCCCCACTCCTCTATGGTCATGTTATATGCACTCTTAAATGCATCTTCGTCCATATTAGCAGATTTCAGCAGGCTCTGCAGATACTCCGCATACTCATCGTCGCTGACTTCCAGTCCCTCAGTCTTAGCAATGCTGTAAAGCACCATCTCTTCTTTGACGATAGATTCCGCATAAGTCTCAATAGTCTTGTTTAAATCTTTCTCTTCATAACCGATGGTTTCTAAATAATCTTCCCATTCCATGTTATAGTCGCTTGCGACTTTCTTGAGATTTTCCTTTTCTTTCTCAATCCTCTCAGCCTTTTCATCAGGGTACTGCTTTACTTCTGAAGCTTCCACAATCTGCTGCCACAGACCACTTTTCATCTGGTTCTCAGCTTCTGTAGTCTTAGTCTCAGTCAAGTCAGCCTTTACTCCCTTTTCGAATTCTTCCAGGGATTTATAATCGCTGTAGTACTCCTTGACAAAGTCCATGTTGTATTCAGGTACGTTCTCAACCTTCTTGCTGTTAATCTTTACTTCAAAGGTTGCTTCTTTGCCTGCTATATCCGGATTGTTCTCATAAGGATCTGGAAAAGTGATATCGAAAGTTACGGTATCGCCAACTTTCTTGTCAATGAGTTCGCTTTCAAAGCCCGGAATCATATTTCCGGAACCAATAGTCAAGCTCTGACCCTCAGCGCTGCCGCCGTCAAATTCCTTGCCATCCATGGTGCCCTTAAAGTCGATATTAACAGTATCTCCATCCTTTACAGTACCCTCAGTTACGTCTTCAGAAGTCTTATGGGCTTCCAGTCTCTTCTGAATTTCCTCTTCTACTTCCTTGTCGGATACAGAAACAGAAACCTTCTCATATTCCAGTCCTTTATATTCTCCTACAGTCACGTATTCAGACAGATCGTAATCGCTGTAAGGTTCACTTTCACCGCAGGAAGTCATCGCAAAAACTGACGCCAGGCAAAGCACTGCAATCAGACTGCTTGATAATAGTTTTTTCTTCATGTCATTCCATCCTCTAATCTATAATACTTTGTCCGTTACCAGACTATACACATTCTAACACGGCTATCAGCAGTTTTCAAATGTTATCACGAGAATTCACATAAAATACACAATTTTTCACATGGTCAAAAGATTACGATTGTGCTTCCAGTCTTTCGACCGCCTTTCTCGCTCTGTTTCTCTTCCTTGCTGTTGCGGACACTGTAATATATACCAACATGAGGACGGTTGCCAGATACGGAACTGCCGCCGTCAAATCACTCGGCACGCCCACGGACTGCAGTCTGATACCCAGTGCCTGCAGGAAGCCAAAGAGCAAGGCAGCACCGAATACTTTCGGCGGATTTGCCATACCGAATACCACACATGCAAATGCGATAAAGCCGCGGCTTGCGCTCATACCCTCTGTGAAGCAGTTAAGGAATCCTAGAGACAGATGTGCTCCTGCAAAACCACAGAAAATACCGCATAAAATACTGGAAATCACTTTCATCTTAACTGGACTGATACCTGCTGTCTCCAGCGCTTCCGGATGTTCTCCCGCCGCACGCAGCCAGAAACCGTAAGGGGTTCTATAAAGGAAAATCCATACTAGAATCACAAAGAGCCAAGACAGATAGACAAACAGAGAGTATCCGCTGAGAATATCTCCCAGTACAGGAATATCCTTAATCAGAGGAATTTCAATCGGGTCAAGCCCCTTGATGTTTGCGTCAGTCCAGGTACCAACCTTTCCGAACACGGAACGGAGCATGAAGATAGTCAGACCCCCTGCAAAGGTGTTAATCGTCATACCGATGATAAATTCATCACTCTTCAGCTTTACAACAAACAACGCAAAGAATAGCCCCACCAGAATTCCTACAAGAACCGCCGCGAGAATGCCCATCGGTGCGCTGACAAACATAAAACTGAATGCAACAGCAAAGAACGCCCCCATCAAAATCATGCCTTCCATGCCGATATTCATAATGCCGGCGTGCTCAGTAAAAAGCCCGCCCAGAGCAGCAAGAAGTACCGGAGTTGCATTACGAATGGTGTTTTGGAATAATCCAACACTGAATAATCCTAAAATTTGATCCCACATTTTATTTCAGCTCCTTTCTTGCTTTTTTCTGTAATTTTTTATGTTCCAGCCATGTATTGATACCCTTTTCAGCAGCCATCAGGAAGATGATGATAGAGAAAATGATATCGTAAATCTGGGTGGAAACGCCAACCATCATATCCATATAAGCTGCGCCTACGCTCATAATCGCAAAGAAGAAACTCATGATGATGATCCCAACAGGGTTGTAGTTCATAATCATAGCAACCAGCATGCCATCGAAATAGAATTCGTTGCTGACAGCTTGTGACATTTGCCCTTGGTAACCATATACCATCATTAACCCAACAAAACCACAGATTGCACCGGAGGCCACCATGGAGCCGATCATCAGCTTACTGCTAGGAAGCCCTGCAAATCTTGCAAATCTTTCATTTTCACCGGTCACTTTAATCCTCAAACCGGTGCTGGTCATCTTCATCACATACCAGATGAAAAATGTCACAACCGCTCCGCCAATAAAACCTGTACTCAAATTTGATGACTCTATCAGTTTTGTAAAGCGGATAGTATCTGATAAATACTCCGTCCCCTTCGATATGCCTTTCGTCTGTGCAACCCAAGGTCCGTTTACAAGATATGTACAAACCTTAATCGCTACAGTATTTAACATAATCGTGGTGATAACCTCGCTGACGCCAAGCTTTACTTTGAGCATGGCCGGAATCCACGCATAGATACCTCCCACCACAACTGCACCAATAAAGGCCAGTACCAGCACCACGACGGTCGGCAAATTAGAGCACCAGAGACCAATCATAGTCGAAACCAGCGCCCCGAAGAATAGCTGCCCTTCACCACCGACGTTAAAAAGTCCGCCCTTTGCACCGATGGCCGTAGCAAGACCTAGAAGACAAAGTGTCATAGCTTTCTCTAGGGTATTACCGATAAAGCGGGGACTTCCCAGAGAACCCTCAATCATAGCGCTGTAAGCCTCAACCGGATTAAATCCTGTTAAAACCATCAGCACTGCGCCGATGAGCAGCGCTGCGATAATGCAGGCTGCCAACGTGCCGATATATCTTACATTAATTTTTTCCTTTAGCTGATTCATGCCTGCACCTCCGTTTCTTCATTACGGTGACCGGTCATGTAATAGCTGATACCCATCTTGTCGATTTCGCCTTCTTTGAATTCACCTGTAATTTCACCTTCGTACATGGTGATAATCCTGTCACTGAGACGGAATACTTCGTCCAAATCTGCGCTGACTAAAAGAATTGCGCAGCCTTCGTTACGCTTATCGATGATGCACTGGTGAATAAACTCGATTGCACCTACGTCCACGCCTCTGGTCGGCTGAGCGATGATTACAATCGGTGTATCGAAGGAAAATTCTCTGGCTACGACAACTTTCTGCATGTTGCCGCCGGACAGAGAGCCAACCTCAGTACCTACACCTGCACCTCTCATGTCAAATTTCTCAAAGAGCTCATTTGCATATCTGACAATAGAGGATTGCTTCAGATGAATCTTATACTTGGAAAACTCCGGCAGAGTTTCCTTACCGATAATCAGGTTATCCGTAATGGTGGATTTTGTGGATACACCGGTGGCAATTCTGTCTTCCGGAATATGGGCAAGGCCCAGTGCACGAACCTCTCCCGGCCGCAGGTGTGCAATGTCCGTACCGGAAACCTTAACCTTACCTGCTTCAATGTGACGCATACCTGTAATCGCCTCAAGAAGCTCACTCTGACCATTACCTTCAATTGCTGCAATGCCCAAAATCTCACCTGCATGTACCTGCAAATCCACGCCGCGAACAACAAGAAGACCGCGATTATCTGCAACCTGAAGATTCTCTACTTCAATCATCACATCGCCCGGCGTTCCTTTCTTCTCCAGTTTATCAAAGAGTACGTCACGGCCTACCATCATGGAAGCCAAAATCTTTTCGTTGACATCTTTAGTCTGCTCCACGCCGACCAGCTGTCCCTGACGCATTACCCCGACTCTGTCGGAAATAGCCATAACCTCGTTAAGCTTATGGGTAATGATAATAACGGTCATTTCCTTTTCACGAACAATCCGTCTGATAACATCGAATAATTCCTCTGTTTCCTGCGGCGTCAGCACTGCCGTAGGCTCGTCCAAAATCAAGATGTCTGCGCCTCTGTACAAGGTCTTCAAAATTTCTACTCTCTGCTGCAGCCCTACGCTGATTTCCTCTACAACTGCTTTCGGATCTACAACAAGGCCGTAGTCGTTTACCAAGTCGGACACTGCTTTTTCAGCGCCTTTTAAATCATAGAAAAATCTGTTCTTTCTCGGTTCTTTACTGAGCACGATGTTCTGCGCCACAGTAAAAGAAGGAACCAGCATAAAGTGCTGGTGCACCATACCCACTCCATTTTCGATGGATTCCGTCGGCGTATGCTTTTCCATCTTGTTGCCTTTGATATAAACATCGCCGCTGGTCGGTGTATTGATTCCGTAAAGAATATTCATCAGAGTACTCTTTCCTGCACCGTTTTCTCCTACCAGAGCGAAGATTTCTCCCTTTTTTATATCAAAGGAAACATTATCGTTTGCAAGTACGCCCGGAAACTGCATGGTCACGTTTTCAAACTTTACAATCGTCTCCTGCAAAATCGTTCCCTCACATTCCTTAGTCTACATAAATGAAAGAAGGCGTGGCGTTAAAACGCCACGCCTTGTAAATCTTATTGCGAAATTACTATTTCAGTGCTGTTTCTACCACGATATCTCCAGCCTTAATTTTTTCCATTTGTTCATCCAGGGCTTTAATGATATCCTCAGAAACCAGTTTTTCCATATCGTCGGATCCATATGCAACCTTTACATATTCACCGTCGGAACCTGCGTAGAATATATCTCCGCCAATCCACTTGGATTCATCTTCTGCAAACATGGTCACATAATCAACAATAGATTTGTGTACGTTCTTAATCATGGAACATAAAATGTAATCTGCATACTGTGGAAACTCAATTCTCTGGTCTTTATCAACACCAATACATTTAATTCCTAATTCTTCAGCCTTCATGATAGCACCGTTACCAGAACCACCTGCAGCGCAGAAGATAATGTCAGCACCTGCTGAAGCCTGGGACTGAGCAACCTCAGCACCTGCATTAGTATCTGACCAGTCATTGGTATAGTTCTTGACAACTTTGATTTCTTTACCTAAGTCTTTACCAGCCTGTTCAGCACCTTGTGTGTAGCCTACACGGAAATCATTAATTACATCAATATCCTGACCACCAATGAAACCAACTACATTGCTTTCAGTCATAGAACCTGCGATGTAACCTACCAGATAGGAACCTTCGTTCTGCTTGTAGGAGATGCAAGTCAAATTAGGGATGTCCTTATAGTCTTCTACAATATTATCCACCCAAATAAATTTAGTATCCGGATAATCCTTTGCAACCTTACCAATCATGTCCAGTTCAGAACCTACACCTACTACTACTTCAGAATTTTCAGCAGCAGAAATCAAACTCTGTTCGAACATAGTTTTGTCATTGTTGCATTCTGTAACTTTTACGTCAAAACCTTTTTCACCAAGTTCATTCAGTCCATCATTAGCAGAATCATTGAAAGACTGGTCACCTAGCTTAGTTGCAATAACGCCTGTAATTTTCATAGCACCTTCAGCCGGTTCTTTTGCCTCACCGCCATCGTCGCTTGAGCCGCAGCTTGCCATAAATAAGGACATGGAAAGTACCATTACGGCAGCCAAGGTTAATGAAATAAATTTCTTCATCTTCATCCTCCGTATTATCAAATTTACAATGAATTTACTGCATAAATTTTACCACATTCTGTTTGTGTTATCAATACAATTTACAATAATATTTTGTCGTTATTGCAATATCCTCTAGGCATTACAATAGGGAGATGTCGTTTTTAACGACATCTCCCTAAAACACCCAATATTCTGTTTTTACCTGTTCTGTATTAGTATAGGTGATTTTGTACTATTTCATAGCACTTCCTGATACATTAACAGTATAGCTGGAGAGATTCCGGAAAGTTATTGTATAATTACCTGCACCGCTACTTACTGTTATTTTTTCACTCACATTATCACCAGTTACAGTTTTTGATGTAACAATGGTATTGCCCTTCATTACAATCACTCTCACTTGTGTGCTATTTGCAATTGTATTTGGGACAGACTGCGTGTAGTTAATAACAAAGTTGCTTGATGAATAAAACTCTCCAGTTTCTTTAGTTTCGTTTGGACCCAATGTCTTTGAGAAATTATAAAAGTGTGTCCAACCAAAAGCCACAGATGTTCCTAGCACCATAACCAAAACAAGTGCTAAAAAAGTTGTTCTCTTTTTCATAATGTTTCCTCCTTAAAATCAAAAGTCCTTCTTACTACCCATCGATGGAAAATTCAGTTGTCTGAATTTTCTTTATTATAGCGCATGCTTTGTTGTATGTCAACATATATATAATTTTTTTATGTAAAATCAAAACTTTATTTTTGTTTAAATTGTACTTTTAATTATTTTTCATCGATTTATTAATTATAATTATTCTCATCCTATTGCCTATATCAAGCTAATATTTGCCACATTAAAAATCAAATCATGGTTTACTTTTAATTCCATCTAACAATTCTTGAAATCCAAAGTCAAGCTGCTCTTTATCATGACAGTCACTAGACAAAATGACAGCACAGTCGCTCTTTGCAATCTCCCGCAAAATAAAGGCCGCCGGATACGGCACACTGCGATAACCTCTCGCCATAGCACCGGTATTGATTTCGATAATCGGCTTTTTTTCAGAAGCCAGCACCTGGTCCAGTGCCGAAAGGGCTGCCGCCTTGTACCAGTCCGCCTCTTCATCGAAGTATTTATAGCCTTCGTTAAACTTGGTCACCAGATCAAAATGTCCTAAAATATCGCAGCCGGTCTTATCTACAACGTCAGCTACAGACTGAAAATAGCTCTCTACATAAGCTCTGTAGTCGCCGCCGAAGTACTTCTCCACGTCGGCTATCATATCCTGCTCGGACTTGTCCACACACACCGGTGTACCATCCTTTGCAAGGGCATAATGAACAGAGCCGATGATATAATCATACGGATAATCGTCTCCTTCTCCAAGGTAATCTCGCTCGACTCCCAGATAAATGTCAATCTGTCCCCGGTACGCCTCCTTTAGACGCAGGACTTCCTCTCTGTAGCGCAAGGTGTTTGCCCTGCTCATGCAAAACTCCTCATCGTTGACCGAATACTCGTGACCGGAAAAACCAAGGGCACAAAACCCGAGGTCGATGGCTTTTTTTACCATCTCCTCAGGTTCATCTTTTCCATCGCAAAAACAGGTATGGGTATGCAAATTGAAATTGCCTTTTGGGTTTAACAAAATCATTTCATTTTCTCCTGTTTCACTTTATGATCTATAATATGACGGGAAGCCAGTTCACTCATCACGTCATCTACAGTGATTCCCATTTCTACCATAAGTACCATCACATGATACGCAAGGTCTGCAATTTCGTAAATCGTCTCCGCCTTGTCATCCGCTTTTCCTGCAATGATGACTTCGGTGCACTCCTCGCCGACCTTCTTCAAAATCTTGTCGATTCCCTTCTCAAAGAGGTAGGAAGTGTAGGAGCCCTCCGGCATTTCCTCCTTGCGACCCTTTAGCATCTTGTAGAGACCTTTTACGGAAAACTCTTCTGCCTCTTCTATTTCCATTTCTCCCATCACAGGAAATTCAAAGCAGGAATCGCCGCCCAGATGGCAGGCAGGTCCCTCTTTGTTGACCATGACAACCAGTGCGTCACGGTCGCAATCAGCCGTAATGCTGACGATATGCTGCACATTGCCGCTGGTTTCGCCCTTTCTCCACAGTTCCTGTCTGGAACGAGACCAGAAGCAGGTTCTCTTTTCCTCCATGCTGATTGCAAGGCTCTCCCTGTTCATATAAGCAAGCGTGAGCACCTTCTTGGACTGTGCATCCACCACAATGGCAGGAATCAGTCCCTTTTCATCAAATTTCAATTCTTCTATTTTTACCATAATCTTCTCCTGCTGTCTTCTTTAATATATTTTACTTTTTGTGTCAAGCCCATGAAAGCCATAAACCATGTTTTAGTACCTAACTGCTGTTTTTGTAAAAAAGGTACTAACACACCCCAATCATCGTACGCATTATATGGAAATCAAAGAATAAATCCCCACATAATGAAAGAATTATTCATGGATAAATGTATCATAAGCAAAAAAACGTGATAAATCTCCGTCAAATTCCAAATAACTTCTTCAAAAAAACTTCGATTAACATAATATCACTCCGAATCTTAGTACCTTTTTCACAAAAATCCGGAATAGGTACGAAAATTCCAATATCCATACCGATCTACTTCCTCACGTGAATACCGACAGCTGCCAGCTGATTCTTCAAATCTGAAATCGCAACTTCTCCAAAGTGAAAAATAGATGCTGCCAATCCTGCATCAATGGCCGGAATCGCTCTGAATAAATCTATAAAATCAGAAATGCTGCCCGCACCGCCTGAAGCAATCACAGGCACGGACACCAAATCGTTTACCGCGCGCAGAAGCTCAATATCAAAGCCTTTCTTTACGCCGTCAGTGTCAATACTGTTGACTACAATCTCACCTGCGCCGCTGGCTTCACCCTGCTTAATCCATTCCAATGCGTCAAGCCCGGTATCCTCTCTGCCGCCTTTTGCAAAAACATGAAAACTGCCGTCAACACGTTTCACATCGACAGAAAGCACTACGCACTGATCACCATATTTCTTGGCAGCCTCTGCAATAAGTCCTGGATTTTTGATAGCGCCAGAGTTGACAGAAACCTTATCCGCGCCGCATTTCAGCACCCGGTCAAAGTCTGCAATGGTGTTGATACCTCCGCCAACAGTCAGGGGAATGAACACTTTGGAAGCCACTTCCTTCAGAATCTCCGTAAACAGCGCCCGCTCTTCAAAAGAAGCGGTAATGTCATAAAATACCAACTCATCCGCACCGTTTTCGCTGTAATATTTGCCAAGCTCCACCGGCGAAGAGACGTCTGACAATCCTTCAAAATTCACACCCTTTACCACTCTGCCGTTTCGCACATCCAAACAGGGAATAATTCTTTTGGTAATCATTTTGCTCCTCCTTCATCAAAGAGGGCAGCAAAGACGTCTGCCTGCTCAATAGATTTCGCCAAAGCGATAGCTTTTTGCAGATCGATTGCGCCGTTATAAATCGCTTTTCCGATGATAGCGCCGTAAACGCCCATATCAAGAAGCGCCGCCACATCCGCCATAGAAGACACGCCGCCGGAAGCTACAATATCGACGGGATACTTCTCTGAAAGCTCTTTGTAAAGCGCCTGATTCGTTCCCTGCATAGCGCCGTCCTTTGAAATATCCGTACAGATAATACAGCTGACGCCATCATCTGCCAGCTTTTCAAAAATCTCATCTACGGTAATCTGAGACACTTCTTTCCAGCCATGAATTGCCACATGCCTTTCCGAAATATCCACGCCTACCGCAATTTTTTCTTTATATTTCCTAATCATTTCTGTAGTAAATTCCGGCTCTTTTACAGCAACAGTGCCGAGAATCACCCGGTACACACCGGCGTCAATATACCGCTTGATGGTCTCTTCGCTGCGGATTCCTCCGCCGATTTCTACTTTCAGACCGGTTTCTGCCGCTAGGCGTTTTACCACCTGAAAATTCGGGGTATCGCCGTCCTTTGCGCCGTCTAAATCTACCACATGGAGAAACTCTGCCCCCTTCGCCTCAAACTCCTTGGCATAGGCTACCGGATCGTCTCCGTACACTGTCATCTGGTCGTAGTCGCCTTTTAGTAGGCGTACTACCTTGCCATCACGCAAATCGATGGCAGGAAAAATTTTCATAACCAAACTTCCTTTCTCTCTTTTATAGTTCGCAAAATGCACGCAGAATCTTCATACCGATTTCGCCGCTTTTTTCCGGGTGAAATTGAACGCCGTAAACGTTATCCTTTGCAACTGCCGCCGTCAGTTCTGCCCCGTATTCTGTCGTTGCAATGGTCGCTTCCTCGCACTCACTTCCATAATAGGTATGGACAAAATACACAAAATCGCCCTCTTCCAGATATTTGAATATCGGGCTTTTTTCTTTGTCCTTGGGGAAATGAAGTCCATTCCAGCCAATATGAGGCACCTTGTAACCGCAAGGCACCACACCCTCCATGGTGACAATTTCACCGGGGATTAAACCCAGACCTGCATGCTCACCGTATTCATAACTTTTCTCAAAGAGCAGCTGCATACCGAGACAAATGCCAAGAAGTGGTTTTCCTTTGGAAACTTCCGAAAGCACCACCTCAGCCATACCGCTTTCCCGCAGTTTTAAAGCCGCATCACCAAAAGCGCCGACACCGGGAAGTATCAGCTTATCTGCTTTTTCAATCACCGCCGGATCGCTGGTTAATACCGCTTCCTGTCCGATATAACGGAAAGAACTTTCCAGAGAAAAAATATTTCCTACGCCGTAATCTATGATGGCAATCATTTACAGCACTCCCTTCGTGGAAGGAATTTCGTCTTTATATTCCTCGTCAATTTTTACTGCTTTTGCCATAGCTCTGCCGAAAGCTTTGAACATGGCTTCAATGATGTGGTGGGTATTCTCCCCTGCAAGCTGCTTAAAGTGCAAAGTCACCTGCGCCTTTCTTACAAAACCAAGAAAAAATTCTTTCACCAGTTCCGTGTCAAAATCTCCCACTTTCTCACATGGCATTTCTACCTGTAAGCCCAGATAATCTCTTCCGGAAATATCCACTGCGCATATCATCAAAGTCTCATCCATAGGCAGAATCATATCACCAAAGCGGCAGATTCCCCGCATGTCTGCGAGCGCCTCAGAAAAAGCGCTTCCCAGTACGATTCCAATGTCTTCTACGGTGTGGTGGTAATCCACGTCTGTATCTCCCTGACAGCTGACTGTAAGGTCAAATCTGCCGTGCCTTGCAAAGAGGGTCAGCATATGGTCTAAAAATCCACAGCCTGTATGAACAGCGCTTTCCCCTCTGCCGTCCATATTCAGCTTCAGACTGATTTGGGTTTCCGCTGTATTTCGATTGATTTCACTTGTTCTCATCTTTTTACCTCAAAATTTCTGATACTGCTTCTAAAAAGCAATCCATCTCTTCTCTTGTTCCAATGGTAATTCTATTGTACTGGCTGATTGCCTCTTTGTCAAAGTGGCGAATCAAAATGCCTTTTTCCCGCAGTTTTTCATAAAGAACCCCACCGTCCACATCGGGAGATTTTGCAAAGAGAAAATTGGCCTTAGACGGCACCACCTCAAAACCCATAGCAATCAGCTTTTCTGCAGTATAGGCTCTGGTTTCCATAATACGCCTGCAGTTTTCCATATAGTATTCATTTTCGGAAAGGGCTGCAATGCCTGCAGCGCTGGTCAGTCTGTTGACATTGTATGGATTCGTAGAAAACTTGATTTTTTCAAGATCCGCAACCAGCGCTGCTGACGCGATGGCAAAACCCAGACGCGCCCCCGCCATGCTCCTCGATTTAGAGAAAGTCTGCACCACCAGTAGATTCTCATATTTATGTATCAATTCTACCGCGCTGTCTGCTCCAAAGTCTACATAGGCTTCATCGATGAGCACCACCGATTCTCTGTTAGTTCTAACGATTTCTTCCACCTGCTGCAGGGAAAGAGCCTGCCCCGTCGGTGCGTTGGGATTTGCAATGACAATCATGCCGTCCTTACAGACATAATCCTTGGGATCGATGGAAAAATCCGGTTTCAGTGGCACTTTCACATAATCGGTTTCGTAAAGGTCCGCAAAGACCTCGTAAAATCCATAGGAAGTCTCCGGAAAGTAGACCTTGCCGCCTTCGCCCGCAAAAGCCATAAAGGCAAAGTTTAAAATGTCATCGGAACCGTTGGTTACAAACACGTTGTTTCTCTGCACCCTGTAAAGATTTGCGATGGCCTGCTTCAAATCCGACGAATCCGGATCCGAATAAAGACGTAGATTTGCAGCCTCACCTGCGTTTAATGCTGCAATGGTAGCAGGTCCCGGTGGATAAGGTGATTCGTTGGTATTCAGCTTAATCATCACCTGATCTTTCGGCTGCTCTCCCGGCGTATAAGGCTTTAATTTCCTGTATTTTTCTACCAAAAATTTACTCATTTATTTTTCCTCTTTTTCCTTCAGCTGGGAAGCCAGACTGTCACGAATCTGCTCAATCTCTGCCGTCTTAAACTTAAAGCCCGCCTTATTGGCAATAAGTCTTGCGCTGATTGGCACAATAGTCTTTACCACTTCCAGATTATTTTCCTTCAGGGTCTTTCCCGTCTCCACGATATCCACGATGACATCTGAAAGACCCAAAATCGGTGCGATTTCAATAGAACCGTTGAGTTTGATGATGTCGATATCTCTGCTTTCCCTCTCGTAATAGGTTCTTGCGATATTTGGAAACTTTGTTGCAACCTTTAAGGTTCGCTCGGTGTTGTCGCGGAAAGTACTCTTTGCGGCAACCGCCATTCTGCATTTTCCAAGCTCCAAGTCCAAAAGCTCATAAACTTCTGGCTCGTATTCCAGCAAAATGTCCTTTCCCGCTACGCCGATATCTGCAGCTCCACGCTCCACATAAATAGTCACATCCGACGGCTTGACCCAGAAGTAGCGAACCCCCACTTCTTCGTTTTCAAAGATCAGCTTTCTGTTATCCTCTTTAATAGACGGACAAGGATAGCCCGCCTTTTCAAACATATCATAAACCTTCTGCCCCAGTCTTCCCTTGGGCAGAGCCACATTAATCATTTCTTTCAAGGATTTTTACCTCCCCATCTTCCAGTTTCAAAAGCTTCTTGTAAGTCATTTTCTCCGGAATACTGCGCTCCAAAAGGACACTTTCGCCCTTGTCACGCATATCCTTAGCCTCCTTCATCAAAAGGCGTAAATCCGATTTCTCATCGTAGAGAAAGACCACATCAAAGTCGTAGACTTTTTCACTAGGGTCAAGTCTGTCCAAAGAATCCAAATATACCGCAAAGCCAATAGCGCCGGCTTTCTTCCCCATTCGCTCCATCAGCTGATCATACTGACCGCCGGAGAGAATACTGTTTGGAATGCCCTTTATAAAACCTTTGTACAAAATACCGCTGTAATAGCCCATATCGTTGACGATGGAAAAGTCGATATTGATATTCTTTGCCAGCTTGTTGACCGCCAAAATGCTGCAGATGGTTTCAAGTTCGGTCAAGGCCACTCTCACCTCATCGGAAAGGCTGGCTTTTTTCAGAGCCGTTAACACCTTCTTATATCCTCCATAGGTTGATACCAAAGTCTCGATGGACTGATATACCGTTTCTTCGATTCCGTTCTCTTCACATAGCTTGCGAATTTCGTGCAAATTTTTTTCCGCGATGCACTTCAAAACCTGCCGCTGCAGCTCCTCGCAAAGCGGCGCAAGCACTGCCTTAATGACGCCCATATGGGAAATTTCCAAAACGTAGTTACTGCTGATTGTCGCAAGGCTCTTTGCCGCCAAAGCGGTTACCTCACAAATATGATAAAGGTCGATATCACCCATGCATTCAAGCCCCGTCTGCATAATTTCTTTATATGTATGAGAGGATTTAGACGCACGGTAAATGTTCTCGCTATAGTAAACTTTCTCTATATATCCTTCGCTGTGATGGTAATTCTTAATAATGGAAAGTGTTAAGTCTGGCTTTAAAGCCATCAGTTTTCCGTTGTCGTTAAAAGTGATCATGCTGTCAATCTGCAGGAATTCCTTATTCTTAACGTAAAGATCGTATTCCTCAAACTTTCCCATCTTGAACTGTCTATAGCCGTACTTCTGGTATAGGTTTCTCAGTTCAAAAGTTGCTCTTTCATCACTTTTCAGTAAACTTCTGCTGATTTTCATTGTCTGTCTTTAACTCCTTTCAGCTTTCGTAGGGCACACTTTTTCCTTAAGTTCTGCCCTTCGCTTTACTATTTTACCACATTAAAGCATTAAATCAAGAGGCTCGCACTATGTTTTTATGTTTTTTTTGCTATACAAAGCGGAGGACCGATTCTCAGATCGCCGACCCTTCGTCCTGCTGCCAGTGGCGGATAAAATGCATATATTCGCACAAAAGAACCAAAATATGCACAGCCCTCTGCATATATTTTTAAAAAAACTTCAATATATGCATATTCTATGGTTTTGAAAAGAAATTTTATCACTTCCTTGCCGATATTTTTCGTTTTCTAGATGCTATTGTGCATATATCAAACACTTTCTCCAAAAATATGCACATCAGTGTGCATATAATCGGCAAAACTTCTGAAAATATGCACACTACAGTTTTCCGGTAGTGCACACTCATCCATAAAAAAACTGCCCGCTTTCATATATTAAGCAGGTAGCTTTCGCTTATTATCTAAGGGTACAAGCTTCGGGTGAAGTTCTTATTTTCTCATCAACTTGTGAATTTGGTCAAGCTCTGACTCAAATTTTTTGGAAACAGCACCTGGATTTCTGCGAAGAATGCTCACCGCTCTGCGATACTCCTTATCGGTACGCTCTGCCAGTTTCCGCTTCTGCGCCTCCAGCCTTTCATAAAAGTCCACACGCTCCTGCAGCGCTTCCTGCTTATCGGTAAAATAGTTTTCTGCATAATCGCGAAGTGCTGCCAGTTTTGTCTCATACTCTCTTCGGGATTCTCTCAAATTTCGCTCAAAGCGATTGCGGAACTTTTCTGCTTTCGCCCCCTGCTCTTCCTTAAATTTCCGAATATCATCTTCAGCAAGGGCATAGACAAAATCAATTCTGCTCTGCAGTCTGCGCAGTTCCTCGTTGCTCTCTGCTTTTTTGATCAGCATAGCCTTTAAATCCAGCGCTTCGTTTACAGAAATGGTCATATCCACCGAGATCAATATGACAAGCGCCATTGCCGCAGCATCAATTGCTCCCATTGGAATCTGCAGCACTAGTTCTTCAATGGGAGGATGCAGCACTCTGACCAAAAGAATGGAAAATCCGCCCCACGCCAGAGATACAAATAGACAGATATGCCCATTCAAATTCAGCCTGTGCTGTGAGTAATCCCAATAGCGCACGCCAAAAATCTTCTGCATCGCCGCACCAGTGCAGTACTCCAGGATTGTCGAACTAATCATGCCAAACAGATAAATCAGAGGCAAGCTGTTGCGCACACCTAAAGTGGCAAAGAGAATCACAATTGCACCCGACCCATAAATCGGCAAGAATGGTCCATGCATAAAACCTCGATTTTCAAAATGTCCTGTGCGAACAGACACATACACAGTCTCCCAAATCCAGCCCAGAAAACAATATATAAAAAATAGAAACACCCACTGTGTCGGACTATAATACATCGGTTTTCTTTCCCTCTTTATGACATAGTTCCGTATTCGGACAGCTTCCGCAATGGAAATTGCACTTTTCTTCGTTAATATCTCTCTCTGCTTCATTTTTCGATGCCATGACAACGGTGGCAAAGCCAATCAGCCCCAATACCACAGCTACCACAACGATATATCCAATATGACTAAAAAAATATTTCATTTTATATGTCCTCCAACTCGTTTTTCGTTAATCCGCCTTCTGCCATTTTAGCACAAGAAACGCCGAATGAAAACAGGCATATTTTTCAGCCCTACGGCAGGGGTGCGAAAAATTATCAGCGAATTGAACTGTGACAAAAGTGACAAATTTCTTGATTTTTGTCACTTTTATCAAGATTGAATCCCGCAGCAAGAGGTTCGTTTAATCATTCCTCGAACACTTCTCAGCGTCAATGGCAAGCACCAGCATCAGCACATACAGCGCGTCCTTTGAATCTTCGATATCCAGCACGTAAGTATCTGTCCAGTGGAATAACTCTTTGGAAATCACGGCTACCTTTCTTCCATCGACACCGATGACTTCGTAATCCCATTCCATGAAATCTCCTTCGATATGCCAACCGTTAAAGTCGATATGATACCGTGGCTTCAGAAATGAAAACTCCTTGCTGATACTTCCGATATATCCCTCTCCTTCGTAGATTTCAAACTTAGGCAGCCATGTCAATACTTTCTCCCTGACTGTTCCGACTTCACTTCCCCGCGCGTCAAAAATTTTCAGGCAATGTCCCCAGGCAAGCTGCCCCTGCACCGTGTACACCGGTCGTTCTGATTCATCATATATATCATAACTGTCAAACCATGAAAAAAATCTCTGTTTAAATCTCAGCTTCATCCCGTACCTCTCATTAAAATCAAATTACCTGAAATTATTATACCACAAGCGCAGCACCTGGTGCTGCGGCGGCGTATGCCGCCTGTGCCGTAGGCACAGAGTTTGTGATTCAATGTTCTCTCAGGCGTCAGAATCTTCAATTCTGCTAACGCCGTGAGGTTATTATACCACATATTGATAGCAGCAGAAAGAGAAATCGCAGGTGCGGAAAGGCAAAACCTTGAAAACTTTTGCGACTTTGTTCGTGGATTACCTGTTGCAGTTTCATGGGTTTGTCGTGATTACACAGTACATGCATCTTGAAAAAATTCCCATTCTATCGTATAATTAGAAGTAAGAAACCTGAAATCATGTGAATTTATATGAAAGGACAGAAATTATGAAAAGAAGAAAATTATTATCCCTCGTTCTTGCTTTTGCGTTGGTTCTAACCACTGCTTTCGCAGGTGCGGAAAGTATCTTTGCGGGGACTGTGTCTGACGCAGCTGGTACCCCAGCCACAGAAATTACAGCACAGGGCGCAAATTCAACAGAAGATATCAATGCATATGTCGCCAGAATGACCACAGGCAGTGACAATGTTACTGTCATTCCGGTCAAAACAACAAAAGGCGGCACCTTGGCAATTCCACTTTCCGGCGTTGAAGTAGGAAAAGGCGTTACCGTAACCCTGCACTCTACTTCTGCTGCAACCAGCGGAGACAAAATTGGCTACTCCAAATATCTAAGCAGTTCAAAAGTAGAAGACACCCTGTACGCAAAAGTAAAAAAAGCGGGCACTTACTATTTGAAGTTTGAAACTGCAAGCTACAACGCTGGCATGCCGCAGTCCGTAGGATTTCGCGCTATTCTCTATCCTGCAGGCGGCACGCTGACCAAAGGCAAAGTATTCTACGGCGCAAGTCCGGATAACAGTGGCGTTTCCTACTATAAGGTAACCGCCCCTGGCAACGGCTATCTGACTGTTAGCTTTCCAGAAAGACTGACCGACTACTCTAGTTTCAACATTAAACTGATGAATTCCAAGAAAAACAGTCTGTTCACCAACTTTGAATATCTGTCTTCCAGCAAGGCATACAAGACCACCATCGGCGTTGCGAAAGGCACCTATTACATTGCGGTAAAGAATTCTGACAATGCTTACGGTATCAAAGTTTCTTTCACCAGCGTCAAGGAAAGCAGCGGCTCTTCCAAGAGCAAGGCAAAGTCCATTTCCAAGGGCAGTACCAAGAAAGGCATCATCACTGCAGCGCAGAGTGCAACTTCTGGAGACTGGTACAAATTTAAAATCACCAAAACCCAGTATGTCAAATTTACCTTTAAAGTAAAGGCTAACGGCGGCGGCAGTTCAGGCGGACTGAAAGCAGCTTTCTATCAATCCGGTAAAACCTATCCGGCTACCAGCGTCAACTGTTACGGCGATGATGGCAAAGAAGTGCAGCTATACACCATCGGCAAAGGCACTAAGCTGGCGCCGGGCACTTACTACATCAAGGTCCAGAAGTATAGTCACGGAAATGGTTACTATACGCTGAAATGGAACAAGTAATAAAACTATAAGTATACAAAAACACCGGCTTATCATCAGTCGGTGTTTTTATGTTCAAAACTAGCCATGCATTCAATGCGTGGTTTCTTATATATAAAAAAGGCGGGAATACTCCCGCCCATTGTTTTTAGTTTTCTTTCAGTTTGGCTACCAGTTCGCCTGCTTTAACCTGCTGGCCTTCGTGTACATAGATTGTGTCTACGACGCCCTTTGCAGTTGCCAGAATATTGGTTTCCATCTTCATGGCTTCGATGACTGCGATCGGCTGTTTTTCTTCTACCGCTTCGCCTTCCTTCACCAAAATCTTCAGGATATTGCCCGGGATATTGGCGCCGATTTCCATCGGATCGTCCTCGTTTGCAAAACGTGCAGTTGCGATGGAAGAAACAGCAGACTGCATATCTTCGTCCTTAATCTTAACGATTCTTCTGTTGCCGTTGACTTCAAATACCAAATCGCGGTTGCCTTCCGGATCTACGCCTCTGATTTCGTGCAGCTTGATGACCAACACTTTTCCTTCCTCCAGCTTGACTTCACAGGTTTCACCTTCAGAAAGACCGTGGAAGTAGATATCGCTGCCCATGTATCTAAAGTTCCCATCCTTTTTCAGGCTCTTGTGGTAGTCTTCAAATACTTTAGAGTACATTGCATAACTGATGATATCCTGCGGCGTTACATCTATTCCCAGTTCATCTTTCAGATGCGCTTTGATTGCACCGAAATCTTCCGGCGGTAAAAGTTCACCAGGTCTGCAGGTAATCGGTGTTTTACCTTTCAGCACAACTTTCTGAATATCTTCTGGGAAACCGCCTTCTGGCTGCCCCATCATACCTTCAAAGTAAGATACAGTGGAATCCGGGAAGTCGATATCCTTACCCTTTTCAACGATGTTCTCCGGTGTAATGTCGTTCTGTACCATAAAGATTGCCAAATCGCCCACTACCTTGGAGGACGGTGTTACCTTGATGATATCACCCAGCATCTGATTTACTGTTTTATACATATCCTTTACTTCCTGGAACTTGTGTCCAAGGCCGAAGGATTCTACCTGCGGTTTCAGGTTGGAGTACTGCCCGCCAGGGATTTCATACTTGTAGATTTCCGCAGTGGAAGTCGCCATATCGGATTCAAAGTTCTTGTAAACCGGTCTAACATCTCTCCAGTATTCGGAAATCTTCTGAATACCGTCAAGATCTATGCCTGTATCTCTGCTACTGTTTTCAACAGCAGCAACCACAGAGTTCAGCGCTGGCTGAGAAGTCAGACCGCTCATACTGTTAAATGCTGCATCTACTACGTCTACGCCTGCCTGTGCAGCCATCAGAATGGTAGCCACACCGTTTCCACTGGTATCGTGGGTGTGCAGATGAATCGGCATATCCACCTCTTCCTTCAGCGCTTTCACCAGCTTATAAGCTGCCATCGGCTTGAGAAGACCGGACATATCCTTGATGCCCAGAATGTGAGAGCCTCTCTTCTCCAGCTCCTTTGCCATTCTGATATAGTAATCCAGATTGTATTTGGTTCTGGAATCATCCAGAATATCTCCGGTGTAGCACAGGCATGCTTCTGCAATTTTGCCCTGTTTCAAGGTTTCATCCAGAGCTACTTCCATACCCTGAATCCAGTTCAGAGAGTCAAAGATACGGAACACATCGATACCAGCAGCCGCAGACTGCTTGACGAATTCTCTGATTACATTATCCGGATAGTTCTTGTAGCCGACTGCGTTGGCCCCTCTGATCAGCATCTGGAACATAACATTAGGAATCTTGGCACGCAGCGTTTCCAGTCTTTCCCATGGAGATTCCTTGAGGAACCTGAAGGAAGTATCGAAGGTTGCACCGCCCCACATTTCGATGGAGAACAGGTCTTTGCCGTAAAGCGCCATTGCCGGTGCAATCTTTTCCATATCTACAGTTCTGACCCTGGTTGCCATCAGGGACTGCTGAGCATCTCTTGTCGTGGTATCCGTAATCAGCAGTTTCTTCTGTTCTTTGGTCCATTTTGCAACAGCCTCCGGTCCTTCCATGTCGAGAAGCTGCTTAGTTCCTTTCAACGTGTTGATTTCGGTCATCGGAATCTTCGGGAATACCGGCACGTCAAACTGCGGCTTGACGCCTTTTGTCTCATTGACGACTTTGTTTCCGATGAAGTTTAAAACCTTCAGTTCTTTATCATCAGCTTTTCTGATATTGAGCAGCTCAGGGTTAGCCCCGATAAAGCCGGTATCACAATCGCCCGCTTTAAAGGTAGGATGATTCAGTACATTAAGTAAAAAACCGATATTGGTCTTAACGCCTTTAATCTGAGTTTCACGCAGGGCTCTGATCGCCTTTCTGGTCGCGCCCTCAAAGGTATTGGAATATGCCGTAATCTTAACCAGTAAGCTGTCATAATATGGAGATACGACAGAACCGGTAAATCCATTGCCGCCGTCCAAACGAATGCCGTAGCCGGAAGCACTTCTGTAAAGTTCGATGGTTCCGGTATCAGGCGCAAAACCGTTGGCAGGGTCTTCTGTGGTAATTCTGCACTGAATCGCATTTCCTCTCATCTGAATATCTTTCTGGTTTCTGATGCCGACTTCGTCGGAATCAAGCGGATATCCTTCAGCGATGAGAATCTGAGATTGTACGATATCAATACCGGTTACCATTTCTGTTACGGTATGCTCTACCTGGATTCTCGGATTCATCTCGATAAAGTAGTGATTGCCATGTTTATCCAGCAAAAATTCAACTGTACCTGCACTTCTGTAGTTTACGGCTCTTGCGATTTTCAGCGCATCTTCGCAGATTGCCTTTCTCTTTTCCTCAGTCAGACACAGCGCCGGCGTAAACTCGATAACCTTCTGGTGTCTTCTCTGAATGGAGCAGTCTCTTTCGCAAAGATGCACTACATTGCCGTATTTGTCTCCCAAAATCTGCACTTCGATGTGCTTCGGGCTTTCTAAATATTTTTCAATAAAGATGTCGTCGATGCCGAAGGCTTTCTTCGCTTCGCTCTTTGCACTTCTATACTCCGGCAGCAGATCCTGCTCGTTTCTGACAATACGCATACCGCGTCCGCCGCCGCCGGCAGCAGCCTTGAGCATAATCGGATAGCCGCACTTCTGTGCAAACTCAACAGCTTCCTTTTCAGTTTGAATTGCCTTTTCTACACCTGGAATAGTAGGAACGCCTACCTTCATTGCGACCAGTTTGGACTGAATCTTGTCGCCCAGACTTCCCATCATCTTGTCAGTCGGTCCGATAAATTCGATGCCTGCGTTTTCACATGCCGCTGCGAACTCCTGATTCTCTGAAAGGAATCCATAGCCCGGATGAATGGCGTCTACACCCTTGGCTTTTGCTAGCTCGATGATTTCCTCGATGGCAAGGTAAGCCGCAACTGGCGCTTTGCCTTTGCCAATCTGATAGGATTCATCTGCTTTGGTTCTGAACAGCGAATTCTTGTCTTCTTCTGAGTAAACTGCAACGGTTCTAATCCCCAGCTCGTTACAAGCACGGAAAATTCGAATTGCAATCTCGCCTCTGTTGGCGACCAGCACTCTCTTGAATTTTTTAATTTCTTTCATTTTTCTCTCCCATTCTCTCATCTCACAGGTTCAGAATTTTTCCGCCCCAGAGATGTATAAAAAAATTAAAATAATTTAAAAAACTATTGAATGATATGAATATCAACCTGGGGATAAGGAATCTCAATACCCGCCTGGTCAAAAGCAATTTTTACATTTTCCTCTAAATAATATTTTACATCAAAATAGTCCTCTGTGGAACACCAAACTTTCAAATCCATCAAAATCGCATGGTCTCCATGGGACGATACACCGATAACAAACTCCGGTTCTTTTTGCGCCTTGGGACAACGCTCAGCAACAGCAATCAGGATTTCCTTTGCTTTTCCGATATCCGCCTGATAACTGATGCCAAAGGTACAGTCCACTCTGCGCATCTGTTCTCTGGAATAATTGGTTAAAATTGATGTGGTAATGGTCCCATTGGGAATGGTCACCACTTTATTGTCAAAGGTATGCAGCTTCGTTGTCAAAAGGTCGATGGCGTCAACCACACCTATAGTTCCGCTTACCTCTATGGTATCATCTTTGTTAAAAGGTTTGTTCATCAATATGATGATGCCGCCTGCCACATTGCCGAGGCTGTCCTTAAGAGCCAGCGCAATGGCAGCGCCGCCTGCGCCCAGCACTGCAACTAGTGATGCCGGACTAATTCCCAGCATCGGCAGCACCGATACGATTAGTACGATCCACAGAATAATCCGGGTAGATTTTAGAATAAATAAATACAATGCTTCATCCAGATTGGATCGCTCCAGTGCCTTTTTCTCAATCCGCAGAATAATGCGAATGGCAATCCAGCCAAGTAGGACGACGAGCAGCGTTGTTCCAAGATCTATTAAAAGTTCTATGTTTTTTTGAGACATATATTATCTCCCTGATCTTCTTCTTTCAATCTCGCGAAGCAGCTTTTTGCGCAGCCTGATATCATCCGGTGTAATTTCTACCAATTCATCGTCAGCAATAAATTCCAACGCTTCTTCCAAAGTGAAAGTTCTCGGCGGTGAAAGTTTAACAGCATCATCATTTCCCGCTGCACGCATATTGGTGGCTTTCTTCGCTTTGCAAGGATTTACCTCCATGTCATCACTTCTGGAATTCATGCCTACAATCATGCCTTCGTAAACTTTGGTTCCTGGATCCACAAACATCTGCACACGCTCACTGATACTAGCCAGTGCGTAAGGGGTGCATACCCCCTCTTCAATGGCAATGGCAACGCCGTTGGTTCTGCCTGCAATATCTCCCTTGTATGCTTCAAAGGTAAGGAATCTGCGCTCCATAGTCCCCTCTCCGTGGGTGTCGTTGATAAATTCAGAGCGGTAGCCTAAAAGTCCTCTTGTCGGCACGTGATATTCCAGCTTGGAATAGCCGTTTTCGCCGGTCATCTGCACCATAATCCCTTTACGGAGATTCAGTTTAGAGATTACTGTTCCAGTATATTCATCAGGCACGCTGAGCACCACTTCTTCAATAGGCTCCAGCTTTTTACCCTGTTCATCTTTTCTGTAAATCACTTCCGGCTTGGAAACCGCCAGTTCATATCCTTCTCTTCTCATATTTTCAATAAGAATAGAAAGGTGCAGTTCCCCTCTGCCGGATACTTTGAAACTGTCAGTGGAATCTGTATCCTCCACCATCAGACCTACATTGACCTCCAGTTCCTTGTTCAGTCTTTCCCTGATATGTCTTGAGGTGACAAATTTGCCAACTTTTCCGGCAAACGGCGACTTGTTTACCATAAAATTCATAGAAAGAGTCGGTTCTTCGATGTGAATCATCTCCATCGGCTCAGGTTTTGCCACATCGCAGATAGTCTCACCGATAGAAATATCTGCAATACCGGAAACTACGACAATATCACCGCACTCAGCCTGCGGCACTGCTATCCGCTTAAGCCCTCTGTATACAAAGACCTGATTGACCTTTCTCTGTACAATCTGACCGTCTTCCTTTGCAACGGCTACAGTCTGCCCTTCCTTCAAAACACCTCTCGTGATTCTGCCGATGCCTAATCTTCCGATATAGTCATCGTAAGCCAGCGTGGATACCTGCAGCTGCAGCGGTTCTTCTCGCAAATCAGCATAAGGCTCGCAGTGCTCGATAATCGTGTCAAAAAGCGGCGTAATGTCAAGACCTGCAAATCCTGCCGGCGTGTGTTTCATTTTCACATCACCCTGTTCTACAGAAAGCCCCTCCGCCTCCTTCGGGTCACGAACCGCAATCCCCTGTCTTGCAATCCCGTAAAGAATCGGAAAATCAAGCTGTGTATCGTTTGCATTTAGATCCATGAAAAGTTCATAAACCTCATCCACGACCTCATCAATTCTTGCGTCTTTTTTATCTATTTTATTAATGAATAAAATCGGATTCAGCCCCTGTTCCAAAGATTTGCTCAGTACAAATCTGGTCTGCGGCATCGGTCCCTCGCTGGAATCCACCAACAAAATTACCGTATCCACCGTCTTCATAATACGTTCCACTTCTGAAGAAAAGTCCGCATGCCCCGGCGTATCTACAATATTAATCTTTACATCACCGTGCATCACAGAACAGTTCTTGGAATAGATGGTAATGCCTCTTTCCCTTTCGATGTCATCACTATCCATAACACAGTCAGCAACTTCCTCGTTTGCTCGAAATACTCCGCTCTGATTGAGAAACGCATCAACCAGGGTGGATTTTCCCGCATCGACATGAGCGATGACTGCTATATTAATTATCTTTTGTTTGTCTGTCATTTCATTACCTTCTTTTTTTGAAAAAAATACTTATTAATTTTACCACGTTAACGCATCTTGTTCAATAGTTTGTGCAAGGTTTTTGTATTTTTTTGTTAAATTTTTATAATATTCATCTATATTTTTTGTGTATACAACTACAGTTCACCTTCCAGCGTTCTTTTGCATACTATAACGTATGATTAAATTTAGGAGGACTACTTATGCCTAGTGTTTTTTTAAGCCCCTCAACCCAGGAATACAACCTTTTTGTAAACGGCGGTACTGAGGAATACTATGCCAATCTCATTACCGATGCCATGATTCCTTATCTCAGAGCAAGCGGCATCACTTTTTCCAGAAACAATCCCGGCGGCACGGTGAGCAACTCTATCGCCGATTCCAATGCCGGAAACTACGATCTGCACTTTGCCATTCACTCCAACGCTGCACCGCCCAATCTTGCCGGCGCTATCAAAGGTCCCGACGTATATTATTACAGAGACTCCGCTGCCGGAAAAAGCGCTGCCGAAATTACCGCAAACAATCTAAAACAGATCTATCCAAATCCGTCTCTAGTCACTGCAGTTCCAACCACCACCCTGGCAGAACTGCGCCGCACAAAGGCTCCCGCCGTTCTGGTAGAGGTCGCCTACCATGATAACGTCGATGACGCTAACTGGATCAAAAACAATATCAACGCCATTGGACGCAACTTCGCACTTTCCATCGCCGATATTCTCGGCGTTCCTTTTGTAGAGGCCTGATGCTTCACAGCTGATCTATCGTAGGATTTACATGGTAAAAGTCACGCAGCGCTTCATACTGCCGCTGCGCTCTCTCTGCTCGGCTACTTCCTGCATTTGCATTCTTTACAGCCTTTATCATGATATTTCTTGCCGTATGCGCAAGGCTGGTAAATTCAATCATCGCTACATCATAGCCGCAGGCTTCCAGTTTAAGGCCGCGCAGACCGTCTGTCAGGTATTCTGTCAGGCGGTCTTTTAAAATTCCGTGTTTCAGCATAGGCTGATGGACTTCGCTCTTGATCTGAGAAAACAGCTCATGCTGGCAGCAAGGCACTGACAAGATTACCTTAGTATTCCAAGAAACTGCATTGATGAGTGCATAATCTGTAGCAGTGTCACAAGCATGAAGCGTCACCACCATATCTGCATAATCTGCGGTGTAGTCTGCAATATCACCCCGCAAGAACTGCAGTCCGTCGTATTGCAGATCTTCCGCAATTTTACTGCAGAACTGAATGACATCCTCTTTCAGATCCAGTCCTATAATTTCCACATCTCGCTCTTTCAAAATTTTCAAGTAATAATAAAGAGCAAAGGTAAGATAGGCCTTGCCGCATCCAAAGTCGATGATTCGCAGCGTCCTGTTCGTTGGAAGCGCCGCGAACACCTCCTCCACGATTTCCAGATACCGGTTAATCTGTCTATACTTGCTGTAGTGTTTTTGTATCACATTTCCGTCTTTGTCCATAACTCCAAGGCGCACCAAAAAGTCGCAAGGTGTCTTTTCTGGAATAATCCGCCTCTTTTCTCTGTTGTGTTCTAGGGTTGGCATGCCTTTTGTGGCAGGCTTTGTGGTAATTCTCGGCTTTTCCGGCTTTGCTGCCAGCACTTGCAAATCCTCAGAAAGCGTAAAAATGTTTACTTGTTTAAATTCCTCTCGCACAAGACGCATCGCCAAAGCTGCCGCTTCCGACTCCGAAAGATTCTCGTGAGTCACCTTTTTTTCGAAGGTACGCTCTGCCTGAAAGCACGACTTTCCCGAAATCTTCAGTGGTCTGATGGTGACCTTTGTACAAGCAAGTGATTTTTTGCGCTTGCCGGAAAAGATCATCCGTACCAATTCACCCGTTGAAAATATATCGTTAAACAGTGTCTGCAATGTTTCCATTTTCTATAGTTCTCCTCTAGTTTATTCCTGTCAGATTCATCAGCTGCGGCGTCAAATAGCATTCAAGTACAGCTGCGACAATCAAAAGCGGTATTACGACCATCACAAAACCCTTAGCAATTCCATTGAGCTTAGGTAGAATTTTTTCATCCCTTGCCTTTCCGAAAATTTTCATGGTGAGGATTTTGCAAAGATAGATGCCCATAGCCATGGAAAGGAAAAAGGCTGGAAGTTCAAAAATCCCGTGAGGCAAAAGTCCAAATATAATAGTCTTGGTCAGACTGACAGCACCGCTTGACTGCACAATTCCCAGCAGTGCGCCGATCATCATTGCATTGGAAAGCAGAGCCCAAGCAGGCAGAAATATAAATGGAATGAAGCCGATTCCTACGCAGGTAGCACATGCAAAAAGATTGCTGCGAAAAAGGGATAGAAGCGAAAGCGTTCCATCTTTTCCTGTCACAGCTTCTACATTTGGCATATAAAGCGCCAATGCACTCTGTGCATCTTGGCTGTTTTCATAAAAATAAAAGCTAAAAACTGCAGTCACCACGATGAACACGACTCCTACAGCCAAGGTCATTTTCAGTAGTTTTTCTCTCATAAGCATCTCCTGTTTATCCGTAAATCTTTGCCAGAATCCACAGCATGGAATTAGTTGGAAGAATTCTGTACAAAAGCCCCAGAAATTCATTAGAAAGTCCGACAATTTTGTGCGCAGGAAGTTTCTTTCGCCGAACTAGTGCGCATACAGTGTCCGCCACCTTCACAGGGCTCATGCCGTTTTGCTCAGACTGTTCCATCTTTGCAACCGATGCTGCGATCCTTCCTTTATAAGTATCATCGCCCTCTGCTGTCTTTACTCGATTTTCTGTAAACTCAGTTTTCACATCGTTGAGCATGACAGTACAAGTTTCCACACCAAAAGGCTTCATTTCTATACCTAGTGCATCACTAAAGGCATTCACCCCGGCTTTGCTGGCTGCATAATAGCTCTGGAACGGAATAGGAAAAATTGCCGCAAGAGAGGAAATAAAGATAATTTTTCCTCCACCCTGCGCTCTCATCCGGTAAGCCGCCTGCTGTGCGCAGGCGATAGCACCGAATACATTGACTTCAAATTGTCTGCGATAATCCTTTTCGCTGGTAAATTCCGCCGCACCGGAAATCCCCATGCCTGCATTGACAACCAGCAGATCAATACAACCTGCCTTTTCCTGCACTTTCTCAAAAGCAGCAGCCACGCTTTCCCTTTTCGTCACATCGCAGCTAATCCAATCTATTTCAGAAAGATTTGCACTGCTTCTTGCAAGCCCAAAGACCTGGTATCCATCTGCAAGCAACGCCTTTGCGATTTCCAGGCCGATGCCCTTGGACGCGCCGGTCACTACTGCACATCTATGTTTCATACGTTATTTCATCTCCCTTTTATCATCTGACTCCAGTTTGCGATAAATCTCTTTGCGTGCACCTCTTGTGCGAATCAGACTTCTCATCCAGAACACGATAAGTAGAATCAGGAAGAGCACGCCTGCATCCATACGCCACTGCAAACTCCCATCTAATAAATCTATGACTGCAATTATCGCTGCAATCACAACAACCATGATTAAATCTTTAATTTTCTTGTTCAACTTGCTACCTCATTTCAATTCTTCTCTTATTGCTCAGCGCCATATACCCCGATATAGATTCGATTTCGACCGCTTCCATGCTCACGCAGAAGCCCCTTCTCGCAAAGTCTTCTCAATAGCTGGTAAGCTTTTGTAGTTTTTATTTGTAAAAGAGACTCTGTTTCTTTTCGGGTAATAAAGCCCTTTGCTCTCACATGGCGTAAAATACGTTCCTCTTCTGTGATATAAGGGATAGGCGCACCTTCTGAAGATGCATAAACGTATCTGATTTCCGGCATCTTAATACCCCCTAAAGCAAGTTCCTGCGCTTCATCACCGATTTGGTTCTTTTCATAAACTGTATCCTCATCAGAATTGCGGTTCGGAAGTGTTACTCGAAACGCGCCCTGTGCTGTCTCAATCTTTGGCTGTTTCGGCTCTTCCCTATACATCCGCATAATCTTGCTGATGCCTGTACCATAACTTTCAATCAGGCCCATCCTATAAAAAATTGAAGCCAAATTAGGATTTCTTGATTGAGAAACCCCTATAAGAATCGCTTCAAGGGATAACCCCTGCACCAGACCACCTAAAGAGATAAATTCTACACGATCCTCATAAATATTGACCAGCGTGCTTGCACTGAAAGCATAATCCCGATGTACAATGCAGTTGATCAAAGCCTCTCTGACTGCACCTTCTGGATAATCACGCCGATCAATTCTGTTTAATCCAGAAAAAGTGGCCTTTGTCTTATTACTCAAATCAATCAGTTCATACACACTGCGCAACTGCTTCAAAAGCGAACCAGAAAATTCTTTCCTGCTAAGAAAAACTTCCTTCTCCTTACCCTGAAAAATTGCGACTTTAATACTGTGTTCACACTGATCCGACAAGAGCTGCGCTAAGTTGGTGTAAAGACCGTCCTCTCCAATCAAATGCAGATTTCTCATCTGGGATATGCCAAACTCGATTTCTTTTTGCTGCATCTCAGCCTCTAACACAGAAAATGTAAGATTCTGCTCCATACTGCGACTGTCCTCATAAGATTTACCGCTGCCGTCCAGTATCAGCTTTCTGATACCCTCATCACTAACGGGCAAACAGGCGCTGCCCTGCCTGATATAAACCCCCGAAGGTCGCAATCCCTTGCTCTTTAAATAATACGGTCTTCTAGTTCCCACCTGCACTTCAATCTCAACAACTGCTTTTCCTTCTATCTCAACGGTTCTAATCTGTACAAAAGGCATGACATCCGGCATAATCCCATCAGAAAGAGCACTGGAAACCTGTAACATCACCGCATCCGAATCATCTACCCCTCTTACGCTTCCGTCATTTCTGATTCCAATATAAATGCTGCCTCCTTCTGCATTGGCAAAGGCAATGACTTCTTTCTTGATATCACCTGTGAAAACTTCTTTCCATTCCACGTCTATATTTTCAATCCGCTTCATCTCAGTTTCCCTCCTACAATAACTTCTTTCTTTTTATTATAACCAAAAAAACAAAAAATTCAACCGTAAAAGAAAGAAAAAGAAAGATTGTGAAATAAAAAATTCTATAACAAATGAAAAACAAGAGTCCATAAAGTCGCCAAGGACTACAGACTCCTGCTTTCTATGCATAAGTCTAATATTTTTTCTTTTCAGTGCATTAGAAAAAACGATTTTCAACAGAAAAAGGTTGCTTTATCGCAACCTTTTTGACTATAAAGATGGCCTGGTTTATTCCTTCAAATCCCAGTCGATAGCACTCTGCCCGCTGTCTTCCAAAAAAGCGTTAGCCTTTGAGAAATACTGTCCGCCGTAAAAGCCGTTATACGCAGACAGCGGGCTGGGATGAGCTCCAGTCAGAATCAGATGATTCGAATTTGTAATCAGGCTTTGTTTTGATTTTGCATTACCGCCCCAGAGAATGAACACCATAGGTTTTTCTCTCTGGTTGAGAAGCCTGATTACCTGATCGGTAAATATTTCCCAGCCCTTTCCTTTATGGGAATTAGGCTGATGTTCACGTACGGTAAGACATGTATTAAGCAGCAGCACCCCCTGCTCTGCCCATTTAACAAGGTAGCCGTGATCCGGCGGATTGAGCCCCAAATCATCCTTTAACTCCTTAAAAATGTTCACAAGTGAAGGCGGCTGTTTGATACCCGGCCGTACGGAAAAGGACATGCCGTGAGCCTGCCCCGGACCATGATAAGGGTCCTGACCCAAAATCACCACCTTGACATCATCATAGTCTGTATACTTTAGCGCATTGAAGATGTCATGCATATCCGGATAAATAGTTTTGCTCCTGTACTCCGCAATTAGAAACTGCCGCAGCTTTTGATAATATTCTTTTTCAAATTCTCCTGCTAATATTTCGTCCCAGTGATTTCCTATATTTACCATAATGATTTCATCCCTTCTGCGGGTTTTCAAGACCCATTTCTTCATATCTGAGCCATCTGCCCTTTTTAATATAAATCAGCATCATAACAGCACCAATCATCCATGTAATTGGATATCCTAGAATCAGCAAATTCAGCTGATGCGCAAAGCTGAGACTGGCTTTAATCCAAATTACCCTGCAAACGCACAACGAGAAGATGGAAATGACCATACCCTCAAAAGTTCTTCCGACACCGCGAATTGCGCCGATGGCAATCTGCAGAATCGCTAAAACCCAGTAGAATGGATACATATACTTCATCATATAAATGCCTGTCTCGATAACCGCCTGCTCGCCAGTGAAAATCCGAATAATGTATGGACCAAAGACCAGCATCACAGCACCTGCAACCAATGCATAAGCAGTACCCATGCCGATGGACGTTTTCATACCATGCTTGATTCGGTCAACCTTCTGCGCACCGAAGTTCTGTCCGCAGAAGGTCGTTGCTGCCATGCTGATACTTAAAACCGGCAGCAGAATAAAGCCGTCTACTCTGTTAAATGCTGCATAAGACGCCATAACTGTAGCACCAAAACTGTTGACACTGGACTGTACGATGACATTGGACAGTGAAATTACAATGTTTTGTACACCTGTTGGCAGACCAATTTTTACAATCTTTGCCAGTAAATTGTCGTAAAAGCGAATCGCTTTGAAGTGCAGTTTATACATTTCATTGGTGCGCCGCAAAAACCGCAGAATAAAGAAACAGGAAATAGCCTGCGCAATATCTGTCGCAATAGCCGCCCCCACTACCCCCATTTTAAGTACTGCAACAAAGATAATATCCAAAATAGTATTAGATACCGCCGCAATAATCAGGTAAATCAGTGCACGTCTGGAGTTTCCTACGGCATTTAAAATACCCGCCAGCATGTTATAAATGACTGCAAAAAAATGCCCCGCAAAGAAAATCTGCAGGTATGCCTTTGCATCTGCAAACACCTCTTCCGGCGTATTCATCCAGCGAAGAATCCATGGTGTAGTCAGAAATCCTACGACTGACAAAATAATGCCTGCGCAGATGGCAATTGCCAAGGTAGTATGAATTGCCTTAAACACACCATCTTTATTCTGCGCACCATAAGCCTGAGAGGTCATTACTCCCGCACCTGCCGAAGCACCAATACAAAATCCGATAAGAAGCTGAATGATAGCGCCGCTTGCACCTACTGCTGCCAGCGCCTGACTTCCTACGATGTTGCCTACAATTACAGAGTCCACAATATTATAAAGCTGCTGAAACAGATTCCCTAAAATCAGCGGAATTGAAAAAAGGAGGATTTCCTTCCAGATTGTGCCCGATGTCATTAAAGTGTTATTTTTTTCCATTTGATATCTCCTTTCCTCTAAAGCGTTACTTTCATGTAAACACATTTTCAGGCATAAAGTCAAGAGGTTATGCAAAGAAAAAACAATCTCCTCTTTTTTTCTTTCTTTTTTCATGTTAGAATAGTTTCATGAATAAGATATATATTTCAAAAGACGCAAATGTCAGACTAAAAGAATACTTAGAAACACTGGGTTACAGTTTGGAATTTGTAACATCAGATGGCATTGTCGATAAGGCAATTTCCAGTCATCCCGACACTTTTCTGTGTAAAATGGGCGTTGAAACCAATTCGCCTATTTTTTTCGCTGCTGCAGAAGACCTAGGCAAAGATTATCCTGCTGATGTAAGTTTTAATGCTGCCTGCACCGGCAAATATTTTATTCACAACCTTTCCCTGACCAACGAAAAACTGCTTCTCGCAGCCAAGGAAATGGGCATGGTTCTTATCGATGTTCATCAGGGCTACACCAAATGCAGCACGGTTATCGTGGATGAAACCTCTATTATCACCTACGATGAGGGAATTATCAAGGCTTGCAGCCAGTATCCGGATATTTCCGTACTTCGGGTTGCCCCTGGATTTGTTCGCCTTGACGGCTACGATACCGGCTTCATTGGAGGCGCTAGTGGAAGAGTCGGCAAAGAAATCATCTTCCACGGCGATTTGTTCGGGCACCCGGATTTTTCTTCCATCTTGGATTTTATCGAAAAGCGTGGACTTGCCTGCAAATGGTTTCCGCAGTTTAAGCTGACCGATATCGGGTCGATTTTATGAGCATGCGGGCTGCTTTGCGCTGAGATTGCGCTGAGACGGACTGGCTTTCGCTACGCAAGGCTGGGTTCCTGGCTATGCCGCCGCTCTGGGTTCAGACGTTGACAAATTTCTTGGTTTTTTGTATTTTTGTCAACAAATGCAAAGAAAAGAATCAATTTTTTCATCATTTTAATGCATTACTTTGACAAAATTGACAGATTTCCATTATTTTGTCAATTTAGTCAATGTTTTCAACAAAAAACCATGACAAAATTGACAAATTTCTTGATTTTTGTCAATCCTGTCAATATTTGTGTAAAATATCGGGTTTCCAATCAAGAATATGCTTCATTTATTGACAAAAAACCTTAAATAATAGGAATTTGTCAATACACAAAAACAAACAAGAGAGCAAATACAATTTGCAAACCTTGCAGTATATTCCGGAGATATCAAAAAATGCGGAAGGATGCGCACCGTAGAAATCACAAAATCAAAGATTTTGGATTTTCTGGCGTTTGACCTGCCATCGACTTCAGGCAGAAACCAGGCTAGGACTTCATGTAATGGAGGTGAAAGAAAGTGAAAAAGCATGCCATTATCCCCATCTTCATCCCTCATAAAGGCTGTCCCAACGACTGTATTTTCTGCAATCAGAAAAAGATTACAGCAAGGCAGCATGCGCCGACAGAGGAAGATGTTGTAAGCACTATCGAAACCTGGCTCTCAACACTGGAACCTGCTGGCACAGAAACGATTGAAATCGCTTTCTTCGGCGGCAGTTTTACGGGGATTCCAATAGAGGAACAGTCTGCCTATCTCGCTGTCGCCAAACGCTACAAGGATGCGGGTAGAATTCACAAAATCCACCTGTCCACAAGACCGGACTACATCAACGAACATATTTTAGACAATCTGAAAGCCTACGGCGCAGATGTCATTGAACTGGGTGTTCAGTCCTTTGATGACGAAGTTCTAAAACTTTCTGGAAGAGGGCACGACAGCGCCATCGTATACAAAAGCGCTCAGCTGATCAAGGACTACGGTTTTGAACTGGGGATCCAGCTGATGATCGGGCTTCCGGGAGATTCCCTCGACCGCTGTATTTTTTCGGCAAAAGAGACTGTTAAAATCAGTCCCTCCATTGCACGGCTTTATCCGACGGTGGTGATACGGGATACCGCCCTTTACGACCAGTATCTTTGCGGTCAATACATACCGCTGACACAGGAAGAAGCGGTGCTTCGCACCAAAGAAATGTACAAAATCCTCACAAACGCCGGTATCAACATCATTCGCGTCGGGCTGAAAAGCACAGATATCATAAACGAAGACGGCGATATCAACAGCGAAACTTATCACCCCGCTTTCCGCCAGCTGGTCTTAAGCGAACTGGCAAAAGAGGCGCTGGAAGCGCTTTTATTGGAGACAATGCTTCCGCAAAGCGAGACTGTGAAGGTAGACTTTTACGCAAACGGTAAAAACTTCTCAAATATGGTAGGACACTGCGGCTGCAACAAGGCGTATTTCCGAGAGAAATACCCGAACCTGCGAATTTTATATAAGGTCAATGACGCACTTTGCGACCATCAATTTGAAATTAATATTAAAGGAGATAAATAAATGAAAGAAACATCAAAAGCTGTAGTTACAGTCATAGGAAAAGACATGGTAGGAATCCTCGCCAAGGTTTCCACTGCCTGTGCAAATGCTAACGCAAACGTAATCGAGGTAACCCAGTCCGTACTGGACAGTTTTTTCTGTATGGTTATGATTATTGACATTACCGAAACTTCCCTTTCAATCGATGAGCTGCAGAAGTCTATCGCTGAAGCAGTTCCTGCTATGCAGGTTCATGTCATGCACGAGAATATCTTTAACTCCATGCACAGAATTTAATGGAAGGAGGGATATAAGAATATGCTGAATATGAGCGATATCATGGAAACCATTACCATGATTCAGGAAGAAAACTTAGATATCAGAACCATCACCATGGGCATTTCCTTAATCGACTGCGCTGACAGCGATATCGATAAGTCCTGCGAAAAGGTTTACAACAAAATTCTCCGCCTTGCCAAAGACCTGGTCAAGACCGGCGAATCCATTGAAAAAAAATACGGTATTCCTATCGTAAATAAACGAATTTCTGTTACCCCTATTTCCATGTTGGTGGGCGTTTCCGGCGGCGATCCCGTAAAATACGCAAAAACGCTGGACAAAGTTGCCCACGAGGTAGGCGTGAACTTTATCGGTGGCTTTTCCGCTCTGGTGCAGAAAGGCTTCAGCGCTGGCGACAGAGAGCTGATTGAGGCAATTCCTCGCGCTCTTGCAGAGACCGAACTGGTTTGTTCTTCCGTCAACGTAGGTTCTACTAAAGCCGGAATCAACATGGACGCAGTTAGACTCATGGGCGAAAAAGTACGACAGGCATCTGAACTGACGAAAGATAGACAGTGCATTGGTGCTGCCAAGCTGGTAGTATTTTGCAATGCCGTTGAAGATAATCCGTTTATGGCAGGCGCTTTCCACGGCGTAGGAGAAGCCGACTGCGTACTCAGCGTCGGTGTTTCAGGTCCAGGCGTTGTGCGTTCCGTCTTATCAAAGATGCCGGATGATGCACCGCTTAACGTAATCGCCGAAGCCATCAAGAAAACAGCATTTAAGATTACTCGTATGGGTCAGCTTGTCGGTATGGAAGCAGCTGAAATGCTCGGTGTTCCATTTGGAATTGTAGACCTTTCTCTGGCGCCGACTCCTGCCGTTGGCGATTCTGTCGCCCACATCTTAGAAGAAATCGGACTGGAGCAGTGCGGCGCTCACGGCACAACAGCTGCCCTTGCTATGCTCAACGACGCGGTTAAAAAAGGCGGCGTAATGGCATCCTCCAGTGTCGGCGGGCTTTCCGGTGCTTTCATTCCAGTCAGCGAAGACGCAGGCATGATCGCAGCTGCCAGAAACGGCGTACTTTCCATCGAAAAACTGGAAGCTATGACTGCTGTCTGCTCTGTAGGTCTTGACATGATCGTAATTCCAGGAGACACTGCCAGCGAAGTCATTTCCGCAATCATTGCAGATGAAGCAGCCATCGGTATGGTCAACTCCAAAACAACTGCGGTCAGAGTCATTCCTGCCATTGGACTTTCTGAAGGCGACGAACTTGACTTCGGCGGACTGTTGGGCTACGGACCGGTTATGCCTCTGCGTAGCCAATCCCCTGCCAAGATGATTCACCGCGGCGGCAGAATCCCTGCACCGCTACAGAGCTTGAAGAATTAACATTAGGAAATTAGTATTAAAAAAACCTGTCCGGCTTTTTCATTTGCCCGGCAGGTTTTTATTTTCCATTGAATTTTCGTACCTATTCCGTTTTTTTGCAAAAAAGGTATCAAAAATTAGGAGTTGTTTCATGCTAACTAAAAGGTTTTGAGCAAATGGACCAAAATTTATTGTACCTTTCTGTTTTTCAACGGAATATTTTCATGCAAATATTCCATTATACGAAAGTTTATTCCTTGATTTCCATATAATAGGAAAAATTATTCTGAGGGTTTAGTACCTTTTTTGCAAAAATCGCCTAAAGGTACCAATGATACATTTTGTTCATTTGCCATACCCACCTGAAGCTTTGCTCCGAGGAAGGATAGGGTTGTTATTTTAATATGAATCTCAGTCCCCCGGCGTTAAATGGATTACCGCAATTTCCGGCCGGTTAAGAAACCGCACCGGCACCGGACTGCTGCCGAGGCCCCCGCAAATAAAGAGCTTCATAGCGTCCATTTCGTAAAGACCCTTGGTATAAAAAGGTTCGCCGCCGGCAAGTTCCGGAAACCATGTTCCCCTGTTGTTCAGCCCGCCGACAAAGGGCAGCCGTACCTGTCCGCCGTGAGTATCTCCGCACATCGCTAAATCCACGCCAAAATCAGAAAAGGCTTTAGAATTGCTGATATGGGCCGCCAGAATATTGTATCGGCTCTCATCCAGTGTGAATTCATTATGCAAGTCGAAGGCGTCGGAATAGTAGACATTATCAATTCCATAAAGGCGCAGGCTGGTTTTCCCTATCTCAATATCACGACTTTCATATCGGATCACCTCTACTCCTGCCTTAGAAAGTCTCTCCTCGAACTCTGAATCATTGTCGTGTTCCCCATTTACTGCATAAACCGGATATTCTTCTGCAAGATCAGAAAGCAGCTGTTCTGCCACCTCCGCTCCCCGACTGTCGCCTGCAGAAAACATATCTCCCGTTGACACGATAAAGTCTGGTTTCGCTGTCTTAACTGCTTCTATCAGCCACTTGTTGTCCTCACCGAATTTCCACCCATGCAAATCCGTAATCTGTACGATGGTCACTTCATCTTGTATTTTTTCACTCTCGATGGTCACTTCCGTCGTTGTAAGCGTAAAAGTGCCATAGTACCAGATTCCTGCCAGAATCAGGCAGTACAGAATAAAGTGCAGGCAGCCATGATGTTTTCTTCGTCTCTTCACTTTTATTTCATTCATTTTCGTTTCAGACTGCGCAGGTAGTCTTTCGTCTCCTTGTCAATTCTATAGCTTTCAATCGCTTTTTGCAGTGATTTGTTATGAATCCATTTGTCCAGCGTCTGTCCTTCAAAAAGCCCGACAGTGCTGTCATACTGCTTAATCAGAGCAAAGCTGTAATACCAAGCAATTGCCATGTTGATATAATAGTCGTCTCTGTGTATCTGTGCTAAAATTTCCAGCATTTCCGGTCTGAATTCATCATCCAGAAATAGCTGCAGCTGAGTTACAATCCCATATCGTACCGTATAAGTATCCGCACTTTTCATCCATTCCAAAGTCTTGTTATAAAGCCTGTTTAAATCCTTCTTAAATGCCTTCGGCGTAAAGCTGTCGCAGGTCGCCCAGTTATCGATATAAGGCAAAAATTCCTCTGTCATGGAAAGCGCTGTATCAAAATCCTTTGCAATCTGTTCGATGAGAAATGCGTGAAGATTGTTTTCTTCATAATATTTATGCGGTAATTCTGTCAGGAATGCGGCAATCTTCTGATCTGCTGCCATCTTCTTTGCAAGTTCCTTTGCCAGCTTTCTGAGAGCCGGAGTACGTACGCCGATGATGTTCTCCTTCTCATAACCCGGCATGAGCCTTGCGTGAAAATCCCTATATTTCAAATCTTGCAATGCAAATAATTGTTCTTCAATTTGCTTCATTTTCAGTTACCTTTCTCTTATAAATTTCTTCCAGTATATCATCAATCCACTGTAATGTCATCGCATATCTTTCTCATAAATCTCTTACAATTTTCTTAAATCCGATTATACCTCTTGACAGATAGTACTACGCATTGTATAGTATTACACGAAAGGGGGTATAATCCATGATTAACCCACAGATGAAAAAGGGACTCCTCGACGTCTGCGTACTGTCAGTACTCAGCCGAGGCGATTCCTACGGATACAAAATCATCAAGGATTTATCCGACTATATCAAACTGTCAGAATCCACTTTATATCCCATTTTGAGGAGACTGGAAGCATCTGACTGCCTGATGGTCTACACCGTAGAGCACAACAGTCGTCTTCGCAAAATGTACAAACTGACAGAAACCGGCAAAACCCAGATTAGAGAATTCCTTACCGGCTGGGAAGAAATTGAAATTATTTATCGATACATCAAGGAGGGATTAGAACATGAATAAAGAAATCTTTCTGCACCAGCTGCGAATCAGGCTGACCCAACTTCCGCCACAGGAGACACAGAAACGACTTGATTATTATGCTGAGCTCATCGACGATATGGTCGAAGACGGTGTCAGTGAAGAGGCTGCAGTTGCCAGTTTTGGCGATGTAAATCTGCTTGCACAGCAAATTCTTAGGGAAGCTTCCCTGTCTCATCTAGTAAAAGCAAAAGCTACACCAAAGAAAGGATGGACAACAACCGCCATTATCCTGGCTGTCATCGGTTCTCCTCTCTGGGTGCCCCTGCTATTTGCGTTCATTGCAGTCATCGGCTCTATCTTTATCGTCATCGCAGCAGTCATCATTGCTATCTTCGCAGTAGTCATATCCATTGGATTTGCTGGGATTATACTGCTATTTAAAGCATTTACGCTAACAAGCAGTGGTATCGGTTATGTGCTGCTCACCATCGGCTTCAGCTTTATCTTTGTTGGTCTGTGCCTTCTGGGCATTCTTGCCGCAAAGGCTGCCGCAGTCTACCTTACTCAATTCTCACGCTATATCTATGGGCAGATAAAGAGTCTGTTCATCAAACAGGAGGTGTAATAGATGAAACACAGTACAAAAATTATCCTACTTGCCTCTGCAGGTCTGATTTCTTTCGGTCTCATTCTGTCCATTATCGGTCTAATCTGCGGCGGTTCTCTAACAAATATTATGGAGAGCGACCTCTGGCGTTTTGTAGGTTTTAAAAAAGTTCACTACGATAATACTTTTGAAAATGACAATACATATCACATCTCCGCATCTTCCATTCGTTCCATCAGTATCGACTGGATTGACGGCGATATTTCCGTCATCCCTTACGACGGCGATGACATCATTTTAACCGAATCCTCAAACAAAGAGTTAGACGATGAATACTGCCTTCGCTACCGGATTAAGCACGGCGTTCTTCAAGTCGAATACTGCAAATCCAACTACTATATCGGTTTTTCCTTCTCCGATAATGATGATAATCTCCCAATTAAAGCGTTGGAGATAAAAGTTCCCAAAAATATAGCGGAAAGTTTGCAGGAACTGGACGTTGACGCAATATCTTCCGACATCTATCTGGAAAATATCGCGGCGCAGGCGCTGTCTATTGATACCATTTCCGGAAACTTAACGGGGAATCTCCTGCTGGCTGATGACATCACCTTTGATTCTACCTCCGGCTCCATGGATTTAAAGCTATCGCATTGTCCTTCTTCCTTTGAAATGTACACAATCAGCGGTGACTGTGTTGTGTATCTTCCAAAAAAGCCTAGTCTGGATTGTGACTTTGACACCATCAGCGGCAATTTCCACAGTGAATTTGACATCAATTTTAAGGATGAAGACGAATTCATCATCGGCAGCGGCAAAGCTTCCTTTGAATTTTCTTCCACCAGCGGAGACATGACCATAAAAAAACTGAAACTTTAGGAAATTCTTCCAATCTTCTTTGACCCTTCCCGGGAATTATGTTAAAATATTTTTAAGTATTTTAATTGCTGGGGAGGGCTTTTTTATGTGCGCATTTGTAGCATTCAATCAGGTAAAAAAAGTATATCATATGGGAGAGGTATCCATCGAAGCACTGAAGGACGCTACCTTTGAAATAGAAAAAGGTGAAATCTGCGTCATCGTTGGCGCTTCCGGTGCAGGAAAGACCACCCTTTTGAATATTTTAGGCGGTATGGACACCTTGAGCGGGGGCTCCGTCATCTTAGATGGTACCGATATTTCAAAGTTCGACAAGAAACAGCTGACTGCCTATCGCCGCCATGACATAGGATTTGTGTTCCAGTTCTACAATCTGGTACAGAATCTGACCGCCCTCGAAAATGTCTCGCTGGCAACCCAGATTTGTAAAAATCCGCTGGATGCCCGCACCGTTATGGAGGAAGTAGGACTTGGTCACAGAATAAACAACTTCCCCGCCCAGCTTTCCGGTGGTGAACAGCAGCGTGTCGCCATCGCTCGCGCCCTTGCAAAAAATCCAAAGCTGCTCCTCTGCGATGAGCCCACGGGAGCTCTTGACTATAACACCGGCAAAGCTATTTTAAAACTGCTGCAGGATACCAGCAGAAAAAATGGCATGACCGTCGTTATTATCACGCACAACTCCGCGCTAACTGCCATGGCTGACAGGATTATTCATATCAAAAACGGCACCGTTTTTTCTGAAGAAAAGAATCAACATATTGTTCCTGTTGAAGATATCGAATGGTAAGAGAGGTCGCCCATGCTAAAGAAATCTACATTTAGAGAAATCAAATCAAGTCTTGGTCGCTATCTTGCCATTCTCGCCATCGTCGCTCTGGGCGTAGGCTTTTTTTCCGGACTAAAGGTCACCCGGCAAGCCATGATTGCCACAGCAGGAAACTATCTTGATGCAAACAATTTTTTCGACTATCAGGTCATGAACTCACTGGGTTTCGAAGAAGAGGATGTCACTGCTATGGCAGCCCTTAAAGACGTAAAAAACGCCGAGGGCTCTATCAGCTGTGACGTGCTTTATCATACTGATAATGTAAAAACCGACCAAGTGCTGAAACTGCATTCCCTGCCTGAGAATATCAATACCTTAACTCTAAAAAGCGGTCGCATGCCAAAAGCTGCAAATGAATGCATTATCGACTACAACCTCCTCGATGAAGATCCCATAGGCTCTGTAATCCATTTGTCCAAGGATAACGAAGATGACACACTGGACATGCTGACCCATGACACCTATACCGTTGTGGGAACCTGTGTTTCCCCCATTTACCTGAATTTTGAAAGGGGCTCCACCGCTCTTGGAAATGGATCCGTTTCCGGTTTTGCCTACCTCGGAGACGGAGGTTTTGATACGGACTATTACACTGAAATTTACCTGTCCCTTGTTGAAAACTTTCCCATTTACACCAGTGCATACAAAGATCTCATCTCAAGAACGGAGGATGCCGTACAGACACAGGTTGACATACAAGCAGACCGCCGCTATGACGCTATCGTGACAGAGGCACGCAAAGAGCTTACAGAAGCTCAGAAAGAATATGACAAAAACTACAAGAAATATCAGAACGAAAAAGCTGATGCCCAGCGAGAACTTGCCAGTACCTATCAGAAGTTGACAGACGGCAGAGCCGAAATTGCCAAAAACAAAGAGAACTTAAACAAGCAGGAAAAACGCCTCAAAGATAATCAGGCTAAGGTAGAACAAGGGCTTGCTGAAACCGCAAAAAAACGAGAAGAATTTGAAGCAAATAAAGCTTATCTGCCACCGGAACAGGCTGCACAGACCGAAGCGCAGCTTTCTGCTGCCGAAAAAGAACTGCAAAAGAATCTAAAAGAAATTAAAACAGGTTTTACGCAAATAAGCGAAGGCAGAAAGAAGCTTTCCAAGTCCGAAAAAGAAATCGAAGACGGCTTCACCGCCTACTATAAAGGCAAAGCGGAAGCAGATGAAAAGTTTGCAAAAGCAGATGCGGAATTTAAAGATGCACGAATAGAACTTGCCGATGCCGAAAAAGAAATCGAAGACATCGAAACACCTGACACATATGTGCTGGACAGAAATACCAACATCGGCTACGCCTGTTTCGAAAATGACTCCGGTATTATCGATGGAATCGCAAAAATCTTTCCGATTTTCTTCTTTCTGGTAGCAGCCCTTGTGTGTATGACTACCATGACAAGGATGATTGATGAACAGCGAACCCAGATTGGCGTTATGAAAGCTTTAGGCTACAGTAACGGCGCGGTCATCGGAAAATATATGTTCTATTCGGGAAGCGCCGCTTTAATTGGCTGTATCATCGGCTTCTTCTCCTGCTGTTACATCTTCCCGATTATCATCTGGCACGCCTACGGCATGATGTACGATTTCAGCGCAGACCTTGTCTATATCGTCGATAAACCGCTGGCAGCCTCTGCTCTTGCAGTTTCTCTGCTGTGTTCCATGGGGACTACCCTGTTCTCCTGCTATGCAGAGTTCAGAGAAGTGCCTGCCCAGCTGATTCGCCCCAAAGCCCCGAAAAATGGAAAGAGAATTCTTCTGGAGAGAATTCCTTTCCTCTGGAATAAGCTGAGCTTTCTCTATAAAGTATCGTTTAGAAATATTTTCCGCTACAAAAAGCGTTTTTTCATGATGGTACTGGGTATCAGCGGCTGTACTGCCCTGCTTCTGACAGGTCTCGGCGTCAGCGATTCTGTGCGAAACTTCGCTGACTATCAGTACGACGAAATTCAGGTATACGATTACAGCATCACATTTAATAAGGAAATGACAGAAACTCGCCAACAGCGCTTTTCTGAAAAAAATGCTTCTTCTATAGACAAGCTGATTTATCTCCACCTAAGCAGTGCCGACCTAGTGACAGAGGACGCTATAAAATCGGTCAACTTGATTGCAGCAGACAGTTCTGACTTTGGTGATTTCATAAGGCTTCATGATAACGCCGGTAATCCAATTTCCTACCCGAGCCAAAAGGAAGCGGTTATCTGCAGAAAGCTGGCTAACACCTATAATCTTTCGCCAGGCAGCGATTTTATTCTGCGAAACAAAGATGGAAAGGAAGTTCATCTTACCGTCAGCGCCGTCTGCGAAAATTACGTGCAAAACTACATCTATATTTCACCGAAGGCTGTAGAAAATGACTGGGGCGGTCTTCCGGAAATAAAAGCTGCGCTGGTTTATGCCGCTTCTGATTCTGCTGCAGACGGCTCAAATGCAGATACGGGCGATAACACCGCGCATATCTACAGTTCTTCCGCCAGCGTCCTAAATGATTCCTATGTAGCTGCAGTTTCTATCAACCACGATTTCAGAATCCGCGTAGAAAACATGATGGAAAGTCTGGACTACGTTATTCTGTTGGTTATCCTCAGCGCTGGCGCACTGGCGTTTATCGTGCTTTACAACTTAACCAACATTAACATTACAGAGCGAATTCGGGAAATCGCTACCATCAAAGTGCTGGGCTTTTATCCTGGTGAAACCTCTGCCTATGTGTTCCGCGAAAACTTTTTCCTGACAGGAATCAGTGCCCTCGTAGGACTTATTCTGGGGAAAGTACTCCATGCTTTTGTCATGAGCCAAATCCAAGTGGATTTAATTTGCTTCGACGTGCGAATCACACCGCTCAGCTACGTACTTGCCGTGATTCTTACATTTGCCTTTGCCACAATAGTCAGTCTCGCCATGTACTATAAGCTGGAGAAAATCAGCATGACTGAATCACTAAAATCCATCGAGTAAAACATCATGCTTCGCTGCGTATTTGCATACTTGCACAATTATCCACGACAGAAAAAAAGTTTTCTTAAAAGGCGATTTCGCCAAAATAAGAAAACTTTTTTGCTTACTTGAAAGATTTATTTGTTTTCAATATATCCTACTACATCTCCTGCCTTAAAAACGTGTTCATCTTCGATGAGAATTTCTTTGAGGATCCCGCTGACCGGCGCCTTGATCTCTACGATTTTCTTGTCCACTTCACCCTCACAGACGGTCTGCCCTTCCTTAACAGCTTCCCCCACTTCCACCAGCCATGTGATGGTTCCTTTTTTTGCTGTTAAATCAATGGGCTGCTTCATGCACTCACAATTTCTGTAAGGCTGCGGCTTTGGTAGCAGACTTTCCGGCACGATAATTTCCTTTGCCATCTCTTACGCCTCCTTCTCATCTTCTTCATAGAACGGACATTTCTCTTCCAGGCACTGGGCATTTTTCCCATGGTATCTGCATTTGATGTCATCTGAAATCTCCATATGTAACCCACATTTTTCGTTGATATACGGCACACCCTCCTGCGCCGCCAAAAAGGAAGTCCTCTTGCAGCACCTAGGTCCCGGATATTTGGAAATCGCAATCAGACTCTTACCAGTTCCCTCGTTTGCCCACTGCCAGTTTTCCACAGAAAGAGGCGACGCTTCGGTATATACACTGATAAAAATGCCAATGCCTACTGCTGCGCCGCAAGTGCCGCAGTTTCCACAAAATCCAGGAGGCACGGTCTTTGCCCGTTCTTCTGTTATAGCAAGCCAGCTATCCAGTTCCTCCCAGGATTTTCCCTCCTGAATCGCCGCAATGCTCAGCAGCGCCGCCGGCATGATAAAGTGGTGATACGGACAGTGCATAGGCATGCCTTCCATGTTCATCAGCTTCATCAGCGCTTCTTCCGCTTTGAGATTTTTTCCCTCTTCATACATGCTCTTACAGACTGCTCTCATATCTGCAAAAACTTCATCTTTCATTATAAATGCCATGATTACTCACTCCTTCCTGCTAAAAAATTCAATATATCTTCTTTATTGGATGTTCCAAAATATGCCTCAAGCTTTATCCCCTGCAGGGCTTTTTCTATGGCGCTGTAAGAAAATTCAACGCCCTGCAGTCTCGCAGAGATTTCCCCAAAATCTTCCAGCCCCAAATAATCTCCGCTAAAAGAACAACTTTTGATTTCGCTACCCTTGATATTTCCATGAAAGGTCACTGTACCTACAGGAAATCTGCAGCTTGCCTCCATGGTACATATCGGATTCCTGCCGAAATTCCATTGTCTGTTTCCATATCTGCGCTCGATGAGAGTCGCGATTTCCTCTTCTTCATCTGGGCTCATTTTCCCAATGAGTTGACAACTTTTTGATAGTTCCTTTCCCCAGTCTTCAAAGAAAATATCTGCACTGATATGTCTAAGCGCAGGCACCAGTCCACGCAGATTGGAAACTCTGCTGCGTACAGAGGTAACGCCTTTCGACACTAATTTTTCCTTCTTTGGCGTCAGGACTTTTTCCATAGCAGCAAGATTACAATCAAAGAGAATGCAACCATGAAAAATCCCACGTTCTTCTCTCTGTGTCATGGCTGTACCGCTGATTTTCACTACATTTCCTGAGGAATCCGTCATACAGATGTCGTTTCTGCCGTTTGCAAAACATGGTGCGCCGCAGCTCTGCAGATAGCTTATCATCATCTGCAATCCCTGCGCTGCCTTCTCCTCAAAGACCCCATCTGGGAAAATGAAGGAAAAATTGATATTTCCCAAATCGTGAAAGACTGCGCCGCCTCCTGTCAATCTCCGCACTATTCCGATATGCTCACGTGCCGCAGCTGCCTCATCAACTTCTGCCAGCGTGTTCTGATGTCGACCGATGATAACTGAGGGGTTGTTGCGCCAAAGATAAACGGTATCTTCCTCCACATGATTAAAAAGCATCTCTTCCCTTGCCAAATTATGACTGGGGTTATGACTTCTTTCGATGATTAAATTCATAACAGACCTCGCACGGCTTCCTTTAATAGTTCTCCCTCCGTAGGGTGCGGAAATACCTGCTCCAAAAACTGCTCTGCAGTCATCTCAGCAGCAATCGCTGCCTGTCCGATTTGAATGATTTCTGAAGCCAAATGAGAAACCACATGAAAACCTTTTAAGATGTGGGTTTCTTTTTCCATGACTGCCTTTGCAAATGCGCCCTGCGTGCCGAAAATCACGCCGCCTGCCATCATATCTGTCGAAAGATAACTTTCTACCATGCCTTCTTTGCAAATACTGCCTGCTGCCGCTGCCTCAAGGGGCGTAAAGATACACTGGGCAGTAACGATGTTTGGTTTTATGCGTTCGGTTCTTTCCCCGGTCACCGCCGCACCAACTTGTCGGCCATCCTCTGCTGCCATATCCGCTGTAAAATGTACGCCTTTGCAGTCTCCAATCAAGTGAATTCCTGCCGTCTGTCCTTTAATCAACGGAAGCTTCGGCTTTCTTCCGCAGCAAAATACCATATTCTCAAAAACACCGGATACGCTGTTGGTCTCAAGCTGTACACCCAGGCTTCTCAGGTAGGAGGCCATGGCATCACTGATGTCCTTATCCCATCCCGGCAGAATTCGCGGCATATGCTCGTGCAGAGTAATCTGAACGCCCGAGGACTGTAAAATCACCGCAAGTTCCACCCCAAGGACGCCGCCTCCAATTATATCAAGTCGTTTTGGCAGATTTTCCAGCGTAAGAAGCTGTTCTGCAGTAAACTGCTGCTCTGCGGTAAAGTTTTCTGCACTGATTGGCTCTGAGCCAGTGGCAACAATAATTTCATCACACATCAGACAGGTTCCATCTGCCAGTGACACCTTGCCGGTCTCTATCTGGCTAACCTCCGCTTCTAACAGCTGAACCTTCTGCTTCTGCAGCATATATGTCATGCCGTACACAAGCTGCTGAATCTTCCCAGTAGCTAACTTACGCAGATCCTTCGGGGTTAGCTCCGTTTTCGCAAAACCGCTTCGAATTAGAGTCTCTGCCGATTTTATCACCTGCAAATAAACTCTGGTCGGAATACAGCCGCTGTTGACACAAGTACCTCCGATAGAGTTCTTTTCTATTAAAACTGTTTCAATTCCTCGGCGTCTAAGCCCCATTGCCGCCTCATAGCCAGCCGGACCGCCACCGATTACGATGACTTTCATGGAAACGGTCACCTCCTGTATCAGTGTTTTGGTAAAACTCTCAATTAAAACCCAATCTATCACTAGATATTATCTATTATAAAACTTTGTCTTATCTATTGCAACAAAAGCAGTACGAAGATTTTTGTATTCCGTGGTAAATCTATTGCATTTTTGCCGGCAGATGATAAAATAAGCTTAACAATATATTTTGTCGAAAAGGGGAACATTATGAAGAAAGCTAAACAAATCGGCGTAATTGCTTTGTTTCTTGCAGCAGTCTGCCTCATCTGTTTCTTTTTCGGACGCTCGGTTGGCAAATCTGCCGGTGTTTCCGAAATTGATGCAGTAGTGCTGGAGAATAAACTGACGGAAATTAGTGAGCTCGCCACGATTACTTACTCATACACCAATATGGCTGAATTTGAAAATAGTAAAGATTTTTACGGAATTAAACTTCCTTTCACCACCAAAGGATTTATCATTACCTACGATGGAGAGATTAAAGCCGGTGTCAATCTTTCCAATGCTGAGATTTCAGTTTCCGGGCAAAAGATTTCGATTACTCTCCCTGAGGCTGAAATTCTGTCCCATCAGATTGAGGAAGACAGTCTGGAGGTTTTCGACGAAACCACCAGCATTTTCAACCCGCTAAAGGTCACCGACTACAACAGCTTTAACAAAGACCAGAAAGCTGAGATGGAGAAAAAAGCCACTGCCAAGGGGCTCCTTACCGAAGCAAAGAAAAAAGCTGTAGATACAGTCAAGGGCTTTATCTTGCAGCTTATTCCGGAAGACTGGACAGTCGAGGTTGTCTAAGTTCTTCTTTGCACATCTCCTATTATTTTCCGAAAAATGTAGGTGGAATGTAGGTATAGAAAAAACCAACGGGCAAAACCGTTGGTTTTTTAATGATTTTCTGGCGGAGGACAACGCTTTGTACTTCGTACAAAGCTCCTACAGGAGCCTGCGAATATTGAACAGCAGAGGATCGCAGGCTCCTTTCGCTCTCCCATTTTGCATTGCGGGCGAAGTCCTGCGCAAAATGGGGATGGGACACTCTCACCCACGCGTGGATTCTCGCCCCATTAGATGCTAAGTCAAAAAATAAAAATGACACCCATCAGAGTGTCATTTTTATTTCTGGCGGAGGACATGGGACTCGAACCCACGGGGCTGTTACACCTTACCGCATTTCCAATGCGGCTCCTTAGCCACTCGGTCAATCCTCCAAGCACCATTATAATTTACCACAAGTTGAGGAAGATTGCAAGTAGTTTCTGCTATGTTTTTAAAACATTTTTTTGCAGCAGGTTTTTGATGCAAAACAAAACCTTTACTCTGCGCATAATTCTCTACCTATCTTTATTTCATCGTGCTACAGCAAATATCTTTGATATTGCCTGTCAGGCAGTGTATTACACACAAAAAAAGCGGCGCAGCCATATCTGCTTCCACGAATTTTCCGCTGACCGCACCAGGGTCTGTCCTGTCGTGTCCTGCAAGAGTTGTCCCCCGCCAAAAAATCATTGAAACGCATTCTGCCCACATTGACCCTGTTTACACATATTTTCATATTTTTCCTATTTACCCATTGACAAAGTAGGAAAAAACATTTATACTCATATTAACTTCACAGACAGGAAATTGAAAGAAAGGAGTCCCTATCATGAAAAATTACAATTCTGCTTTTGTAATGATAAATATGATGACAACTATGTACATGTGGATGTTCTCCCTGTGCATGTCTTTAAGTGCAGCAGAATTCGGTTGGGTCTCTCCTTCAAAAGTACGTCGCGTTATCGCTTAAACGATACACAAGGTTCAGTTACGTATCAGCCCGGAAGACAAATCGAATCTTCCGGGCTGTTTGATTTTTGTAAGAAAGGAATTAAGACAATGAAACACTATTTTCAGGAACTTGTCAGAGAGAATTTCCGATTCGGACGAATGTGACTAATCCGCATCACTGATGCTAAGCAGTAAATCTATATTATAAATGTAAAATCATATAAACAGAAAGGAAAATAATCATGGCAAACTATAAATTTGAAACACTCCAGCTCCACGTAGGACAAGAAACTCCAGACCCAGCAACTGACGCTCGTGCAGTTCCAATTTACGCTACAACTTCTTATGTATTTCATGATTCTGCACACGCTGCAGCACGCTTTGGACTTGCTGACGCAGGCAATATTTATGGTCGTCTTACCAATTCCACCCAGGACGTACTGGAGCAGCGCGTTGCCGCTTTAGAAGGCGGCAACGCCGCACTGGCGCTGGCTTCCGGCGCAGCTGCAATTACCTATACCCTGCAGGCGTTAGGGCAAAATGGCGGTCACTTTGTTTCACAGAAAACCATTTACGGCGGCAGTTACAACCTGCTGGCTCATACCCTACCTGGCTTTGGCATTACTGCAAGCTTTGTGGATATTCACAATCTGTCTGAGGTCGAGGGTGCTATCAACGAAAATACCCGTGGAATTTACATCGAAACCTTAGGAAATCCAAACAGTGATATTCCTGACATTGACGCGCTAGCACAACTTGCTCATAAGCATGGGCTGCCTCTCATCGTAGACAACACTTTTGGCACGCCTTATCTGATTCGTCCCATTGAACATGGCGCTGACATCGTCGTCCATTCTGCAACTAAATTTCTTGGCGGTCATGGTACAACTTTGGGTGGCATTATTGTAGACGCCGGCAAGTTTGACTGGGCAGCCTCCGGAAAATTCGACCCAATCGCCGCTCCAAATCCTAGCTACCACGGAGTTTCCTTTGTGGAAGCTGCAGGTCCGGCGGCCTTTGTCACCTATGTCCGCGCAATCCTGCTTCGTGACACCGGAGCGACCATCTCTCCATTTGCTGCATTTTTGCTCTTGCAGGGTGTAGAGACTTTATCCTTGCGACTTGACCGTCATGCAGAGAATACAAAAAAAGTTGTGGAATTTCTTACAAAGCACCCTCAGGTAGAAAAGGTAAACCATCCGTCTCTGCCTAATCATCCGGATCACGACTTATACCAGAAGTTCTTCCCAAACGGCGGTGCTTCCATCTTCACTTTTGAAATCAAAGGCGGCATTGCCGAAGCACACAAGTTTATCGACAATCTGCAGATTTTCTCTCTGCTTGCTAACGTAGCTGACGTTAAAAGTCTGGTGATTCATCCGGCTACAACGACCCACAGCCAGCTTAATGAAGAAGAATTGGCAGAGCAAGGTATCAAGCCGAACACCATTCGTCTGTCCATCGGCACAGAACATATTGATGATATTATTGCAGACCTCCAAGACGGATTCAATGCAGTAAAATAAAATCCTTCTAAAAAGGCTTCAGCGAAAATGCTGAAGCCTTTTGTTTAACTGATTCAACTTATTATTTTACAGACTCTTCTACCACGTTCATCATTTCTTCGATATTAATTACGCCGGTATGTCTGACTTCTTTCTTATCTAAATCTTTTAAGCCCTTCGGCACGCGCACGCCGGTCTTTGCTGCCAACGCTTCCACATAGCGGAATCCATTTTCTTCCTCTCCAAGGCCGATTGATTTTGCAACGCTTTCAGCAAACTTATAAGCGCTAGCCGTGGATGCAATGACGGTCGGTGTGGTATCCCCTGTCTCCTTGCGATAATCTTCATAAACCTTATACGCCACTGCAGTGTGGGTATCCATAAGATAGCCATGCTCCGCATACATCTGGCTAATAGTCTCGTTGGTTTGTGCAACATCCGCATAGCCGCCATAAAAATCAGCAAGGCCTGCTTTGATTTTATCGCTGACTTTGTAAACCTTTTCGGTGTCTAACTGCGCCATCAGTGCCTTGATTTCCTCTCCATTTCCGCCGGATAAATGATACAGCAGCCGTTCCAGATTGCTGGAAATCAAAATGTCCATGGACGGTGAATTAGTCAGATAAAAGTCTCTCTTGATATCATATATACCTGTATTGATAAAGTCTGTCAAAACTTTGTTTTCGTTGGAAGCACAGATAAACTTGCCCACAGGAATGCCCATCTGCTTTGCATAGTAACCTGCCAAAATGTTCCCAAAGTTTCCGGTCGGCACCACGATGTTCATCTTTTCGCCATTTTTAATCGCACCGCTTTCCACCAGCTTTATGTAGCTGTAGACGTAGTACGCAACCTGTGGCACCAATCTGCCGATATTGATGGAATTAGCCGAAGAAAGCTTACACCCAGAGGCTGCCAGTTTTTCGGCAAATGCGTTGTCATTAAATATTTTCTTTACGCCAGTCTGCGCATCATCAAAGTTTCCGTTGATAGCAAAGACATGGGTGTTTGCACCCTCCTGAGTAATCATCTGACGCTCCTGCACCTGACTGACGCCCTGATTCGGGAAAAATACGATGATTTCTGTTCCCGGCACATCTGCAAAACCCTCCAAGGCAGCTTTTCCGGTATCTCCAGAGGTTGCAGTCAGAATGCAAATCTTCTTATCCTCATTTTCTTTCTTGATGGCAGTGGTCAGCAAATATGGCAGAATAGACAGAGCCATATCCTTAAAAGCTGCTGTTCTTCCATGATACAGTTCCAGAAAATATGCGCCGCCTGCTCTGACAATCGGTGCAATATCCGCAGCTTCAAATTTTTCATCATAAGCGCCGTTGATGCAGTACTGCATCTCTTCCTCAGTATAGTCATCGAAGAAAGCACCGATTACTGCGAGAGCAATCTCCTGATAGGTTTTTCCCATCATATCTTCTATATTAAACGGAATCGCCGGAATCTCAGTCGGAACGTAAAGACCCTTATCTTCAGAAAGTCCCTGAATAATCGCCTGTGCCCCTGTCAGTTCCTGCTTGCTCCCTCTTGTACTCTTAAATTTTCTCATTATAGCTTTCTCCTTCTATTTAAAATTTATAAAAATAAAAAATTCTACTAGACAACAATCATTTTTAAGTATATAATAAATAGCGTGAGATTTCAACTGCTCATTGATAATTTTTAAATATGCTTCCATGGTCAAGTGGTCAAGACGCAGCCCTCTCACGGCTGAATCAGGGGTTCGACTCCCCTTGGAAGTACCAATACATTTTGAGAACCGCATACAGCTTGCGGTTCTTTTCTTATCCGTTGATATTTCAACGTTTATGATGTTTTAATAAATTCTGCCGCTTTATTCATTTTTTGTATACTTATTCACCGTTTGCCACTCATTCAAAACTTTTGTATTAAAATTATATTAATTTTTGTATTAAAAAAATCAGCTGATAATGTTTATTTTTCAACTGATTTTAACATACGATACAGTCTATTATAGATTTAAATGTAGTATCTCACATTTTAAGCATGGCAACAATATCTTCAAATTGTCGTATTTCTTCCTCAAGCTGGATACGCTTCAGGGCGATTGCCTCCGTGTTGGAAGTGAAACCACTATTCTTCCATGCTCCCATACCGCCGGCATAGTTCCTATGACTTTCCAAATAATCGTTTAAGCCGCTTTTCTCCTGCTCTTCTTTCGGCAATCCCAAGAGGAACTTGCGGAGCTTTCGCAATCCATTTTGATATTGACTTTGCCACTGGTTCACGTGTACGCCGTGCAGACAGGCGGCATTGGTAAAGGTTGTATCATGCAAATAGTGAAAGTTTACTGCTTCCCGTTGCTGGTCGCTTGGTATCTGCTTTATGCCTTTGCGTAGCAGTCTACCGACATCTTGCCAAAAGTCCGCATCTTCTATGTGCCGGTGTGCTGTTTCGCCCTCAAGGTCGATAAGTTCATCAATTAAACATGCCTCGGTATCGTCTCCAACGGGTCTATATAAGCTAATCAAATGATTATCAGGACTGTTTACCCTTGATTCACTTCTCCCGCCGTACAGGGCAATTTTAAAGGCATTAGGCACATAATACTTGATATAGTACCCGATGAACGACTTCCCCGCAGAAGGTTTGTAGCGTTCTGCCGCCGGCTGCAGCTGTAAATATGCTTCCTGTATCATGTCGTCATAATAATCCGGCTGGTTGTAGCTTCTCGCCTTAATCTCAACAAGCCTTTGCACGCCCTCCCATAAAGGCAATAAATAGGCTGTATCGCCCGATTTCACCTTCAAAGCAAGTTCTTCATTCGTCATAACTTTCACCTCGCTGTATAAGCAAATAGCCGCCAAATTCAGCGGCTACATGCTCCAACTATGAAATTCTAGTATATAGAAACCGTCAATCATAACGGATTCTAACTATAATATTTTCTAACCGCTTTCCTAACGCTATCCGGTTCCATGTCGAATATTTCTCCAATCTCTCGCCATGTCATACCGACCAGGTAGCGCATACGCAAAATCTCGCGAATTTTCGCATCATCTACCGCAGATACTTCCGCTTCAATTTTTCTTGCTAGTTCAATTGAACTAGCAGTATTCTTTATCAGCAGTACCGTAAGATCTGCGATAGAGGCAGCCGTTTCCGGGTCGTGGTTTGTTTCCTGCAAGTCTCGCAGTTTTTCAAGTCTTCCGGTCTGGTTCTTGATTTCTTTCACCAAATCCGGGTATTGCTCAAGTAAACTTTTATCCAACATCATTTTTCACCGCCTTTGCTATAGCTCCGTATTTGTTGTAAATTTCATCTAGTTTCTCCTGCTCTGGGTCCGGTTCCGGTTCCGGTTGCAGTTCTTGAAGCATCTCTTGCCGTATCTGCTGCCGCAGCTGTTGTTCTTCCTTTGCCTTTTTTAACTGTTCAGCAGAGCTGATAGCGCGCGAAGGGGCTTTTGGGGGCGTATAGTCTTCCCATTCGGTTGCGGCTGTACCTTTCAGCGCGTCTAAGAAACCGTCATCTTCCGTGATTTGTTCGCGCTCTGTTGCACTGTCCGCCTGTCCTAAGTACTGTTTGCCTAGCCATATCCCCATTGAAGCATTCTTTTCCGCAAGTTTGAATTGGGAACGTCTAAGGGATATTTGCCCCGGTGCTCTCTTTTGTGCGAATATGTCCGCAAAATTCATTTTGTAGGTACGTTTACACCATCTTTCAACGGTATCAGCTGAACACCCAAAGAACCCCGAAATTTCAGCAAGTGTGCACTGCAAGGCGCAAAGGCTTTCAAAATTTTCTTGGTCAATTTCAATGCGTTTGCGTCCTCTTTTTGCGGTTTCGCTCATAGGCTCACCTGCTCTTTATTTCTGCGTTCCTGATTCAGCAGCCTTTGTACTGTACAAGTAAAGCGCATTTACTTTATTGTCCAGGACGAAAGCATCATAGTTTATTCTGCCCTCTACCAGTGATCCAGAAAGCCCCGGTGGGTCTTTGTGGATTTTATAGTCTGCCAGCTTTACAGGTGCAGCCGCCGCCATCGGGTGACCGTAAAGGAATTTGAAACCTTCCGGCATACGCTTTGAAAGTACTTTGATGATTGCCGCACCGTCCAGCGCAGCAACTGCGCCTTTTTGGCGTAGCTCTTTGCCAATATCTTCATTGACTGCAAGAGCATTGTTTAGTTTCATCAGGCGCAGCACCTCAGGCGTTACAAGAATATATCTCCCCTCTTCAGGTACTTCCGCCTCATCAAGAACAACGCTCGCCGCTGTGATGGCTGCATAAATGTTTTCTTCGGTCAACTCGGCTGTCTCACTATTTCTAAGCCCTGCACGCTTTATAATTTCACCATAAGAATGTACTTCAATTTCCGGTAAAACCTTTTCCCGTAGTTGCCTATTGAGTGCAGAGGCTGCCTCAAGGTTTCCCTTGGTTTCGTCTTCGTCCAATTTGTCAATTTCAAAGGTAAAGGAACGGTCTTTTTTCAGTGTCATTTCTTCGGTCGTTGCGTCTAACGTGGTTACCGCTCCATAGTGTGACCAATTGCCTTCTTTTATTTGATTTCTTCCGTAGTCCTGCATTGGTGCAGTGCCTACTTTATAAAGCTTGATAGTATTTGCACCGGTAAAATTGAACTCTGCACCGGCAACAAGCTTAAGCGTTGACGCTTTCGTCATAACCTCATCTACATAAGGTTTAAAATCTGTTGCTAATTGAATAGCCATTTATTTATCACTCCTAATCGTAAAGCCCGAAACTTCTCCGAATATCCTCCGATTTGTCGTGCGGTTCTCCGCCTCGCGGCTCATATACAGGCTTCGTGCTTGCCTTGCAGGCGTTAATACCCTGTGTAATCTGCATAACTGCCGCATTCATATCTTCGGACGCTTCTAAAAAGCTCTGGAATTCTTCGGGCAAATTGTGTTTTTGTAATAACTCTTTTGCATTAAATGCCTTTTCCCTTTTTGCAAGTTTTTTTTCCCTCTGTTCTAGTTCCGGCTGCTTGTTTTTTTCTCGCTGCAACCTTTCCTGCACAATCTGGTTTACCTCTTCCTGTGTAAATGTCTTTTCTTCGCTCACAGTCTAATTCCTCCGTTTTCTGCCCGGGTGGGCTAATTTTAGACCCCTACTTGATATACCGCCAGGGTCTCGGCGGGTGGATTGGAAAAAAAAAGAAATTTTAGGACAAATAAAAACGTGGGAATAACTCTTTCAAGCTATTCCCACGCTGATTTCAGCTTACACCCGCTCAGGAACCAAGCGGTTGCGGTACTATATCTTTATTTGTCTGATAATAGTATACCGCAGCTTTACAGCCTTTTCAAGTGATTTCGATATAAATTCGGTCGTATTTCTGCCCGTTTTCAAGATTGCTTTTGATTCGCTTTTCTTTCACCTTTCCCGGTGCTGCCTCTTTGATTGCTTCCACAACTGGGCGGATTCTTTCAAAGTTTTCATAGCTGATTTTGATTTTTTCCATTTCCGAAACTCCTTTCTGATTGACTTTTTCCGCCTGCAAGGGTAAACTTTAATTGTGTTTTTGGGTTTGCCCTTGCAAGCCTTTGAAGAGTCCTTTTATATGCGCTTTACCGCCTTATTTAAGGGCTTTTCGCATTTTATTGGCGTATCTTATACCAATGACAAATCCCACTTCGAAAGAATCGTTCAAAATATCAAATTCGTCGTTGCGACTCCTCAACTCAAGGCAGTCCTCCATCGACAAGTTAAATTTGCCAATCCTGTTAAAATATTTTACTCTATACTCTTCCAAGGCGTTTTCTACTCTGCTACTCATTTTGCTATTCCCCTTTCTTGCTTGGTCTGACACAAAGATAACGCTAACTCATATCCTTCTACAAAACAATCAAACCCGCTTATACATATCACCTCTTCAATTGCTACGTCTATGCGGTTATAATCGCTAAAATCTCGCACGCATTCAAGCGCATTAATAAGCTTCTTTCTTGCTTCGTCGCACTCTGCAGAGAGTTGCCCCGAAGCAAGGTCCCTAACATAAATCTCCCACAATATATCTAGCCTAGTCATTCCTAAAATCACCTTTCTTTTTTCACAAATCCGACAGCGTGTCGGATTTGAATATTGATAACTGTTCTTGTACTTCACTATTCACAATCCTTACAAGCTTCTTGTGTTCGTCTGTTTCCCTCTTCAATGCCGTTTCTCCAACGTGGTAGGGGAAAATATCCATCAAAAACTTTTGCGCCCTCAAAACGTCGTTTTTTGTTATTGCTCTTACTGTTGGAAAATTATAGTGCATTCCTGTTAATAATCCGAAATTTTCGCATGCCTCTTCATGGTCCGCGTTTTCTCTTACTATCACGTTCAACCTTATTCTTGACGGTTTCCATTTCCACCACCACAAATTATGTGGACAATCATGTACGGCAGGTGTTTCAGTCAGCCAGCTTTCAAGTGCTATAATCCTTTTGCAGCGTAATAGTTCTTGTTCTACCTCTTCCCTTTTATTTACTCCTCTGAAATACTGCAAAAACTCTGCCCCACATTCTAAAGTTGCTACCGCTTTATTACTCGCCTCTTCAAGCTGTTTCTTTATGGATTCTGTCGCCGCTTCTCTATATCTTGATATCAACCATTCTTTTTTCACTCCTTCACCTCCTACAGTTCCCTAAAGAATTCCATTTGTTCTTCTATAAAGTTCTTTTCTAAGTGGTATATCTCCGATTTCCTCGCCTTTTTCCCCCTTGCCCATCTTTTATAGGGTCTTCCGTTTATGCAGCGCAAACGGTATGTTCTGTAGATATCTCCATTCAATGGGTCAGTATATTCTTCTATACTGCCGTCTATAAGCCTGTATCCTTCCGGGGTAGCTATTTGCAACTCTTCATGTTTTAAAGGATATTTTCTAACCTCCGGTTCTCTTAAATTTCGCGTCCTGCTGTATGCTTTTTCTTGGAAGTCGCTCACCTTGTCGTAGTGCTTTGTTTTCTCTTTTACGAGATAGTGCGCCAGGTAATAAAAATCCTGATGGATTTCCCCTTTCTCGTTTGCGTGCTCTCTGATGTGAATTTCATCACGCCAAAAATTGCCTTTAATGCTCCATGTGTTCAGTGCCTTTTCCCCTTCTTTACCGGGTTTATTTAATACCATATGAGTATGAAACAAACGTTCGTCCTCTATTGCCCATATTGCTTTTAGCTCCTGACCGTCTGCACGATATGCCGCCCGCAGTTTCCTTATAAACTTCTCAACATCTCTTTTTGCGCTCTCTCGGTCTTCCGGTCTCTCTTCTGGCTTATATGTAAATGTTATGTATAAATCTCCTACTTTGAAATTTTCTTCTATTATGGCGTGAATTCTTCGGGTTAGCTGCCTCTTATTGCTTTTGATAACAGATTCTTTTGATGGACGGTTTTTCTTCGCCCGTCTTCTAGTCTCCCTGTCCTTTTGGCAAGTTCTAACTATAATTTCTTCCCCTGCTATTGTAACTTCTTTCCACCTTTCAATTCTCGCCATTTTATTCTTACTCCCTCCTTTCCATTTTTCTATGTCGTAAACTTAAGCCTATAATCAAGGGGTAAAAGAGGACGTTTTTTCACCCTCTTCAAATCCTTTTTTGTATAAAACCGTAAACTGTTTACGGTTTTATCCTAGTTGGTATATTTTTGAATGTTATCTATGTCTTTTTGATTGATACCGCCCTTGTAACCAACTAAAAACATTGCCATGTCAAATCGGCTCCACCCTTCATGCGGTATACGGTTAAGTAAATTTACAAATTCATAATATTTCATTGCCTTGCCTGCCTTTCTGCCATTGTGCACATACTTTTGTTGATGTAGTTAATTAGGTCGCCCAGGTCTATCAGTCTTTTGCTATGAACTTGTACAAATGGAATTTCACCGTTTAGAATAGCCTCTCTGATAAACCATTTTGAAATAGCTGTATCAGGATCCATTTCTTTTAGGGCTGCATACGCCTGTTCGATAGTCCGCAGCTTTTTTAATTCCTGCATGTTTCTATTCCTCCTTTATGATGATTTCTTCCACATCTACGCCTAAAGCTTTTGCGACTTTTCCAATTGTGGTTATTCCCGAATTGGATCCGCGAACGATTGACGCCGTAGATACCTTTGCAGATTTTGCCAGCTGTGAAATCGTTAAAACGTTTCTTGCACGCAAGAGGTCTAACTTATCGTGGTCTAATTTCATTTTTTTCCTCCTTACCTTTCACATTTTAACCGTATCGGTTATTTTTGTTTTTATAATACTTCCATTTCGGTTATATGTCAAGTAGTTTTTTTAAAAAAACTACCTTTTTGGTTCTTTTGTGGTATACTAAATTTATTATAAGATGCAAGAGGTGAGAGGATGAAAAATAATATCGGTAAAAATATAAAAAATTTCAGAGTCGCCAATAACATGACGCAATATGACCTTTCTACTGCTTTATGTGTTTCGCCTATAACTATAAGCCGCTACGAAACAGGGCAGCGCGAACCTAGTCTTGATATGCTTAAAAAAATTTCGGATGTTTTAAATATTCCTGTATCGTCTTTCTTCCTTTCTGACGCAGACTTTAAAAAAATTGGTGACGCTATGGAAGTTGATCTTAATGAGGCAGGTTTTGGCGATTTTGTAAAAAAAGTTCTTGACTCTAAAGATAATAAAATTTTAAATGATTTTAATTTGCTTAACGAATTGGGAAAAGCCGAAGCATTGAAAAGGGTTTCAGAATTAACCTTATTATCTAAATATACCGATGAAAAAGAATTCACTAAAGATGACGCTTTAAAGTCCGAGCTTTCCGATATGCTCAAATACTTCTAGTATATTTTTAATAGTTTTCATATGCTAAACAAAGCCGGACAAGAGGACGCAGCAAAGCGTGTAGAGGAACTGACCTATATAGATAAATACACAAAAAAGAAGAACGCCCCCCTGATCCAGCCGCACAGGCTGCAGGGGGCATATATAACATATTTCATAAGGCAGCTGGTGAACGTGCTGCACCGCCTGTTATCCGAGTCTTGCGGAAAGGGGTGGTTTTTATGAGTACATACGAAGAATTCATGGTTATCTTAACCGCTGCGCTGCTCATTGTAGCCATTCTGAATTTTACACATAAAAAATAGCCGTTCGCCCTCTGGCAAGGATTAGAACGACTATTTTTTAATAGCTTTTTAATTTTTCACCGGGGCAGGTGGTCACGGCACCTTCCGGCTGTCTTGTTAAGTATATTATAACAAACATCAAGAAAATGTCAACATAACCAAAGGTTTTTAACTACAAATCCGCAAGCTTTACGGATTTAAAAAAAGGAATGGTGTATCATGGCAAACAAAACCAACTGCACAATCAACGGCAAAGACTACTACCGCATACGGCGCAAGGTAGGGAAAAAAATCAATTCTAAAGGCATTTGGGTTGATGACTATAAATTATTCTATGGCAAGAATAAAAGCGAAGCAGAGGCTAAATTTGCTGCCTTTATGGACAATCTAAACAAAGGTATCACGAACAAGCCTCTTCACTTTGGGCAGATGATGGATACTTTCATCACAGAGGTTTTTCTAAAAGATTCCCGTTATTCTGATTCTACAAAAACACGATATGTAAACGCTTATAATAACAATCTGAGAGAATCCAGCCTTGCGGGGCTGGCTCTTTCTAACATCAAAAGCATAGATCTGCAAGCAGCATATAACGCCCTGACCTGCGGTGCTTCTACTGTTCGGTCATTACATAACCTTGTAACCCACTTTTACAGATATCTTGAAAATGAAAACATCTGCAGGGATATTACTAAAAATATTGTATTGCCTAAAGTGGAAAAAACGAAGGGCAACGCCGTTTCTGATGGCAATGTGGAGACCTGGACAACTGAAGAGGTAAAAACCATTCTAACAGGCTCTGAGGGGCACAGGCTACATCTTCTTTTTGTGCTTGCTATAAATACTGGGTGTCGCATTGGTGAGCTGCTCGCATTGCGTTACGATGATATAGAAAACGGCGTTCTGCGTGTTAATAAGCAGGTTGTTATTTCTGACGAGTTCATAGACGGCATAAAATCAGGGCAGAAAATCCAAATCGCCCCTACAAAAACAAAGTCTTCAATTCGCAGTATTCCCCTTTCGAACGCAGTTCTTACGGCTGTAGAAGAACATGCAGCATGGCAGCAGGTCGAAATGCTCCGTAACGGCTATAGAACAAATCACCTCTTCACTACACAGACAGGTAATTTATACGATAAGCACTCTTTACGCACTGCATGCAACCGGTTATATAAACGGCTGGGCGTTCCCTGCCGCTCTTTCCATGTGTACCGCCACACTTTCGGTACTACGTTAGCTAAAAACGGCGTACCAATTCAAACCGTTGCGGCTCTGATGGGGCATGCTGATATTAACGTAACGAGAGAATATTACATCAACATAGATACCGATGACAAAACCGCAGCTATTAGCAAGCTAGTTTTCAACCCTTGACAACTTTTGTATTAAATTTGTATTAAAAACTCGTTTAAATATTTATAAATTGTTTGATTTTCAACGGTTTTATGCAATTTAAACAAGACGGCTGAATCAGGGGTTCGACTCCCCTTGGAAGTACCATAAACAACACCGCTCAAAACGTACTAATTTCAACGATTTGAGCGGTGTTTATTTTCCGTTAAAAGTACTATTTTATGCCTTTTTATGCTAAAAGCTCCTTTCTGCGGAATGCGCAAGATAAATTGACTATTGCATAATCTCTTCATTCGTGGTATATTGGTGTCAAGAGGAAACCCTTGAAAACGGTCAACCTGTAACGATTGAAATAACCGCTAAGTTTGTCAGGCTCAGGCGGTTATTTTATTTCCTTCACAATTCTGTAAAGAATCAGCAGATAAACTACATCAAATATGTACTCTGTCCGAATAGCAATATCCGTCATCGCTACCATAAGTTGAACATGCAACCCATAATCCATTAGCATATTCAACAATATAGCCCTCTTTTTCTGATATATTTTCACAAAGAAGCCAGCCTATTCCATCTTTGGAATAGTCCATGCCCCGCCCATATATCCTCCAACAATCCAAATATCATTGGCATATAAAATAATTTCCATTATCTAAGCTAGCAATCCATAACCCGTTTCCATAATAAATATTTTATTAAAAACCCCAAAAGTACTAAATCACTTCCATTTCACAAGTCTATGTAAAGGCACTCAGCCAGAGTGAGTGCCTCTTTTCACTAATGCATGCGGTTAAAACTCACTTCTTTACCCGTTTCGCTTTTTCCAGTGACTTTTGACCAAACAATCCGTCAGCAGTGATACGCTGACGGCGCTGAAAGCGCTTTACCGCATCTTTTGTTGCAGGTCCGTAAATACCGTCAACATCCAGAGAATTTCCATACCAGTTTAGAAATTGCTGCAGCTGTCTGACCTTTTTTCCACGGTCACCCAGAATGAAGTAGCCACGCTTTGGCAAGGTAATGGTACCGGTATAGGTATGCTTTTTCTCTCCGCTTCCACTACTAGTTTCATAATTTTTGTAGCACCAGTTTAAATCAAATTTGCCGGGCACATTCTTAAAACGCCCTACATCACTGTACTGCCACATAGCGGTCCTTCCTTTATAGGAATTCGTATCATTATACTGTGCTACCCACACATCAATTCCCTGTAAACTGCCTATTTTTTCAGTCAGCCAAGAGTAAGAAGCATAGACCCCAGCCTTTCGACCCTGTTTGCGGACCTCTTTGACAAAAGCTTTCACTACTTTAGTAAGTGCTCGCTTTGACAGTCTGCCCAGGGTCATAGCGTCCTCTACATCCATCCAGATTGGATAGTCGAAGGTCTTTCCTTTGCACAAAGCCACTGCGTGGCGAGCCTCTCGTCTAGCCTGAGACACCGTTACTGCGGTCGAGTAGTAATATGCCCCAAACCCCAGATTTGCTGCACGCGCCATCTGATAGTTATGAGAAAAGGTGCTATCCTCCATCGTTCCGCGATAGCCGCCTGCTCTTGCAATAACAAAGCGGACACCCGCCTTTTTCATCCTGTTATAATCAGCTTCCGTCAGCCTGCCGTTCCAATAACTGACATCAATGCCTTTCTTTTTTGCCATAAAAAACACCCCAGGTTATCCTATGCCGAGGTGTCCATTTCTGTGCTATTCCACAGCTTCCATTATATGAAATTATTCCTGTGTCTCAGGCATTTTGCTCAAATATTCTTCTCGAACAGCTGGCACATAGTACGTGCTGTAGCAAATGAGGTCATCATCTTCATCAATACGCACATCAAAAGCATAGTAAGGCATGAAAATATTGCACTGCGGTCCCGTCAGATATACAAGAGATGAACGCTCAATATTATCAAGAGACGGCAGCTTCGTATTGCCTGCCACGTACTTTCCCTTCTTGAGAAGTTGTTTTGCCTCTTCAGCTGTAATAATCGGGTACTCCTCAATCTTCTTGCCTGATGCCAGATTATCCATCATCATAATGCCGATTAGCTGTCCCTCATCGTTTAGTTCAAACCTCATACGCTTCAGGTTATATCCCACAATCTGCTCCTGCAGATTTTCTCCCCCGTCATAACCGGATAAAATCCAATGCGGCTTTCTCTCCTCATCGTAAAATATGCGAACACTGACCCTCGGGTTCGAGAATTCCATTAATCCCCCGTACTGTTCCAAAAGATACGCGGTCACCTGCTCCGCTTCTTCACTGTCCATTTCAGAATCTGCTGTCTTATGATCCTGCAGAAGTGACTTTGGCTGTGCAAATTTTATTTCCGTAAAATTATTATATGTCACAGTGATATTGCCATCGTCTGTATACGCAGTTGCCTTAAATGCTTTCTGCAAAGTTCCGTCTTCTGGCTTCGTATCATCGGATTTCTCTTTTCTCTCATACTTGATCTCATCTATCGTCATATTCATTTCAGCTGCAGCTGCCCGCAGTTTTTTGTCCAGAAAGGCATCGCTGACCGGTATCGCTTTTTCATCTGCCTCTCCTGCATAAGCGATGTTCTCATATACCGGAAGAAACTCAACCTCAGTATCTTCTTCCCATGGGTTTCCATCCTCTTGTGTCGATGGGTTTCCAAGCTTTTTCTTTGGCTCTTCCGCTTTCGTCGCATAGCGTTCAACTGACAAAGTCGGCAGCTTATCGCTCTCTTCTGCTGCCACATTCTGACCATTTCTATCGGAAGACCCATTTCCGATTTGCTCACCAGACGGCAGTAGCTGCACAGCGCCCAGTACGAACATCAAAAAACATGCCGCCGCTATACTGCTATAACGAAACCACTTCTTCCGCTGCATGCTCCTTCTCTGCGCTGACTGAAAATCTGCTGCTTCCTTAATATATGCATCATCAATTTCATTGATATGAAATAAAATATCCTCTTTCTTCATAACACGATTCCCTCACTTTCCAGAGATTTTTTCAGTTCTTTTCGCATACGAAAAAGCATGGATGTAATTCGGTTCGGATTCATCGAAAATTCCTCTGCAATTTCCTTAACAGAACACAAATACCAGTACCGTTTTACAAATACTATCCGATTCAATCTGGACTGCCTTGCCAGAAATTGATTGATAACCTCGACTACTGCCATTTCATCCGCCAGCGTTTCCACCTCTGAACGTTCACCGACACATTCCTCCAGTTCTGACAAAGCCAGCGCAACCTGTCCTTCCCCTCGCTTTTGGGCATTGCGCCCTTTATACCGGTTCAGCGCCAAATTTCTGGTTATCTTCCCCAAATAGGTGGAAAGCTGTACCGGTCGTTGAGGTGGAATTGCATTCCATGCACGCATGTAGGCATCATTGACACATTCCTCCGCGTCCTCGCTGCTTCTGAGGATATTGTAAGCTATGTAATTGCAATATTTTCCATATTTCTTGTCCGTCTCCGCAATAGCTTCTTCGCTTCGTGCAAAGTAAAGCTCTACGATTGTGCTGTCCTCCATAGCCATCTCCCTTCCCTAATCATCACCACTTTTTTTCTTCTCTATTGCAACTCTAACTTCATTTTATCAGGTGGGAAAAAAAATCGCAAGAAAAAAGGAGCAATACTGCTGCTTACGCATTGCTCCCGCATTTCATTTATTTCGATTGCTCCAGTTCGAGCTTTCGTTTCATATAGGTTGTTCCTGAAAATTTATTATGTTCATTCATCAGAATTTTCGCCTTGGCAATGTTGCCCTTTTTCAAAGCAATCAGAATCTCCGTATGGTCATTAATACTCTGCTTGCGGTTTTCGCTGACAGCCTGATAAGCAAAAGTGCACATATTGATTTGATTCTGCGTCTTTGCCGCACACTCTCTGATAGTCCTGTTGGTACAGTATTCTATCATAGTCTGATGAAAACAATCAGATGCCTTGTGAGAACCTTGCTCGTCATCGGTTTCATAAGCAGCTTTCTGCTCCGCAATGATATCCTCCAGTTCTTCAACGAGGTATTTTAGCGTATCCAGACCCTGATATGTATCAATGACGATATCAAAGAGATAGCAGTTGGCTTCAATCAGTCCCGCTTCTTCTTCCTCCGAAAGCTTGATAATACTAGGTCCTACATTATGCTTCTGCTCTACAAAACCTTCCTGAATCAGTCTATTAATAGTCTCTCTTACAGGGGTTCTGCTGACAGAAAAGGTTTTCGCCAGTTCCTCAATATTTAGTCTGTCTCCCGGCACCAGTTCCCGATTCTGTATTTTTTGCAAAATCAGGTCATAAATCTGATCGACAAGAGACGTTCTCTTTACTTTCATCTTTTCACTCCATTAGAACGGTCTTGGTTCTTCTCTTCTGCTGTTTTCTTTCTTGATAATATTGCTGACAACTACCCACATTATCAGTGCCAACACTGCGAAAATTAAAATAGCAACAAATGAAGAGTCATAAGCACCGCCGGATTTTTCTACCAAGCTGCTGCTGATGGTTGGTCCGATAATCGCTGCCGGAACCAAGTTGAACATGCCAACACCAAAGTTTACAGCAAAGTACTTCGGTCCGTAATATTTCTGAATCAATGTAGAACAGATGGTCGGGTTCGCTCCGTACGAAAGACCCATCGCTAAAAGTCCTACCAGAATCAGAATCATGGAACCGGTCTTTGCTCCCAGGAGCAGTGCGATGCCCCCTACAAACATGAAGATAATATCCACCATCATAGCAGTTTTTCCGTTGGTTTTATCGTAAATGCCGCCGACAATCACACGACCTGCGCCATTAAATACAGATACTACCATACCTACGATAGCCGGTGCACCGAATGCCACAGCGATAGACGCGGCGCTGTTGATGACCATCAGACCGCCCACACTAATCAGCACACACCAAAGCAGGAAGCACCAGAAAGAAGCAGTTTTCATAACAGTTCCAATCGGGTCTCCATAAAGTTCTTTTGCCTGTCCACTGCCTGCAGGAGCCTCAGGCACTTTAATAAAGAAAGAGCCAACTCCCAAAACTACGAATATCATAATACCCAAAATCATAAAAGTGGTAAAAATCCCTTTGGAAGCAATCAGGCTGGTTGCAACGCTTCCAAGAATCAGCGCACCAAGACCGAATCCCATCATCATAATACCGCTGCAAAGACCTGGCTTATCTGGGAACCACTTATTCATGGTGCCGATTACACAATTATAGGTAAGACCTACGCCGCTTCCACCGAAAAATCCATAAAAAATATACAGCATAATCAAGCTGGAAGAAGAGTTTTCCGGATTCAGACGAGATACACCAAAAAATCCAATCAGCAGACAGACTGCAGATAGCAGGATAATCAGCTGCGGTTTGAACCTGGCTGCCAGTTTACCAGCAACAAATCCGCCCACGCAGAAGAAGACCATAGAGATAGTAAAAGTCATAGAAAGCTGTGACAGTGACCAATCTGTATAAACTTCGCTAAAAGGCGTTCTAAACAGTGACCAGCCATAGATAAGGCCACAGAAAATTAACAGCAATGTACCCACACACAGATACAACCATCGTTTGTTACTTGTCATTGAACGATTCTCCTTTTCTTTGAATTGAATTTGCGGTATCCTGGTCTGCCTTAGAGAAAAAAAGCGGATGAAATAAAGGCTATTCCACCCGCCGTCCCTCAGACAAACGCTTTATACCTAATGTATTTATAACTATTTTATAGATTTTCAAACAAAAAGTCAAGCAATATTCTTATACACTGGTGTTTTTCCGATTTATTCGCCAAAAACACACCAGACAAAGCAGAATTTGTACCCTAGAGGACGCCGGCGTTGCAAGTCCGATAGAAAACAGTGCTGCGCCGATGACTTCAACCTCCTTTGCATCTGCAAAAATCCCTGCCATGATTTCACCATGAAAAAATGAAAAATATCCCATAAAAATACCTGCAAGCAGAGAAGTTGCAATTCCCCATGCCAATGCCTTTTTTGCTCTGTCCAGTTTTTTTGCACCCACATTCTGTGCTACAAAGGCAGACATAGACTGCATATATGAGGAAGGCACCAGCATGACGAAGCCGCAGAGTTTTTCGGCAATTCCAAGTCCCGCCGAGGCAATAAGTCCCATTCCGTTGACAATAGCTAAAATCACCAAAAAAGATATACTCACTAAAAAGTCCTGCAGTGCAATAGGCGCACCCAGAGTCAAAATACGCTTTACCATAACTGGATTCATCGTGATTTTATCCTTGCTTAGCTTAAACGGAAGCTTTTTCCTCTTTATAATTCCCAGAGAAATCATCACACTAACAGCCTGCGCCAGTATGGTTGCGACAGCCGCACCCGATACTCCCATTTTCAAAACGGCCACAAAAAACAGATCTCCGCAAATATTAAACACACAAGCAATAGCAACTGTAATAAGTGGCATTTTTGAATCTCCAATTCCCCTAAAGATACTGCCAATTACGTTATATGCTACAATAAAAATACTGCCTGCGCTGCAGATTCTGATATAATATACTGTAAAATCAAAAGCCTCTTGCGACGCTTGCATGAGTTTTGCCACAGGTGCTGCAAAACCTACCATTACAGCTGTCATTATCAATGCAATCAGCGTAAACAAACAGATACCGCTTCCGATGACAGAACCAGCTTCTTCCGTTTTTCCCTCTCCGATTTTCTGTCCTGCAGAAATAGTGCAAGCAGCACTGGAAAGGCAAACCGCAAAAGCGCTGGTAAGATTGATCCATTTATAAAACTTCTTTCTTCCTTACGCATAACGCCTCCTTTCTAAAAATCACACAACTTACAATCAAGTTGTAAGGGGCTAACCTGTTACTCATTACTCGTTTCAATAAATAATAATTAAATCGCTAGCGCCTATTATTCCGTAAAAATGGGTGGTTCGCTCGAACCACCCATTTTATTTATGCTGCTGTTTTCTTTTAGGATCTCTTTTTTCTAATTCCATATACTGTGCCGCAAAGTCCAAGGACTGCTGCGCCAAGCACTGCAAGCCATGTCAGCATATTTGCTGTATCGCCTGTTCTTGGAATCCACCAAGGCAGTTCATCTGTATCTGCCGGTTCATTCTCGTTCAAAATATCCTTGATTTCGCTCGGGTCTTTGATATTCTTATCTGGTTTCCCGTCTCCATCTGTATCGATATTGGTATCTGGCTTGCCGTCTCCGTCCGTATCTACATTCAGATCCGGAATACCGTCGCCATCGGTGTCGATATTGATATCCGGAATGCCGTCGCCATCGGTGTCGATATTGATATCCGGTTTGCCGTCCCCATTGGTATCTACATTTACATCCGGTTTGCCATCTCCATTGGTGTCGATGTTGATATCTGGCTTGCCGTCTCCGTTAGTGTCGATATCCACATCTGGTTTGCCATCTCCATCTGTATCCTTGTTGATATCCGGTTTACCGTCTCCATTGGTATCTACATTTACATCTGGTTTGCCATCTCCGTTAGTGTCGATATCTAAATCTGGTTTACCATCTCCATCTGTGTCCTTGTTGATGTCTGGTTTACCGTCTCCATCTGTATCGATGTCCACATCCGGTTTACCATCTCCATCGGTATCCTTGTTGATGTCTGGTTTGCCATCTCCATTGGTATCTACATTCACATCCGGTTTGCCGTCTCCATTGGTGTCGATGTCCACATCCGGTTTGCCATCTCCATCTGTATCCTTGTTGATATCCGGTTTACCGTCTCCGTCTGTGTCGATGTCTACATCAGGTTTACCGTCCCCATCGGTGTCGATGTTGATGTCCGGCTTATCATCTCCGTCTGTGTCGATGTTGATGTCTGGAAATCCATCATCGTCGGTATCAATGTTAATATCTGGAATCCCATCATCGTTAGTATCTTTATTGATGTCCGGATCCAGAATCGTCGGCTTGATGATATTATAATTGATGTCAATAGTACATTTATTTCCATTTTCGTCGGTTACAGTCACGCTGACAACATACTTACCCGGTACAGAAAAGTCAATCGGATTAGTTTTCAAATCAATTGGATTACCATCTTTATCATAAACTTTAATGTCTTCGGCTGCTGCCTGAATCGGCTTTCTATCGTCACCTGTTCCCTCCATCAGCGGATAGCCTGCCTTACTGGTAAAGACGTATCTGTCATTAATCAGCTTAACAAAATAATCAACATCTGCTTTTGGTTTATCTTTGCTTACCTTTTCATTAATTCTGTCTTTAAAAAATCCATGAATTGGCCAGGTATCCGGCTGATCTGGATCAACGTTTGGATCTGGATTCTTCGGATCCGGTTCGATTCGCTCTGACCCTACAATCACCAGTTTGTTGCCATCTACTTTTTCATCATCTTTCAAATCGTCTTTGTCCTTGGTTATGACTGGCACTGGAGAATTGATGAATGGGAACTTGGATACGATTTCATCCAATGTCGGCGGCTTCGGGTTATCTCCAGGCGCCGCATCAGGATCTTCCCATGCAACCAGCTGTGCTTTTGTCGCGTTTTCAAAGTAATTGGTTCCCTGCACATATTCCGCAGTCACAACAAAATCTCCCGAATCAAGCTCCGGTACTGCCGGATATTTATCTTTTTCAAAGTCAAATGTCTTTGTAATGCTGCACACATTTCCAGTCACCGTCAGCTCATCTGCACTGGTCTTACTCAAATCAATCGGAGCACCTACCTTTACGCCGTTGATATAGAACTGTACCAATCCAGTCGGCGCTTTACAAGTCGCCTTGGTTCCATCGCCCGGCTGTACGGTTGCCTTCAGCTGCACCTTCTTAATTTTTCCGTAATTCAATTTATCAGAAGGATCATCCAGATTCTGCTCAATGGCATAAGTTGCCTGTACCTTGGACGGTACTTTTTCAATGATTGCCCAGCCTGTTGCTCTGTGACCCCAGTAACTTTCCGCAAATTTGCCCTCTGCATACTGCGTAGAAGTTACGGTCAGCTTATAGATTCCTGCATCAGTTGGCATCACATTGTTGCCCGCCATTTCCTGTTCCGGTTCAATCGCCTCGCCATCTTTTTTATCATAGCGCTGCACCTTAATCTTTACTTTCGTGCTGTCGCTTAACGTTTTCGCAATTTCCTCATCCGTTGTAATGGGATCATTTTCCCAATCATAACTCTCAAAAGCAATTCCATCGTACTTTTTACTCAGTGTTTTCGTCCATTTTTCTGGTAAATCAAAATCGATATATCGTTTCAACGTTGGCGTTTTGCCTTCTTCTACCTTTGGAATAAACAACGGGTCAACTGGCTTCGGCTTCCCATCTTTGTCTTCTACACCCAGTTTTACCGTAATTTCCTTCCCTACCGCGGTAGATGGCAGCCACAGATATAAGTTACCATCATCAAAACGTCCCGGAGAGCCGTAATCATACTTTTCACCGCCAATGAGCAGTTCCCAACCATAGACATAATCGTCAGTAATCCCTTCTGCAGACAAGTTGACTTTGGTCATAAATACTTTATTTTTTTCATTGGTGTAGTCTTCGCTGCCCCATGCTGTATCTCCAATTCCCTGGAATTTATTGGTACTTGCGCAGCGTACAGAGCCGCCGCTGATTACAACGTGACCACCTGCACCGCCTAAGTCCTTATAACTGCTGTTGGATACAGGCAGCAGGGTGCCGCCGGTCACTTTAATCGTGCAGCCCTTTGCGGTCGTTCCGCAGGCAGCACCAAACGCGTTGCCGTGACCGCCTCCGGTAGATTTTAAATATCCACCATTAATAACAATATCTCCACAGTTCCCTGTACCGGTTGCCGCTGTAGATACTTCTGTCTGTGCTGCGCCTCTCTGTCTGGTATTCGTATTGCCGGCACTCCATCCCGCACCGATACCAGCGCCATGATAGGCACCTGTCGCATCAATCTTGGCAGAGTTAAAAATCATTAAGCCGCCCTTTGGTCCCATATCAGGGGAGCCTCTAACCTTGCCTGCACCAGTTCCAATGCCAGAACCGCCGCCTTGTGCGCATTCACCGGAACCATAAGAACACTTAGCAGTAATGTCACCACCGTTAAAAATCATAGTGCCCGCATTTTCCTGCGGTCCAGTTCCAATGCCAGCAGAAGAATCTCCACCGGAAGCAACTAATTTTCCTCGTTTCGCACTGTTCAGTTTGCTCAGCGGATCACCTTTCTTCAGCTTATGACCGTTCATCAAAGTTACATCTGCACCAATGACACCGTTTTCTGGTGTAATCATATTGCCTGCACTGTCTCTGTTCAAAACACTGTCATCAATAATCAGCGTAGAACCCTCTCCACAGTGTAACGCCGCCGTCGCATTGGTCGATGCATTCAGCGTATTGGTGGTATCGTCTGCCAGCGTAATATGACACTGGGTCGGCGTCATGAGATTGAACGGCGCATAGCCGGTAATATTGACGCCTGCCAGCGTAATATCCGCTTGAATATTAGGGCAGATTTCAATGGTCTGCGCTGTTGCAGCCGCAACATTTTTGTTTTTAATCGTCAGCGGCGTATTCGTCTTTACCTGCAGTACCTTTCTTCCGCTGATATCCGCAAGTTCATAGTCTTCTCCCTCTTTGCCGCCAGACACTAAAAAAGCGCCTACTTCTTTTTCCTCTGTAGGATCGTCGCTTGCTTCATCCGCCAATGCCATTGAGCGCATGACAGAATTTGCTTCTTCTGTAGGATCTTCTTCGACAGGTTCTTCATCTGTCGACACGTCTCCGTCAGTAGGTGCATCCGCATCCGGTGGATCGAGTGGGTCATCGCCAACCACTAAATCGCCTTCCACGCTGAGTTCTCCACCTACTATGACATCGCCCCCTATCTCCATGCTTTCGATTCTGCCTGCAGGTGCGTCAACCGCATAGGACTGACCTCCCCCCAGCAATTTTTCGGAAGAAAGCAATCCTCCGCTAAACGCAGAGATTGCAAAAAACATGCATAACAATAGAGCTAATGTCTTCTTGTTAAAAGGTTTCACTGGTTTGCCTCCTTTTCGTTCTAAATTTCTAGCTCAGTCTGTTTGTCTAAACTTCAGAGTTTTATTACAAAAACGACAATACAAAGCACTGTCTCCTTTATCACACCTGAGACACGTACTTCCAATATCAATTTTTCAATAAACACTTCTAAAGATTTCCCTTTATTATACTACGTTCTGACAAACTGTGTCAAGAAAATCACTAATTCCGCTTAATTTTAATTCGTATTTTGAACCCAGTATTTGTTAGCTGTGTTTTCCATATTAAAATTCAAAATAATGCCCTTTTTTAAAGGGCGAATTTTTATTTGCAACAGTAATTCAACCACGAATCCGCCCCTTTGCTCTTATTTTAGGGATAGAAAGGGCAGATTTAGGATTTTTACTTTAAAAACGCAGGAGTTTTTTCAGAAACTCCTGCGTCATCAATTTACATATTTATTTGAAGGCTTCCTGTACAGCTACCGCTACAGCCACGCTGGCGCCAACCATCGGGTTATTTCCCATACCTAAAAATCCCATCATTTCAACATGTGCTGGTACTGAAGAAGAGCCTGCAAACTGTGCATCAGAGTGCATTCTTCCCATGGTATCTGTCATGCCGTAGGAAGAAGGACCTGCTGCCATATTGTCCGGGTGCAGAGTTCTGCCTGTACCACCGCCGGAAGCAACAGAGAAGTACTTCTTTCCTTCAAGGACTCTTTCCTTCTTGTAAGTGCCTGCAACCGGGTGCTGGAACCTGGTTGGATTGGTGGAGTTACCAGTGATGGACACGTCCACATTTTCGTGGTGCATAATTGCTACGCCTTCCCTTACATCAAAAGCGCCGTAGCATTTTACTTTCGCTCTGTCCCCCTTGGAGTACGGTGTTTCTTTGACAACCTTCAGCTCCCCAGTAAAGAAATCAAAGTCTGTCTGCACATAGGTAAAGCCGTTGATTCTGGAAATAATCAGCGCCGCGTCCTTGCCAAGACCATTTAAAATTACTCGCAAAGGTTTTGTTCTGACTTTGTTGGCGGAATTTGCAATACCGATTGCGCCTTCTGCCGCCGCAAAGGATTCATGACCTGCAAGGAATGCAAAGCACTCGGTTTCCTCACTGAGCAGCATAGACGCCAGATTGCCGTGACCGATTCCGACCTTTCTGTCGTCCGCTACAGAGCCAGGAATGCAAAATGCCTGCAGGCCTTCTCCGATTGCCTTTGCCGCCTCTGCCGCGGTTACAGCTCCCTTTTTCATTGCGATAGCTGCACCAAGGACATATGCCCAGCAGGCGTCCTCAAAGCAGATAGGCTGAATTCCCTTTACGATTTCGTAAGGATCGAAACCCCTATCGGTACACATTTTACGGGCTTCCTCCAAATCCTTGATTCCATATTCTTTCATCGCCGCTTCAATTCCGGCGATTCTTCTATCGTAGTTTTCAAATAATTCCATCCCGGCACCTCCTATTCCTTACGCGGATCAATCTTCTTGACAGCTTCGTTAAATCTGCCGTAAACCCCGCTGGCTTTCTCAATAGCTTCCATTGGATCCACACCACTTTTGATAAAGTCCATCATACGACCGATGTTTACATACTTATAGCCGATGATATTGTTATCCTCATCAAGACCTTCCTCTAAAATGTATCCTTCTGCCAGCTCCAGATATCTAGGACCCTTTGCCGCAGTGGAATAAATAGTGCCAACCTGGCTTCTGGTGCCTTTACCCAGGTCTTCAAGTCCTGCACCGACAGCAAGTCCGCCTTCTGAAAAAGCAGACTGACTTCTTCCATATACAATCTGTAAAAACAGTTCTCTCATCGCCGTATTTATTGCGTCACAGACAAGGTCTGTGTTTAATGCCTCTAAGATTGTTTTTCCGACCAGAATTTCTCCTGCCATGGCTGCAGAATGAGTCATGCCGGAACATCCCAGCGTCTCAATCAGAGCTTCCTGGATTATGCCGTCCTTAACGTTGAGGGTTAATTTGCATGCACCCTGTTGCGGCGCACACCAGCCGACACCATGTGTCAATCCTGAGATATCTGCAATTTCTTTTGCCTGCACCCATCTGCCTTCTTCGGGAATAGGCGCTGGTCCGTGATTTGCATCTCTTCCAACGATACACATATTCTCGACTTCTTTTGTATAAATCATCTTCTACCTCCACTTAAGTTTCGTTACTTCTTTTAGTATATCATCGGCAGCGCATTTATTCAACTGGTTTTAACTGTATCTTCGACGATGATGAAGGTCAATCCCCCTAAATCACAAAGAAATTTTTCTGTTATGATGACTTAATGTAAAAAAGTTGAAACTTTTTGCTGCCCTTTAGGACTCTATTTATATGAAAACATTTTATCTGGAGGAAGAACAAATCATTATGGACGCAAAAACACAAGCACAAATCGCAGCAAATATCGGATACTTACGCCGCCTTTTCGGCTATACGCAGACTGGACTTGCGAAAGCTCTGGACATGTCAAGATGTACTTATGCCTTACTGGAAAACGGCGAACGGCTTCCTACCGCAGATGTTCTGCTTCTTCTGTCGGATTTTTATCATATCAGTGTAGATACAATTTTACAGCTGGACTCACAGAAACTTGTCAATGATGTGATTTTCGCAGACCGTTGCAGCAAACAGCAGCGCAATCTGCTGGAGTTGTATAATCAGTTATCTCCTGAAGGAAAAAGAAAACTGATTACCAGATCCAAACAGCTTATTCTGGAAGAAGATATAGGCGAAGTCCCATCCTATCGCACCGCTTTATAAAAGAACGCCTGCAAACACAAAGAATATAGCCTGTGCAATGTGCACAGGCTATATTCCAACCTATAACATAATACTATATGGATCGTTTGTCCACAATCAGAATTTATCATATCTAATCTGTAGAAGTCAATCAAACTTTAGTCCTATTTACTTTTCTATGACCGCTTTTTCTCTGCGGCATCCTGCACAAAAGCCGTAAATCACAGAATTTTTACACTGCAACTGAAATCCGTGATCCTTTGCAACATGGCTCGCAATCTCTTCCATAAAGTGACAGTCCAGATGCTCAACAACACCACATGCCACACACTTCAGATGTAAATGCTCATCGCATTTGTGAGTCCGTTCTACATATTGATAGGTCGCCTTTGTACTCTCGCCATTCGCCTGAGGCATATATTTGATTAAATTTCCGTCAGCTTCTAATTTTTCCAGATAACGATAAATAGTCGTTACGTTAACCGGATGATTTTCCGACTGCATATGGGCATGAATTTCACTGACACTGACGGGCCTTTGCCCCGACTCTTTCAGATAGGACAAAATCCCAGCTCTGCCCCCTGTCTTATATTCTAATCCGCTTCGCCTAGTCATCATTATCCTCCCTATAGGCAAAATTCAATTATGATACCCCAGACTACACTAAAGATGTAAAGCACCGCTGCAATAGTCATATTTTCGTGTAAATGTCTATTTTCTTTAAAGAGCACTAAAAGTCCCATGCCTGCGCTTACTAAAAGTCCGCTGAACATCGGACCTGCACCGATGATTCCATCCAGATAAAGCTGTGTAATCACCACTGACGCCGCACAGTTTGGAATCAGCCCCACAAGGGCGGAAACCGCCTGCCCAAGTACTGGCACATTGGAAAAAATCCTGTATAGATTCCCCTCTCCGACTAGCTCAATGGCGCCTCCAATTGCGACAGAAATCAAGAAAAGGAAAAAGAAAACTTTTACAGTATGCAGCACTGCATCAGCCAGCACGCCTGTGCCGCAATGACATGGCTCCGCAGGCAGTTCGAACTCAGAAGAAACCTTATTTCTTCGCGCCATAAATCCAAACAATATCTCTGCTAAAAAACCACTAATCATGGCAATGATAACCTTGGTCAGCAGAATCTTTACAATAACAGTTCCCGGCACTTTTTGCGAAATCAAAATCGGCAGCATTTCGTCCGAGGTTGACATATAAATCGCAATCAGCGTGCCAAAAGTCAGCACTCTATTCATATAGAAATACGAGGCTGCGGTAGAAAAGCCGCATTGCGGAAATGCTCCCAGAAGGCTTCCCCAGACAGGTCCGAACTTTCCGGCTCTCTGAATCATGCCTCTGGCGTGGCTGCCAGTTGCTCGTTCCAAAATTCCCATGACAAGATAAGTCAAAAAAAGAAACGGTATCAACCGCAAACTATCCATCAGCGCATCTAGTAAAACTTCTGTCATATGCTCCCCTTTCCAATCAAATTTGCAATTCATTTGCGTTTTATATTATAGCATCCCACAATGCCCAAAGTCAAGGCATAAAAACAGCACACACCATGGCAATCATGGGTGTGCCGCATTTATCATTACAATTGTCCCAATATAGTATCTACCACAGCCTTTGCTACCTGGTCTTTTCCCATCAGTTCCAGCTGCCGCACTTCATCTTTTGTAATCAGTGTCACCAGATTGGTATCAGTGCCAAATCCTGCACCGTCATCCTTCAGGTTGTTTGCCACAATCATATCTGCATTCTTGCGAAGCAGCTTTGCCTTAGAATTTTCCAGCATATTCTCTGTTTCCATAGAAAAACCGCAGAGAAACTGTCCATCCTTCTTATGTTCACCAAGGTACTTCAAAATGTCCTGCGTCCTTTTCATCGGAATAGACAAATCGCCATCCTTTTTCTTTACCTTCTGATCACTGACATTGAGCGGGGTATAGTCACTGACCGCAGCAGCTTTAATGATGATATCCATCTCTGCACTTCGCGAAATCACCGCTTCAAACATATCTGCTGCGCTTTCTACAGAAACTGTATCTATAAACATAGGCAGCACCGCTGTAGTCGCTGCCTTTACCAAAGTCACCTCTGCACCTCTGAGCATACATTCCTTTGCAATAGCAAAGCCCATCTTTCCGCTGGAATGATTGGTGATAAACCGAACTGGATCCATGGACTCTCTGGTAGCCCCTGCCGTTACCAGTACTTTCTTTCCGACCATGTCCTTTTCTCTTGCAACAGCCTTCTCAACATACTGAAACAGCACCTCAGGCTCTGGCATTTTTCCGCTGCCCGTATCACCGCAGGCCAGGTAACCAGTGGCAGGTGTAATCACTTCAATGCCATAATGCTGCAAAATCTTTATATTGTCCTGTGTGATTGCATTCTCGTACATCGCCGTATTCATCGCCGGTGCTACAATCTTCGGGCAGGTTGACGCCAAAAAAGTGGTAGTCAGCATATCGTCTGCAAGACCGTGCGCTAACTTCGCCATCACGTTAGCAGTTGCCGGCGCCACCAGAAACACGTCAGCCTTCTTTGCCAGTGCCACATGTTCTACATTGTGCTGAAAATTTCTATCGAATGTATCCACAACGCATTTATTTCCTGTCAGCGTCTCAAAGGTGATAGGATTGATGAAATTGCACGCATGTGCAGTCATAATCACATGCACCTCTGCCCCTGCCTTTACCAAACTGCTGGCAAGCGCTGCGCACTTATACGCTGCGATGCCGCCGCTGACACCTAAGAGAACGGTTTTATCTTTTAGCATAGTTTTCTCCTTAAGATACTCGTAGTTTTCCTTATCAGTATACGCCATACCCTCAGAAAAAACAAGAAGAAAGAACCTCCGATTGTCGATGATTTGTCAATTATTCGTTACTGCAGTCCCATTACGCCCAGTCAGAATGGGCAATTCGTTCTTACAATCCTTTCGCCTTCAAATCCTTCACTAATTCCACATAAAATTCTCGCACATCAAAGCCGGGAATATTTTCTCTATTCAAATCAATCACATCGCCATGGGATACGCCGCGTTTGCCCTCCGCCTGAATTTCAATGCACCGGCTTCCCCATTTCATGGATTCAACCGATACCAGTCCGTCATTGGCTCCATCAAAAAGTTTCACAAAGCGGTAGGTCAAGTTCAATGGAAACTTTCCGTATCCGGCTCTGTTCATTTTCGATGCCACACTTTGGCAGTAAATTCCATACTCCTGCACTGCCGCTTGCTCCGGTTCACGCATCTTCTCATTAAGAGCCTTGCAGCCACTTTCTGTCAAGTCAATAACAGCCGCTAGAAAATCCGGGTTCGGATCGCCCAGATATTTGACTGTCTGGTTATAGGTCTTTGCAATTTTTCCCCTAACCTTTTCCGGCACATGATAAAACAGCCACTCTGCGAATTTACAGCCGCAATGCGGCGTATTGATAGTAGTCAATGATGCAATTCGCGGCGCCGCTCCGCACATCGCAAGCGCATATCTGCTGTCCAAACCGCCTTTTGAATGTCCTATGATATTAACCTTTTCTGCTCCAGTCTTCTGGCAGATTTCTTCAATTCTTGCCGCAATCTCTTCTCCGCAGTCCGCTACTGAATCCGCCGACTGCTGTTTTCCATAAAAAATTTTCGCACCATTTCTTTGCAGTTCTCTCGGAATCCTGCCCCAGTAGTTCAGATATTTAAAGTCCCTGAAAAACACGCCATGCACCAAAAGCAGCGGATATTTTGTATGACAAACTTCGCTCTCTGCCCTCACTCGGTTCAGCTCAGCTTTCTCTGTTTCTGTTTCCACCTCTCGCTGTACAAGGTTAATTAGTTTCAACAAAACCAGCAGATTTACCACCGGAATTAATCCGGTAAAGGCGGCAACCAGCCTCCATTTCATGCCCAGCTGCGTAGATGTTAGATAAATCCGTATCATGCCGCACCAGAACAAAAGAGTCTCTATCCCTGCGCAAATCAGACCTATCGGTATTACTGTCCACCAGCCGGGCCAGGCGGTCAAAATCCAGCTGAATCCAATGAGGCAACACGCTGCAGAAGTCCATAAGAACACGCGCAGCTGCACCGTTCCGCAATACATCTGTCTGATGATTCGACTCTCAAACTCGCTCTTGCCTCGCCTCGGCACGCCAAGAGGCACTATTATAAACCAGATAGCAGCCAGTATCGGCAAAAATATAATAATGTAATATAATTTTTCCATAACCGAAGTCCTCTTTCTTTGTTAAAATGTCATTGCTACTATCACATCTATACTTTCGTACAAAGCAGCATTCTTTATATGATTGGAGTTATTTCTATTTCATTATATTATAGTTTTTTGTTATAATAAAGAAATAAATTGTTTTCGCCATGATTTTTCTATGTATTATCCAAATCCGCACCATTTTAGGATAAATATAAGTCAATGGTGCGTTTTTGCATTTCTGCAGTCTCTATGCTGCACCATATGACGCTCCATGAAAGACAATGGTGCGCCAGAAACTATATCGCAGAATAAATTCTTAAATTTTCACCCCATTTTAGGGATTTATATCCATAAACCAACATACATATTCCATAATATTCCATTTAATTCCAGAAATTTCACTTGTTTCAATGCTTAAATAAAAAAATCCGCACCATGAGACCTCATTTCGTCATATATGGTGCGGATGTCGATTTTTTCTCTTGAAAAATGCACCTTTCAGGGTATTTTCAAGAAAAATGGTGCAGAACGATTTTAGTTCGATTTACTCAGCATATGCTGCTGCTTGCCGATAAACATCTAAAAGTATAAATATAATCTTAACTTTAAACATACTTTCTCATATACTTCAATGCATTCTTTTCAAGGCGGGATACCTGTGCCTGACTGATGGAGATTTCCTCTGCTACCTCCATCTGAGTCTTTCCTTCAAAAAAACGCATTTGTAAAATGTGCCGCTCTCTCTGAGAGAGTTTATTCATAGCTTCCGACAAGGAAATGTTTTCAATCCAGCGTTCATCGGTATTTTTCGTATCCTGCACCTGATCCATTACAAAAATTGCGTCCCCATCATCGTGGAATACCGGCTCAAAGAGAGAGACCGGTTCCTGAATGGAATCCAGAGCCAGCACTACATCTTCCCGTTCCACCTCAATATCCTCAGCAATCTCTGTAATAGATGGCTCTCTGGAAAGCTCATTAGAAAGCCGCTCCTTCGCCTGCAGCGCCTTGTAGGCAATATCCCGCAAAGAACGGGAAACCCTGATGCTGTTGTTGTCGCGCAAATATCTGCGTACTTCGCCGATAATCATCGGTACAGCATATGTGGAGAACTTCACACCGTGACTCAAATCAAAATTATCCAGCGCTTTAATCAGCCCGATACAACCTACCTGAAACAAATCATCGGGATTTTCACCGCGGTTGTTAAAGCGCTGAATAACGCTTAGAACCAGCCTTAAATTTCCCGTAATAAATTTTTCTCTGACCTGTTCATCTCCCGCTTTGATTGCACGAAGCATTTCCTGCATTTCGGCGTCCTTGTACACCGGAAGCTTTGCCGTATTGACACCGCATATTTCAACCTTATTCGCCATGATTCCACCAGCCTGTTCTATCAAGATTTCCACTTCAATTGAAAAAATCCCTGCCGCACACATATCTGCCGCTAATACTGATTTGCCGAAAATGCAAAAACGCAGCTGTTTCATCAATTAAAGTATGTATTTCCTATTCATAGCTTGCACTGGCAGGTGTAAAAAATGCCCAGCAATTTATCCCAGTTTCTGCACCTCTTTCTGCAGCCGCTCAATAATTTTCTTTTCCAGCCTGGAAATATAACTTTGAGAAATCCCCATGGCGTCAGCTACTTCCTTTTGGGTCATCTCTTTACCGTTTTTCAGACCGAAGCGCATATCCATAATCTGCTTCTCCCGCTCATTTAACTTTGTCATCGCATGATACAAAAGATTCCTGTTCACTTCTTCTTCCAGTCTGGTGCTGACGATATCATTTTCCGTTCCCAGAATATCAGAAAGCAGCAGTTCATTGCCATCCCAATCCACATTGAGAGGTTCGTCAAGAGATACCTCGCTCTTTCGTTTCACATCCCTGCGCAAATACATGAGAATTTCATTTTCAATGCAGCGAGACGCATAGGTGGCTAGCTTTATGTTCTTATCTATTTTAAAAGTATTGACAGCTTTGATTAATCCTATCGTCCCAATCGAAATTAAATCTTCGACATTTATCCCCGCATTTTCAAATTTCTTGGCGATATACACCACCAGACGCAGATTCCGCTCGATAAGTACCGCCCTCGCCTCCTGGCTCCCCTTGGCATACTCCTGCAGCATTTTCTGTTCCTCGTCTCTGGCAAGAGGCGGTGGCAGCACATCGCTTCCCCCTATGTAAAAACACCCGCGTCCCGAAGTTCGAAACACTCTCTGCAAAAACTCCCTGATCGTCCTTAAAATCTGCATAAATACCCCTTTCCAGCATACTTTCCGGCAATAGTATCTGTCCGTTTCCTTTTCCCCCTGATAAAAATTCTTTTCCCTCGCAAACTGCCAGAACCGGTTTTTTTACAGTCTGCGAAAGCACTGTCAAGGCATCAATTCTATAGCCGTCCAGCACTCCTTTTTCTGTTCCTACGGTGTGGTACGGCACAGCGGTATACCTCGCTTGCGGCATTTCCATGGTCTGCAGCAGTTTTTCCATGACCTCCCTGCGCACCACAGCTACCGGCTTTCCTGTAAACGGCTCGGAAAGAAAATTCCCCGAATCAATAAATCCCGTCAATTCCCAGCTAACCTCTCCCAGCTGCAAAATTACCGTAACTTCCGTCCTCATCTGCTTTCTTCGCACCTTTACAAGACTTATTACCAGCCTAATGAAAAGCGCCCCAAAGGATGCTGCCGCCGTTATCGTCATATAGGTTGCAGCCGGCATATATACGCCTCCTGTGGAAACCGCCCCTTCCCAGGAAAACATACCAAGAAAGGCAATAGCTACCCCGCCGTAAAGGATTGTCACTGTGAAAAAAAGCGCCCCCAACAGCAGCACCCTTTTCATAGACTTTTTCCCAAAAGCAAGCAGTGAAATCAGTAGCACAAATCCCATTTTCCCAAGAAATCCAAGCAGGGGCGATACTGTTATAAACATAGTAAAGGCGTACGCCCCGCAGCACAGACTGCACAAAATTCCCCGCAGAATTCTAAAAGGCTCTCCTGCCGCCTTTGCAGTAAAGTACAGTATAATCCCACCTGTTATAAAGTTCTCTAAAAAAAGATATTCCCCATAAACGACCAATAAAAAACGCCTCCTTCGCCGGTACTTATCAAGTATAGCGAAAAAGGCGTGTAAAATTTGTCAAAATCAGTCGTCAGAGAAAAATATTCTTATATAATCCCCCGCGCACCTAACACAACCAGCGAAATGCCCGCTGCAAAAACCAGAATAAGATAAACTGCCACCATGCATTTTCCCCTGCGGCAACGTTTCATTTCGCGCTCAGCTTCCTGCCTGCGTTCCTCTTCTGTCATAGTACTCTCGCGTGCTTTCTGCGCCAGATATTCTTCTGTACCCTTTCTGACAGAAGCTTTGAAAAAAGCATCCTTGTCCATCTTCCTAAATGCATTTTGTATGTATTCCCGCATAATTCCTCCCGCTTACACGCCAATAAATTCTTTACAAAAATTGATAAATTCCCCAAAACCAGTCGCAATGCCATATAGAATCTCCGCCACCATAATAAGCGCAAAGAATGCAAGTATCATCTTTCCGATTTTCCATCTCTTTGAATACTTCATCCCCTATACCTCCCTTAGGTCTGATTCTGCCAACAGCTACATAATCTCCTTTAAAGAAAACGCCAGTAATAGAAGCACTCCAGCAGCAAACAGCACCAAAATCAGCTTCCCTTTGGCCTTTTCCCGGCGCTCATCGTCCTCGATTTCCTCTCTGGAACGGTAGTCATGTTTGCGGCGCTCTACATACTCTGCGACTTCCTTATCAGAGTACTCCTTTGCCGATTTCCAGCGATTTTTCTTCTTTAACTGTTTAATGTACTCTTGCGTTTCCTTGTTGCTCATAGTTCCGCCCTTTCTCCCTCATAAACAATGACCGCCGGACCGCTTAAGTAAAGGTCTTTTACCTTGCCGTCCTCTCTGATTACATCTACGTAAAGAATGCCCCCTGGCATTTCTACCGCCGTGTGGTCGCCGGAAACCAGACCCTTCTCCGATAAAACGGTCACTACAGAGCCGGTTCCTGTTCCGCAGGCATAAGTAAAATCTTCTACGCCTCGTTCAAAGGTACGTTCAAAAATCGCTCCATTCTCTGTGATTTCATAAAAATTCACATTAGCACCCTTGGGCAAATCCGGATGCTCCCGCAGAGCTTTTCCAAGTTCCCAAATCGCCGCAGGTTCCGTCTTTGCAAGACCCGGATACTCCACCACCAGATGAGGGAGTCCCGGATTTCCAAGCTCCACATAGGCTGCATTCCAAACCTTGCCTAGGGCATTCAAATTTACATCAAGAGACATCTTCGTCACATCGTTTAAGCGAATCTGATAATCCACAGCAGAAAGTCTCTTTCCGTACACCGGTCCTGCTGTGGTTTCCACAGTCATAGACTCTCCTGCAATCCCCTTTTCATAGCCGTATTTACAGATGCACCTTGCTCCGTTTCCACACATTTCGCCGACAGATCCGTCAGCATTGATAAAAACCATGCCAAAGTCGCCACCTGCTTTAGGCTCTACCACCGCCATCAGGCCATCGGCTCCCACCGCCATTGCCCGCGGGCAAAGAGTTCTCGCTATATCGCAAAGGGTTTCCACAGGCAGATTCAAAGTTCTGTTATCAATGATGATAAAGTCGTTGCCTGCACCCTGCATTTTCGTAAATTTCATTCTGCTGCCTCCTCTTTCATTGCCAAATCTTTAAGCTCCGCGAGAGGAATCTCTGCGCCTTCAAGTCTGCGGTTTTCATCACTCCTTACAGAAATTCCAATCTGTTCAACCTTGATATAAACCGTCCGGTTTTCCTTTCCTTTAAACTTTTTAAACTGTCCTGCCATAGTTGCTGTAGTAAAGGACAAGCCTGTCACATCTGACTGCGCTGCCTTCATCACGCTGCCGCAAGCCGGACACTTAAAATAGTATTCTCTATCCAAAAGTTTCCACTCATCACGAGTCAGCCACTTCGGATTTTTTTCCTTACAAAATGGACAGATCGTAAAAGTTGTATCGGCAAAACGCTGCGGAATGTCATACATACTTGCCGTGTCACGTTTAAAATTACTCATACGTTTCTCCTTGATTGCAGTATAGCATATGTTTCCTTAGAGTTGCAAGAAAAACTGTTGCTTCACTACATTGAAAGTTTTCTATCATTTCTTCAAAGAAGTTCAATCTCCTAAATAGCAAAATAGGAAAGGCAACCGCAAAGAAAGGATTGTTTCGTTACGGTTGCCCTGTGTTTTACATTTACATTAAAGCTGTTCGTTCATCAGCATATCATCATAAGACTGACGTTTCACTACAATGCGGGACTGTCCGTCGCGGACGAACACCACTGCAGGAATCGGGTTCTTATTGTAATTGCTTGCCATAGAGTATCCATATGCGCCTGTGGAATAAATGGCAAAGATGTCTCCTGTTTCCGGAGTCGGAACCTTTAAGTCATGAATCAGAATATCACCGGATTCGCAGCATTTTCCGCAAACTGTTACAGTTTCAGTTTTTTCAGCGTCTGCCTTGTTTGCGATAACGCCGGTATATTCCGCCTGATAAAGCGCCGGTCTGATATTGTCAGTCATACCGCCGTCAACAGAAACATACTTTCTGATGTCTCTAATATCCTTAATGCTTCCGATGGTATAAAGACTAACTCCGGCTTCAGCAACAATGCTTCTGCCCGGTTCGATGACTACCAGCGGTTTAGGCAGATCTTTTTCTGTAAACCACTGATCAATTCTTTCCATCATTGGGTCAAGGAAATAACTGTACGGCGGTCGTTTCTCATCTACATAAGTCACGCCAAATCCACCGCCCAGATTGAGTTCCTTTACTGTTTCTCCATAGGTATCTTTAATTTTTCCAGCCAGTTCTAAGATGATTTCCAGCGCCTGCAAATGGGAATCATTATCTAAAAGCTGAGAACCCACATGGAAATGCAGTCCATAAAACTCTACATATGGAGAATCGATTGCGGCTTTTATCTGCGGCATAATCACATCGTCATCGAGAGGAATTCCGAATTTGGAATCCTTCTTTCCGGTGACAATATAGTCATGACTGCTGCTTTTCACGCCAGGAGTTACTCGGAAGAGTATTTTGATTGTCTTATCCTTCTCCTTACAGATTTCTTCAATCATTGCAAGTTCAGAAAGTCCGTCTACAATAATTCTTCCAATTCCATACTCGACAGCAAGTTCAAGCTCGCTGCGCAGCTTATTATTTCCATTAAATTCAATGCGTTCAGCAGGAAAACCCGCTTTTATTGCGGTATACAGCTCACCGCCGGATACCACGTCTACACACATATTTTCGTCTTTTACCAGTTTAGCCATTGCCAGAGGGAAAAAAGCCTTTGCCGCATAGGCAACTCTTGTTCCTGGATATTTCTCCACGAAATCTCTGCGCAGTTCGCTAAATCTGTTTACAATATCGCGCTCAGAGTAGACATACAATGGTGTGTCATACTTCTGCGCAAGCTCTACAGTGCTGCATCCATCAATGTATAATGTATGCTCTTTTATTTCTCTCACCATTATCTTGCCTCTCAATTCTGCTATCTTTCTACCTTAAAAACTATACTCTTCTTTTCTGTGTCCATGGTGCAAAGTGCACCCATCGGAAGTGTCATCATCGGCTTTCCATGTCCTGACTCTACATTGTACATTACAGGAATATCAAGGTCCTCAAAGATTTCTTCCAAACACTTATAGACATCATAGGCTGGGCATTCTTCATTGACAATTTTCGTAAATTGTCCCAGAATAATCCCCGCACAGTCTGCCAGCTTTCCGGCATTCTTTAAATGGTACGTCCATTTCTCAATCTTTGTTACAGGCTCACAAACCTCTTCGATGAATAAAATCTTACCCTTCGTGTCCGGTTCATAAGGCGTTCCAATGGCGGCAGAAAGGAGGGAGAGATTCCCTCCAATCAATCTGCCGGATGCCTTACCTGTTTTCATGACGTCTATTTCACAGCCCTTTGGATTGCAGAACTCATATATATCTTCTGCCTCCAGCGCTGCAAAAAATGACGCTTTTGTTTCCTCATCAAAACTATCTACCATATTGGAAGATACCATAGGTCCATGGAACGTAACCAAGTCACACTGCTGATTCAGCGCAAGGTGTAAACTGGTCACATCGCTGTAGCCTACGAAAACTTTTGGATTCGCTTTTATCAGATCAAAATCTATGTACTCCATAGCACGGCTTCCGCCATCGCCTCCGCGAATACAGAAAATGCCGTTCACTTCGGGATCTGCGAACATCTTATTGACCCATTCGCCACGAGTCTTTCCGCTGCCTGCCATATATCCGCCGTAATTCTGATCCAAATTATCTGCCAGTTTTACCCGAAAACCAAGGTCTTCTACTGCCTTTTTACACTCTTCAACTCTATCAGTTCCAATTGCGGAACTGCTGCAAATCAGACCTACTGTATCACCTTTTTTTATTTTTTTTGGGTAACGCATTTGTATTTCACCCTCTATTAGAACCACATGATGTTAACAATCAGAGTCGCTGCAATCAGGGAGGCCAGGTCGCCTAAAAGACCTGCTGCGATGGAGTGTCTGGTGTTACTGATTCCTACAGAACCGAAGTATACAGCTACTACATAGAAAGTGGTTTCAGTAGAACCCAGTGCAACAGAGGCAATTCTACCAATCTGGGACTGAGTACCGTACTGCGCTAACAGGTCTGCCATCATACCTTCTGCACCGCCGCCGGAGAAGGATCTCATAATACCCATCGGCAGAACTTCAGATGGTAAACCGATTAAGTTTGTTACCGGAGCAAGCAGATCGCACAGATAGTCCATCGCGCCGGAGGCTCTGAACATACCGATAGCGCAGAGCATCGCAACCAGGTACGGAATAATCATAATCGCTGTAGAAAAACCTTCTTTTGCTCCTTCTGTAAATACAGAATATACAGGAACCTTTTTACAAATCGCATAAAGTGAAACCAGTGCAATTACAACCGGAATCGCCCAAATAGATATTGCTTCTAATACTGCTGTCATCTTCTTACCTCCTTAAAACGCAACTCTTCCGCCGTTTTTAGCGCTAGCAGAAACATAATCTTCCGGCAGAACAATCGGATTGTCGCCGATGTACTCTTCGTTGATTTCCAGAGTGCCTGCTGCCATTTCCTTTTCGATTACATTTTCCCACTTCCATCTCTTTACTCTCTGGAATAGCAGCGTGAAGGTAATACCAGTAATAGTGGAAATTGTAGTCGCGATGATAACCGGCGCGATGATTTCTGCAGCGCCTTCTGTCTGTACTGCAGCGCGAAGACTCATAGCGATTACCGGAATCAACGTAATAGAGGTTGTAGAAATTGCCATCAGCATGCACTGTGCATTAGTAGCAATGCCCCTAGTAGGGTTTAATGTCTGCAGTTCAGCCATCGCTTTCAGACCAAACGGAGTAGCAGCGTTACCGATACCTAAGATATTAGCAGCGAAGTACAGAGCCATTGCAGAGTTAGCAGGGTGGTCAGCCGGTACGTCAGGAAACAGAAGCCGCATCACCGGCGCGATTGCTTTACCCAGCTTTTCGCAAAGACCAGCTCGCTCCATTACCTTCATCAGACCGCAGAAGAACGCCATAATGCCAATCAAATCTAATGCAATACCAACAGCGGTATCTGCAAAATCGAAGACATTGTTCAGTACTGCTTCAATGTTACCGGTTACGCCGCCGGCGATAACCGCGATGACAACGAATGCCACCCAAATGTAATTCATCATAATTAAATATCCTCCTTCAAAAAACGTATAAGTGCCACACGATTTTAAATAATTGCTGATTTAATCCTTTGTCTCCAAAATTCATCATACAGTCTGCAGCCCTTGACCATCCTGGAGACAAGCCTTAAATCGCTTGGCAAAAATGTATAGAGCAATATTCATGCCAAAGCATATACTTTCTTCTCTCTGCATTTCTCTCATTCAGGCACAATTTTTGCTTGCATATTATGTTAGAAAAATTCTTTTCACATAAACTAAACCTAAAGGAGATATTTTCATGCAAGGACATTTTTCAGTCATCAACAAGAGAGGTCTTATCACCTCCTGTCTGCTTATTTTTTGCAGTATTCTCGCTTTTGCCTTCAGTCTGTTCAAGCTGACGGGCGGCGGCTCAAAGCTATGGATTATTCTGCTTGTTTTCGCAGCCTGCTTCGCCCTGATCAGTCTTCTGATTCTGAAGGGAGTTGCCGCGGCAGGTATCGATGTTCAAAACGGGCAGGTCATATTCGCCGCCGTGGACGGAAACGGTCTCAGAACGCCGCAGTTTTCACTTGCTGACTTAAAGTCTGTTGATCTTTGGAACAGTGAAGGTTTCATTGAAAACCCACAGACCTCTTCTCTTTCCGGCGCGAAGGTCATATTTACCGCCAGCGGCAATCAACAGTTCATTTACTATCCGGTAGCCATCACCTATAAACAGTTTTCCAATCTGAAACAGGGACTCTTCCAGATGAAGTCCATGCTGTAATCTGCTGCGAATGTTTACCACAGATCTGATAGCCACATCTACGCGAAAAAAGTTATTTCGCATATGGCTGTCAGGTCTTTTTTCTTACATTTTTTTACAAATTCCTATATTTTTGTCCGTATTTTAGGACTAATAATCCATAAATACGGATTACTATTAACGCATCGCTGCCATAATCCACAGCAATCATACGAAAATAGCTGTCACTTTTTAGGCATGATTTTTGCTACTATTATCATAGTATAGAACTATATGCTTTTTCCCGGAGAAATAGCACACCGACTTTTTCTGCACAGGCTGTCACGCAAGACCGCCTCGCAGCGCCGGAAAAGGGCAGAAGAAAGGAACACCCATTATGTACAAAATTCAGTATCACTATACCAATATCGCAAAGCAGGTTTTCTTTGGCGTATGCTTTTTGTACGCGCTGCTTCGCTTTTTTATTATGGCGGAAATCATCATTTTCAAGGTTGACGGTTATTATCAGGCGACCAATATTCCCTTGACGCTGCTCATGTACCTTGCCGTCTTCGCGCTGATTTTCGCTCTGTTTCGCGGTCATAAGTACTGCTACAGCACCTATGACGAAAAAGAACTCACCTACCATAACAGCCTGCTCAAAAAAAGCCGCAGTCTGAACCTTTCCGAAGCAAAGGTCGCTGTATTCGATACCAAAGGCGTCAGCTTTTACGCAGAGGACGGCAGCAATTTTGAAGAGAAAAAACCGCTGTTCTTCCTGCCTTTCTTTAGAGACGGCGTCATCGAGGCGGTGCAGATTAACAAGTTTTACAAGATGCTGAAAGACATGCCGGACATGCGTGTCATCAAACGCTTCCGTGTTCTGCCCGGCTATGAAAAAAAGTGGAATTTTGTCACAATTGCTTACGGCTTTGTCGCGGTTTTCGTATTTATGAACTGTGCCACTCCATTGACCGTGTGCATCGTGCTGCTGCAAAATCACTAAAGAAACAGACTTAAGAAAGAGATTTACAAGATAGAATGAAACAATATGGAAATTTAATCAGGCTTTTGGACGCGGATCCGGAATTTATCATTGATCTGGTCTATGCCACAGCAGATAATTTTACGGGAAGCGTCGTCTACGATTCTCCCGAATGCTACATCGATATCGATACCGCAAAAAGACTCATCGCCGCAAAAAACCTGGTGAAAAAGGACGGCTATCGCATGAAGGTCTGGGATGCGTTTCGTCCCACCAGCGCCCAGCAGCGATTCTGGGATTTGTTCCCTGACAATGACTTCGTCGCTTATCCGCCTGACATGGAAACAATCACAGAGTTTAAAAACTCTCACATGAACGGGCAGTGCGTCGATGTGACTTTAACAGACATGGATGGTCATGACATCCTCATGCCAAGCGGCTTCGACGACTTTACAGAAAAAGCCCGCTTGGACTGTCCAAAGACGTCCGGCGAGGCTCTTAAAAACGCGGTATATTTACGCGATATCATGGTGCAGGCGGGTTTTACCCCCTACAGCGGAGAATGGTGGCATTTCTACGACAGAAACTGTTTGCCAAAACCTTATTCGGACTCTATCATAAAATTATAACTAGTTCTAATAATAAAAAAAATATATTATTATTATTGACTTATTTGGGTTTATAATATAAAATATTAAAAAGTTGTATCTCGTTTAGAAAGGAGTTTATTATGAATACTTGCAAAAAATCTAAATCTCTCGTTATTACTTTAGTTGCATGTCTACTGCTATCCAGTGCTTTCATTTTTACCACCGAGAACACATTTGCTGCGACAAAATACGTCACTATGTCCGGTAGTAACACAAAAGGGTGTGTTCCTGTTTACAAAGACGCTAATGGCACATCCCAATGGAAATCCAACGGATTTGGTGGCGTTCTCAGTAAATATGTATACGTGGAATACCTGGGAACTTCAGGTGACTATTATAAAGTGACTTGGGGTTCATCAACTGGATATATAAAGCGCTCACAAGGTACTATTCTTGAAACACTGCCCACAGGTACAAAGAAACTTATGACTAGCAAGAAAGAAAAGCACTTCACTTATACTAATTACTTGGCATCGAACACCTATGTTACACCTTTTTCTGGCACTAGCATTAGTAGAATAAAGTGGGCTACTTATTGCACTGATCCTCAAAATTGCTCAGACCCTGATCAATGGATTGTTCCAGGAAGCGCCAATCTGTCCGACTTTTAAAATTCATATGAGATCAAAAGATAAAAGAAGTCACCAGAGATTTTTTCTGGTGACTTCTTTTATCTTTCAATTTTGCTTATATTCTTCCTGCTCCGTCGCGGCTTTCGCCTTGGCGTTCTTTTTTTCCAGCAGGTTCTGCAGCATACTCTTGTCGTGATTTTTCATCACATAACCAAAAGACAGTACAATGATAACAAGACCAATTATAATTTTAATCATCGAAATTACCTCCCGATTACATCCTTCAAAACACGCAGAGCGTTACCGCCGCTGATCAAGTCAATTTCATCATCTGTGAAATGCTTTTCCATAGCGCCGATTAATTTACCAAAGCCAGCATAGTTCACCAGTTCACCGTTATCATCAATTCCATCAAAGTCGGAGCCGAATCCGATAGCTTCAATACCAGCTTTATCTCTCATGTACAACAGGTGCTCCACAATCCAGTCGATTTTCGGTGCTTCTTCGTCATCTTTTAAAAACGGTCCATTAAAGTTTACACCGACAACGCCGCCTGCATTACCCAGAGTTTTCAGCTGATCATCAGTCAGGTTACGTCTGTGGCTGCAAAGGGCTCTAGCACAGGAGTGAGAAGCAACAAACGGCTTCTTGCTGTATTTTGCAACATCGTAGAAACCACCTTCGGACAGATGAGATACGTCGATTACCATGCCAAGACGGTTCATTTCCTCTACTACTTCAATACCAAACGGTTTCAGACCGCGCAGGTGTTCTTCCTGATTGTCGCTGCTTGGAAAACCAACAGAATTTTCAAAGTTCCACAGAACAGTCAAAAGTCTTACTCCCATATCGTAAACTTCGTGAAGTCTTTCCATTTTTCCATCCAAGAATACACCGTCTTCGATGGTCAACAAAGAAGATAAAATACCCTCTTCCTTGTTTTTCATAATGTCTTCCACAGTGTAAACCGGTCTGATGTGTGCCTTGTTTGCTTCCATAACCTGCTGATACCGAGCGTACATCCCCTTGATGATATCATAAGGATCCATCGTTTTCATCTCGCTTCTGGATATGTACATCGCAAAGAACTGCGCTAAACTGTCATTTTCCTTTAACAATTCCACGTTGATGGAAAGATCAGCATTATAAAAATCAAGTTCCGGCTTTCTCCATGCTTCAAGAAGTGTGTCGCAATGCATATCTACTATTTTCATTTTGTCTTCCTCCATTTATTATACATCTATCATATACTAAAAGCAAAAATTGTGCCACCTTTTTATATCATAAGAATTGTATCGGCACAAGACTTGCATAAGAATAGTAATCAGAAAAGAAAACTGATTACGGAGGGTTCCATGAAATATACAAGTGAAGAAATCAAAAACAAAGTAAATTCAGTCTATGACGAAGCTGTTTCACTGCGCCGTCATCTGCATATGTATCCCGAACTCAGCGAGCAGGAATACGAAACCAGCCGTTTTATCTGCGAGCAGCTAGATAAAATGGGGATTCCTTACGAAAAGGATATTGCAGGCTGCGGTGTCTCCGCCGTTATCTACGGCAAGAACAAAACCAAGGGTGTGGCACTGCGTGCCGATATCGATGCGCTTCCCATTACAGAAAAGGTTGAAATCCCATTTAAATCGAATAATCCTAATATTATGCACGCCTGCGGCCACGATATTCACACCGCAATCCTTCTTGGCACAGCAAAAGTTTTAAACGATATGAAGGAAGATTTACCCGGATCTGTTAGACTTCTGTTCCAGCCTTCTGAAGAAACCATCGGCGGTGCTCGCCAGATGATAGAAGCAGGCTGCCTGAATGAACCAGCTATTTCCGCAGTTTTGGGACTTCATGTAGACTCCGGCACCGATGCTGGCAGCGTAGAATTTATTCCTGGCTCCATGAACGCCGCGTGCAGCGAATTTTTCGTTACAGTAAAGGGAAAATCCTGCCACGGTGCACACCCTAACGATGGCATTGACGCCCTGCTTCCTGCCTGCACCATGGTATCCAGCCTGCAGTCCATCATTACAAGACGAATCGACCCAGCTGAATCGGTGCTGATTACCGTAGGAAAATTCAACAGCGGCACCAAAGAAAACATCGTCTCTGGCGAAGCTGTTTTCTCCGGCACCATGCGCGCCCTAGATATGAAAAACATGGATAAGCTGCGAACCTACCTCAAAGAACTTTGCGAGGGAATCGCTGCATCCTACGGTGCAAGCTGCGAAATCAGCTTTTCCGGCAGCTATCCAACGCTGGAAAACGACCCGCAGCTCTTCGACAGCGTGATGACAACGGCCAAGGAAATGCTGGGAGAAGACAAGGTAAAATTGACTGTAAAGCCTAGCCTGGGTGCTGACGATTTTGCTTTTTTCTGTCATGAAAGCCGCGGACTTTACTATAATATCGGTATCAGAAAACCTGGAGAAGACTTCGCTCACCCGATTCATAGCGAGCTGTTTCACCCGGATGAGGAATGTATTCGCACAGGCATGCTGGTGCAAATCGCCGGCGCACTGAAAATTTTAGAGGAGGAAGCATAAACATGACAAATACAGAAATCCTTCGCGACACACAAATTGTCGTCGATTTAAATAAACTGGCGGGTAATATGGCTAAAATCAAGGAGATGGTCGGTGCTGACGTCGACATCATGCCAGTCATCAAAGCCAACGGCTACGGTCACGGCGCCTGCGCCATCGCACAGACTTTGATGGAATGCGGTGCTTCTGCCTTGGCGGTTGCCACACTGACCGAGGCTTTGGAGTTAAAAGAAGCATATCCCGACTACCCAGTGCTCATCATGGGCTATACCCCTGACAGGCTGCTCCACTGGGTTGTAGAAAAAGATATCATTCAGACCATCTGGTCCATCGAACAGGCTGAGAAGCTTGGACAACTGGCAGGTTCTCTTGACAAAACCGCCTGCATTCATATCAAGGTGGACACCGGTTTTCACCGTCTTGGAAAATGTCCTTCCGATGAATTCGCAGCAGAAATCGCCGACATTTTCAAAGTGCCTCATCTTGCAGTACAAGGGATTTTCAGCCACCTGGCTCTCGCCGGCCTTTCTGAAGACGAGGAGCAGTACCAGCAGTTCACCGACTTTATCAAAAAACTAGAAGCCATAGGCTGCAAGTTCCGCTACAAGCACATTGCAGACAGTATCGCCTGCGTGGACTATCCGCAGTATCGCATGAATCTGGTGCGTCCGGGCGCTCTGCTTTACGGTATGAAAGGCGCTCAATACGCGGATATCAACGTAGAGCAAATTCTAACCTTTAAAACAGCAATTTCTCAGCTCCATGAAATTCCCGCAGGTGAAGGTCTCAGCTACGATTATCTCTGGAAGGCGGAGCGTGACAGCATCATCGCAACCCTGCCATTCGGCTACGCCGATGGCTATCCGAGAAACCTCCGGGATAAAGGCTATGTCATTATAAACGGTACCCGGGCGCCTATCGTCGGCGTTATCTGCATGGATCAGTGCATGGCGGATGTCACCGATGTGCCTGATGTCTGCTGCGGTATGGAAGCCATCATCTACGGAGATGGAAAAGACGGCTCCATGACTATCGCAGAAGCAGCATCCCTGTCCGGCACCAACAAAAATGACATCATTGCAAGACTGACCGCAAGACCGCCAAGGGTTTATATTGGTAAATAACCCCTGTTGCTTACAGGTGTTGGCGCACGTGCATATTTTAGATGAAACTGCCAAATATATGCACAGTGCTGTGCATATTTCTCAAAAAAAGACTAAATATATGCAGAAAAAGGCAGTCAATTCGATTTTATCTTTCGAGTTGACTGCCTTTTATCGTCTCAATCTGCATATTTCACTGAAAATCCCTCAAAATATGCACACCTGCAAAGATAAACGTGCATATTTTAAGGGATTTTACTAAATTTATGCATACACAGTAGCAAATCGATCTTGCAAGCGCAGCGCTCCCTGCATCACTTAGAACAAAGAGTTATAGAAATCACTGCCTGCACCGAAAACAATCTGGCGCAATGCCATCAGTTCATCCATGTTTTCTGCGCTGATTCCCACTGTCATAGAATCAATTCTCTTAGTGCCAGGTACGCGCATTGCCCCATCAGCCAAATTCACCTGCTGAAAGGTCACTTCCATTTCCGGCTTTTCAGGTACAGCAACCGGCTTTCTGCTCTTAGCAGCTCTGACAGCTTTTTCCGCAGTGTCTCTCAGCATTTTCTGAGTCTGGGTTCTCGGCAGACATCTTGCACAAAATCTGCCCTCTGCATATTTTACGACTACAGTCTCCACTTCAGGGTCAAAAGTCTTCGCCTCTGCTTCCAGTGCCTGATCACCTGTCACCATGAGAAGGGGCACACCCTTTTCTGCTGCAAAGTAAGAATTCATGCCAAGCTCGCCTACACTCATGCCGGAGACCTTTAAATCTCTGATAGTTGCCGGATTAAAGGTATGATCCAAAATTGCATTCTGTGTGCCGAATTTAGCATGATAACCTACCAAAATCAATCCGTCAAATGACTCATCAAGGCCGTGAACCATAGAATTTCTGCGGGTGTCCCCTCTGGTAATCTGCGCCCTTTCATCCAGCATTTCCACTTTGATATTCTGAGAAATATTATGAGAATCGCAGACTACCACTTCTGTAGCACCCCCTGCGAAAGCACCGTCTACAACTGCGTTTACTTCCTCCGTCATAAAAATTCTTGCCTGCTGATAACCTGCCCCCACCTCTTCAACATCTTCCGGTGCAACGATTCCGTTAATGCCTTCCAAATCCGCTGAAATAAAAATCCTCATACTTAATTCCTCCGTTAATATTTTATGTTATACTTTTTTAGCTTGTCATAGAAAACCGTTCTGGACATATCAAGTTCCTCCATCGCCGCCTGTTTATCCCCATTGTATTTAATCAAAGCCATTTCTAAAATGCGGGCTTCTTCCTTTGCCAGCATCTCCTTCATAGTCACAGGAATATTTCCCTTTCCGATTTGCAGATGCTCCGAATAGATAATGTTGGACTCACACAGGGTAATCGCACGCTCAATTGCGTTTTCCAGTTCACGCACGTTACCTGGCCAGTTGTAGGAAATCAACTTCTGTAAAGCTTCACCAGAAAACTGTTTTTGTTCCAGTCCATAAGTATCGCAGACCTTCTCCAGAATCTGATTAATCAAAAGATAAAGGTCCGCTTTCCTTTCCCTAAGAGACGGGATTTCGATAGGAAATACGTTGATACGATAGAACAAATCCTGACGGAATCTGCCCAGCGAAACTTCTTCTTCCAAATTTCTATTAGTCGCTGCAATCACACGCACATCCACTTTAATCGGCTTGGAAGAGCCGACTCTGTAAATGGTTTTGTTCTGCAGTACATGAAGCAGTTTCACTTGAATATCCAGCGGAATTTCACCTATTTCGTCTAGAAAAATCGTGCCGCCGTTGGCTGCCTCAAAGAATCCTGTCTTTCCTTCATTTTTTGCACCAGTAAAAGCACCCCCCACATATCCGAACAGTTCACTTTCAAATAAAGTCGGTGCAATAGCATTACAGTTTACTTCCACAAAAGGTGCGCCGGGCATGCCGATAGAATGAATTTCCCTCGCCAATTTGGATTTACCGGTCCCACTTTCTCCGGTAATAATCACATTAAATCTGCTTTTAGCCGCTTTCCACGCCATATATTTGACTTCCCGCGCCTTGTTGCTCTTGCCTGCAAAGCCAGAAAAAGCGTCTTCTGGATAGTCAAGGTTTTGTATCCCCCCTATCGTATTTTGTTCTTCAATTCGCTGAATAATCTGATTACGTTCGCTCAAAAGTCTCTCCAGATGTGAAGCATCCGATAGCAGCAAAAAGGCTCCATCAGCGCCAGCCTCATCTTCATCGGTCCACTTTACAATGCTGCAGTTAAAAGGTCTTTTATTGATTTCATAAAGCTGATTATAAACCTTTTCCTCCGTACCCTCCAGTACAAGCTGCAGTTTCTCTGTCAAAGGTGACTGCTGAAACAAATCCCAAAATCGCTGACCTGTCACATCCACATCCGTGTCCTCTACGCTCTTTGCCTGATAGGTTGCACCGCGTAGCAAATAGCCTAAATCTTCCTGTCTGACACTATACCCTTTTGCCTGAAAAAATTTAATATTACCGGTAATCCCGTCAATAATTACAACGTTTCCAACGGAATTAGAATATCTCAGTCTGTGAACCATGTCATTGACAGAAATCAGCGTTTCTTTTTTTCCTGTGTCAATAATGGCCTGAATATGAAATCCCCAATAATTCACGTCCAGTTTCATAGGGACATTCAGGGAGTGTTCTCTGATATATTTGTACTGCGGTTCAATCTTCTTATTTTTGTAAACACCGACCGCTACCAGCATGTCTCCTCTATGGATACCGGCATCATTGATATTGAGAAGCGTCAATTCTTCTCTGCCCATCAGACCATCGTCATCACCCAGCTTGTTGTCCGCAATAACGACAATATCACCTTCACAAATCTGCCCCGCATCATGTCCTGTCTTTGCATTAATGATAATCCCCGTTGTCTCTTTGGCCTTGCGATTGCAAAGCTGTATTTTTCCTTCGCTGTCAACAAAAATAATGCCCTGATTCATACTGTTCATCAGAAGCTCGATAGCCTCTTTCACATTACTTCTGTGCATGTTTTTTCCCTTCCTTCTTTAATCCCCGCTCTATTCTTATGCAAGAATCAAGCCAAAACTGTCTTACCAAAAAACAGGGTAGCCGATAACGTATTCTATCGACACCCTGTCAGATTGTTACATATTGTCAGCTGCTTCTTTTATTTTAATAATGGCGTCCTCTACAAGCTCTCCGACCGGCAGCATACTTACGCCTGCCACCAGATTATCACACCTGTTCATCGGAACCAGCACCTTAGCTGCATGACTTTGCCCTACGGCAACTGCCATATCAGGTGTCACTTCTCCAAGAAGCGAATCTGCAATGACAATACCGATAGGTCCAGCAATAATATCCGCCCGCTGACTTGCTACTATGACCGGGTTTTCTCCTGTTGCAGCCTCATCAGCCCCAGCCTTTAGCATAGTAGCCGTCGCAACAGCGTTGGTTCCCACCGCCATAATCTCCGCCCGTGAAAACTCTCTTCTGATTCCTTCTACAAGCAGCTTTCCCAATCTGCCGCCTTGTCCGTCTATTACTAGAAAACGCATGGTTCCTCCCTCAATGCCTTTTATCAGTACTATTCTACCACATCTTGGAGGAAAAGCAACGATATACGTTTATAATATTTTTTATCTTTTATAGGGCTACAATCCTATCGCTGATATGTTCCACCATAGGAAGATCGTGGGCGATAATCAGCATCGTCAGATTTCGCTTTTCGCACAACTCTTTGAGCAGATGAATAATCTGTGCCTGCAGAGAAACGTCAAGAGAGGTAATAGGTTCGTCTGCGATGAGAAAATCCGGATCTGTAATCAGTGCCCTTGCGATAGCCGCACGCTGCCTCTGTCCACCGGAAACATGGTAGGGATGCCTTTCTGCAAGTTCCGGAGAAAGTCCAACCAGTTCCATCATCTCCTTTACCTGCTCTTTCACTTCCGCCCTGCCCAGCGCTTTCCCTTCCTTTTTTCTGCTGGAAATCTGCAGCGGCTCTGCAATAATCTGAAAAAGACTCATACGCGGATTAAAAGCCGACGCACTATCTTGAAAAATCATTTGTTTTTTACAATCCGGCGCAAAAGTAATCGTACCGGCTGACGGCTTTTGAATCCCCGCAAGACATCTTGCAAGAGTCGATTTTCCGCAGCCGGAAGGTCCTACAATGCCGACGATTTCCCCTTTTTCAATGGTAAGAGAAAAATCTTCAAAGACCTTGTGTACACGTTTTTTTCCAAGGGAAAAATATTGAGAAAGTCCGCAAATTTTCACTAGCGGCTCTGAATCCACCGCCGCAAAAGACGCTTCTTCTCTAACTCTTCCATGAAAGTGACTGCCGCTCTTTCCATACTGCGCATAGTGCAGAAGCTGCTTCGTATACCCATGCTGCGGATTTTCAAAAATCGCCCCAGTCTTAGAGTTCTCCACAATGACACCGTCCTTCATGACGATAATTCGATCCGCCATCTCCTTTGCCAGTCCCAAATCATGGGTCACAAAAAGTATGCTGCAGCCTGCCTCACTGCTAACTTCTCGCAGCAGCTTGATGATCTGCCCCTGGGTATCTATATCCAGCGCCGTCGTCGGCTCATCACAGATGAGCAGCTTCGGATTACAAGCAAGGGCAATGGCAATAGCAACTCGCTGACGCATCCCGCCGGAAAAATGATGGGGATACTGATGAAAACGCACTTCTGCATCCTCAATTCCCACCCGCCTCAGCAGGGAAATCGCCCTCGCCTTCGCTTCGCTTTTGCTGATTTTCTCATGACGTAAAATCGGCTCCATAATCTGACTGCCCACGGAAAACACCGGATCCAGAGAAGACATAGGATCTTGAAAGACCATAGCGGCGCTGCGGCCGCGCACATCTGTCAATTCTGCTTCGGTCATATGCGTCACATCTCGCCCGCAAAGATAAATATGTCCGCTGTCCACTTCTGCATGACGGCTATGCAGCATCATAACTGCACGACAGGTTGCCGTTTTGCCGCAGCCCGACTCACCAACCAGAGCCACCTTTTCTCCGGGAAAAATTTCAAAATCAATCCCCTTTACCGCCTCCACTTTCCCGCCTGCACCGTGAAAGGACAATTTGAAGTTCTCTATTTTTAAAATACTGTCCATAGTTTTACTGAATTTCCCACTCTGCTATATTCCAGAACACACCTACGCCGTGATGACCCAGCACTGTATTTTCTGTGATTCCCTTTACATTCTCACGTACTGCATAGGAGGCATCCACGTAAGCGATGAAGCTGTACGGCATAGCCTTTGTCAGTTCCTCCTGAAATTCCATATAAAGCTCTTTTCTTGCGCTGTCATCTTCTGTATGTCTTGCTTTTTCAAGAATCCTGTCAACTGCCGTATTTCCATAAGCGGTGTAATTATCGCCAGCACCGGTAGAGAAGATTTTATAGGTGTGGTCATCCGGATCAAAAGGACTTCCCCAGCCGATGATACAGCAGTCCTGATTTGCCCAGTCTAAAGAAGCTTTCGCCTCAGCTGTTGCATTAATTCCGATTGACCGAAGCTGTGCTGCACACATTTTCGCCATATCAACTCGCACTGAATCATCCGCCATGGCTGAAATGACAAATCCCAGTTCTTCTCCATCTTTCTCATAATAGCCGCTTTCTCCTTTTGTCCAGCCGGCTTCTTGTAAAAGCGTTTCTGCTTTCTTTGGATTATAGTCGAAACGCTCCATCTCTTCATTATTGTAAGCGCCCTTTTGCAGCGGTGAATAAGCCGCTTCCCCCTCGCCAAGAAGAACACTCTTAACAATCGCGTCTCTGTCGATGGCATAACTGAGAATGCCGGCAAGTTCCGGATTTTCCGAAAATACAGGCTTAGCAAAATTATATGCAATGGCTCTGTAGTCTGCGGTTTTCATCTGATATATCCGATATCCGCTCTCCTTTGCTACACTGGCAGAAGTCTTCGCCGTAATCATTGCCATATCGATTTCTCCAGAGCGAAGCTGCATAGCTCTTGCGTCAATCTCTGGAACAATTTTGAAAATCACCCGTTCAATTTTTGGTGTTCCACCGTAATACTGGTCAAACCGCTCCATGGTAATGGACTGCCCTTGATCCCAAGAAACCAGTTTATAAGGACCTGCGCCGACCGGATTCTGATTGAAACTGTCAGTTGCCGGATCCCTCTCTTCCAAAAGGTGCTTCGGCAGAATGCCGATAGTCATGTAATCAGGAAATGCCACATTGATCTGCTTCAGTTTTATTTCCACGGTCAGATCATCAGGACAGTTTATCTCCTGAATATCTGTATAATTGGAAATAATTTCCGACTGATTATTCTCATCCAGAATCAGATCTAGTGTAAATTTTACATCAGCAGAAGTCAGCGGCTGTCCATCGTGAAAGGTCAGACCTTCTCGAAGTTGAAACGTATAGGTAAGAGTTTTCTCATCAAACTCCCACGTCTTTGCCAGCCCAGGCACTACATTATTCTCCGCATCATGCGCAGTTAACCCAGCAAACAGCAGCAGGTTGATCTCGCCATGCTCATAAAGTGCCGGATTGATGGCTGTATAATCCTGACTACCATATACCAGCGTGTTTTCACCAGCCGCCATTGCAGACGCGGTGCTGCCATTTTCACTGCTATCTCCGCAGCCTGCCAGCGCCACTCCCACTATAATTACCAATATCATACATAATATCGTTGTCAATATTTTTCTTTTCATCTTCATTTTCCTCTTCTATAAGTTACTGTGAAGTTTGTTGTTTTGTTTTCTCACTGATTCTCCAATCGCAGTTACACAAACTAGCGTCACAATGAGCACCGTGCCAGGCAGAAGCACCATCCACCAGTTCCCGGAAAGCATCGCCTCCTGCGACATGGACAAAAGACTTCCCCATGACACCATGGTAAGCGGCAGCCCCAGTCCCAGAAAGCTCAATGTGGACTCTGTAATCATCGCCTGCCCGATATTGGTCACTACCATGAACATGATGGAAGAAATAAAATTAGGTAAAAAATGTCTCCATAAAATATACCAGAATCCACCCTCCATGGTTTTGACCGCCAGCACATAATCACTTCCCCGGATTTGTCTGACCTCGCTGCGAACTACCTTTGCGATTTGCATCCAGCCGGTCAGTCCGATGATAACAGCCAGGGAAAGCACTGTGGTTTTTCCCCAAAGAGCCTGCAGAAAAAGAATCAGTAAAATCTGCGGCAGACTCATGATAAGTTCTGAAAACCGCATGAGCAAATCACTAATCCATTCACCTGCCAGCCCGCTAACTGTCCCGTAAACCACCGCAATAGCTGTGGAAATCAACCCACTGATCAGTCCGATTAGGAGAGAAGCTCGTCCTCCGTATAAAATCAGAGTCAGTAAGTCTCTACCCATGGGGTCTGTTCCAAAGGGATGGGCTATACACGGCGCTACGCTTGCGGCACTGCTGTCCATCATTTCAGGGGAATAAGGCGATAGCACGCCTGCCAACCCGCAGCAGATAATAATCCCAAGAAGCGTGCAGAAAGCTGCCTTTGGCAGTTTTTTCATAAGACTCATGCCCTCACCTCCCGAAATGTTTTCTCGTACTCCATGCGCGGATCAAGCCATTCGCTCAGAATTTGCGCCAGTATATTAAATACGACCACGATAGCGCCAGTCAGAAGTGTCAGCGCCATCAGCATATTATAATCCTGATACATAGCAGCTTCAAAACCGAGCATGCCAAGCCCCGGATATCCGAAAATCATTTCTACCACATAAGTGCCCCCAAGAATATGAGGCAGGGAAATCGCCATGATGACAAACATAGATGGCATAATATTGCGTAAGCAATGTTTTCTCATAATAGTCTTTGCGTCAATGCCTTCGGCTTTGCAAAGGAGCACGTAGTCCTTGCGGGTTTCCGCGAGCAGCTTGTTTCTCACCATATAGGCATAATACCACAGATGTTCTAAAACCATAACTGTCACCGGCAGAATCAGATGTAAAAAGCGATCTGTCAAATTTTCTCTGTTTCCAAGGGAGTAAGCGCCTCCTGCTGGCAGAATTTTCAAGGTTACCGCAAAGAGCAGAATCAATACCAGCGCCAGAAAAAAGGACGGTACATTGGCTGAAATGACACCAATTTTGCAGATGAGCCGGTCGGAAAGACTTCCCTCTCTGCGTGCGCAGAACATGCCCAATAAGATTGCAAATCCAAAGGTTAGCCCGTAAGACACGCCGCCAAGAATCAGGGTGTTTGTCCACACATTTCCAATCACTGCCTGCACAGGCTGTTTGTACTTATAAGAAAGCCCTAGATTACCATCCAGAAAATTTTCAGCCCACCGCAAATACTGAGTCAGCATGGAATCATTGAGTCCCAGACGCTCTCTGGCAGCTTCCTGCTGCATGGTGCTCATACGCTCTATCCCGTCGCCGTAGTAGGCTTTAAGCGGATCACCTGGACAAAGACGAGCAATCACAAAGATCGCCACAGATAGAAGCACTAATATGATAAAAAGCTGCATTAATTTTTTACATATTTTTCTCATTAGATTTTCTCTTTGATATCCCTGATAGAAAGACCCTGCGCTTCCGCTATTTCCGCTACCTGTGCGAACTCCGGCTTTTCTCTGGTAACTCCATAGCCGCTGCAAACCTTCACATCAACTTTGCCCCAAGGCGTCTGTCTTGTCTCTACTCTTCGCTTGAGAGTAAAGCGCTCCAGCCCATATGCGCGCACCCCGATGGTGGTAGTGTGTTTTAAAATCAGCTCTGCAAACTTTTCTTTTTCTTCCGGTCTACACATGCAGACCAGTTTTACCGCCGGACGGGACTTTTTCATGATAATCTGCTCAAAATACACATCTAATGCGCCCTCTTTTAAGAGGGTTTCCATAGCAAAGCTCAGTTCTTCCCCTGTCATATCATCAAGGTTTGCTGCAAGCTCTACTACTTCATTGGCTGCAGCTTCCGCAATACCATCATCTCCCAAAAGCACTCTGACGCAGTTTGGTCTTTGCTCAAAGTCTTTTGTGCCCATACCATAGCCTATTTTTTCTACGGTCATGGCAGGCATAGTTTCAAAAGATGTTCCAAAATATTTCAAAAGAGCTGCGCCTGTCGGCGTGCACAGTTCCCCTTTGATTTCTCCGCCGTAAATCGGAAGTCCCTCAAGAAGCAGCGCTGTTGCAGGCGCTGGTACAGGCAGTATGCCATGGGCGCATTTTACGCTGCCGGATCCGACATGAATCGGCGATACCACAATGCGCTGTACTCCGATTTTTTCCATGAGCAGACAGTTTCCAACTACATCTGCTACTGCGTCCAGCGTTCCCACCTCGTGGAAATGAATTTCCTCCATGGTCTTTCCATGCACCTTCGATTCGGCACTTGCAATCAGTTTATAGACCGCTTTTGCATCAGTCTTTACTTTTTCAGCAACCTCCATAGCCTCTATCAGTTTGTAAATCTCCGCAATCCCGCTGTGATGATGGTGGTGTTCAGCGTGAACATGTTCATGATCGTGATGTCCATGGTGGCAAACACCTTCCTCTATACCGTCAACAGTAACTCGTATATGACTTCCCGTCACACCACACTTTTCGGACGGCTCCAAGGCAACTGTCACCTTCTCCGGCAGAAGGCTGTTCAGTTGCTTTAAAACTTGCTCTTTATCTTCTATCAATTCCAAAAGCGCCGCCATCAGCATATCCCCTGCAGCGCCCATATTACACTCTATATACAAAGTCTTCATTTATTTTCCACTCTCCATATTATTGATCAAATTTGCCTGATATCCAGCGCCAAAGCCATTGTCGATATTGACAACACTGACTCCGCTGGCGCAGGAGTTCAGCATGGACAAAAGTGCTGTCACACCGCCAAGGGCTGTGCCATAACCTACGCTGGTAGGTACCGCAATCACCGGACAGTCTGCAAGACCTCCGATGACAGAAGCAAGGGCTCCTTCCATCCCTGCAATAGCGATAATCACCCTGGCGCCCATAATTTTTTCTACATGGGCGAGAAGACGGTGAATACCCGCAACCCCTACATCGTAAAGCCGCTCTACACGATTACCCATGATTTCGGCAGTCAGCGCAGCTTCCTCTGCAACTGGAATATCGCTAGTGCCCCCTGTGGCAACCAGAATATAGCCTTCGTGCTTTGGCGCAATTTTTTGACCGACAAGTCCAACTCTTGCTTCCGCAAAATACGTAAAAGGAATATCCCTTTGAAAATATTCTGCAGCTTCTTGACTCATACGCGTAATGAGGATAGTCTTCTGCCCGCTGTTCCAAAGACTATGAGCGATTTTATCAATCTGCTCAGGACTTTTTCCCGCCCCATAAATAATCTCCGATGCACCCTGGCGGATCCCTCTGTGATGATCCAGCGATGCGATATCAATTTCCTCAAAAGGCGCCATTTTCAGTCCTAACAAAGCTTGTTCTACATCTATCTGTCCTGCAGCTACTTTCTGCAGCAGCTGCCTTACTTCGTGCTGTTCCATAGTTATTCCTTTCTGTTTTCCTTTATCGTGGCTGCATATCCAGCAGTATTATATTGAAATATGGTTTTAACGCTTCGGTTACGGACTCCCTCACAGCTACAAATTGATCCATTTGTGCATCTGGCAGTTGTACTCTGGCGCTGTCATGGAACATTCGGATCCGAAAATCAGAAAATCCCAGTTTCATCAGTGCAGCCTCTGCGCCTTCTATCCGGCACAGCTTTTCTTCGGTGATCTTTTCGCCTGTAGGCACTCTCGTCGCAAGGCAGGCATAAGATGGCTTATCCCAGGTAAAAAGCCCAGCCGCTTTCGAGCGATCTCTAACCTCTTTTTTTGTCATTCCGCAAAGCCGCAGCGGTGACAGAACTTTCATTTCGGAAAGCGCCCGCATGCCCGGTCTGTCCCCGGCATCATCAGAAGCATTAGTGCCGTCAATGATAACATCGTATCCGTCTGCTTTTGCCGCCTCAAGCAGCCTATCGAAAATGTGCTTTTTACAGTAATAACATCTGTTTTCCGGATTTGCTGCAACGGTTTCGTCCTCCAGAATATCGCACTCCAAAATGCGCAGCTTTGCAGAAAGCTCTGCAGCCAACCTCTTTGCATCCGAAAGCTCAAACTGCGGCTGAAATTGACTCTTTGCAAAATAGGCAGTCACATCCGCTTCCCATCTTTGCGCCGCATAAAGTAAATACGCAGAATCCACTCCGCCTGAAAAAGCCAAAGCTACCTTTCGATTTTCTTTAAAAAACTCTTCTAAATTTCTATATTCCATGTTCATCCTCTCTCGACAAAACAAAAACGCCACGAACAAAGCTGGGTTTCTGCGAAACCCTATCTGCCTTCGTGGCGCAATCTTTCTAATATGTAATTTATGATGCAATGTTTATCAGAACTTTTCAAAGTCTGCACGCAATTTCTTCATGAAATCTAATATATTTATTGTACCCCAGCCCGGCTCAAAAATCAAGTTTTTTTGAGCCGGAACCTGTTATCCCTAAGCTTTAAAATAGCCCTTTGATATGATACACCGAAAAAAATGTATTTGATTTCATGGATTTTATAATTAGTTTTGATAATTTAATTTTCCCCAACACCGAAATCGAATAAGGACACATTCTTCCCTGGCGACTATTCTATTATAGAAAAAACAGATTCGTTTATTGTTGTTTTTTACAGCATTTGAGATGTAAAATTCGTCTAAGATATATATAATTAATCATCAGAATCATTACCCCAATCAAATTTACAAACAAATGATACTCCCTATAGATAGTGCAGTTATATCTACTTTCATTTGTTTGCTGCGGCTGCTGAAACTATATAATAGATACTCCATTTCCATAGTAAAATCAATAAAAAAAGAAGTTATCAACATTCCATTTGAATGTCTAAACGCCACCATAAATGACAATAGTCCCAAGAGAAAAATTGGCATTAGAAAAATCTTCTTAAAGTATACAGGCTTACATAATAGTAGGTAGGACCCCACAATTGCAGCATCTAGCCCACACCATGCAATGTGTATAAAACTAGCCGTTCCTTCAACTGTAATATCTTGGAGCAAAGCGTTTATCTCCCAAGCAAAATTTATAAATATTGCGATTGGCGGTATATTCGTATTCCGATTTTTTACGTTATATACAATTATTAGTATATATGTAACACTCCAAAACAGACCTTGCAAAACGTCAAAATTCTGCATAAATGTCTTCCTTTCTCACTATAATGCGCAAAAAGACAACCTATAAAGGTCGTCTTTTTGCATATAAACTCTACATCAATTAAATCCTTCTCCAGGCTTTTGTTGACCAAGGGGTGTAAATCTTCTGATCTCCAACCACTTTATAGCCCCTTACCTTGTAGTAGTAAGTTCTGCCTTTCTTCAGTTCCTTGTTATTGATATAGTTTTTCTTTGTTGTTGTCTTGAAATATGGAGTCTTTCCAAATCCAGAGTATCTCTTGGTGGATTTATATACTTCATATCCGTCCAAACCAATGTCCTCGATGTTCTTTGGAACAGTCCACGTCACCTTAATTGCCTTCTTTCCGTTCAGCTTCGTCAGCTTGGAAGTCAGCTTAATCTTTGCTCCCTGCACTGCTGTGATTACTTCTTCGTCAGGAAGAGGTCCCAGCGGTGTATCCGGATCTTCGATTTCTGTCGGTGGCTGCGGCTCTACCGGTGTTGTCGGTTCCGTAGGACCCGGATTTGGGTCTACTGGAGGATTTACTGGACCAACTGGTATTGACGGTTCAGCAGCGCCGCAATCCCTGCATATTCCATTTTCATAAATGTGCTTACCTGTCGCCAGCACAACCTCGGACTCAATCAAAACTTTATCACACACACTGCACTTACTCCCAGCTGTCTTTCCATCCTTTACACAAGTTGCAGCTGTTTCTTCTATATCAACCGGTGTATGCGCTTCAGTTTTCGGAACTATCTTCTGCGCTTTTAATACAAGACCGCAAACCTCACAGTGACTGCCTTCAGTTAATCCAGTTGCAGCACAGGTTGCTTCCACAGCTTCATCAGCTACTGCCTTATGTCCCAGCTTTTCAATTACTACGCCGTTCATTTCTTTGTAGTCTTCATCAAAATTCATATGACAAGCGCTGCAAGTGTAGTGTGCAAGAATTCCATCTTCTTCACAGGTTGCCGCTTTACCCTCTATTAGTTTACCGTAATCATGACCTTTCGCATCAAGTATCATCTTGAAAACAAAGTCCTGACCATCTGCTGTGTACCGATAAACCGCTTCACCCGCCTCAGTACAGCTTGGTTCATCAACCTTCACCACATATGCCTCACTGCCGAGAACCGGTAATGTCTTGGTTTCTTCATTTCCACACGCACCACGTGCACATACTCTAGTTAAGACGCCTGCCGCCTCCTCTGTCGGATTAACAGTTACTTTCCACGCACCATAGTTATGACCCAATGCTGTAATAGTTACATCCTGCACTTCATTACCATCTTCATCGAAATTCCCATCGCAGCGCTGGCAATGTAAATGTGCAATAATGCCGTCTTTCTCACAGGTCGCTGCTTTTTCCTCTACAAAACGCTTACTGTGACCAAGCGCCTCAAGGCTTATATCTACCATAACTGATTCATCATTTTTCAGTGTATATCTATCCAGCCCTGTATCAGTACAATTCGGTTCTGTCACACGCACACACGTATAATCGTCTTCACTTAACATCGGAAGAATCTCTTCCTCATAAATATCCTCACATCCGATACATCTTCTGGACATATGTCCCGGTGCCAACTGGGTCGGTTTAGTATCAATCTCCCATTCGCTATAGATGTGTCCGGCTGCGTTAAGCTCTACCTCAAAGGAAAATGCCTCTTCGGTTTCCGTTTTATAAATGTAGATTGCGATTCCTCCCTCTGTACAGGTCGGCGCAGGATTCATCGCCACATCATATTCCTGGCTGTCTTCTGATAAAACCGGAAGTGTTACACTTTCTGTTTCTTCGCATATGCTGCAAGTTCTTTCCAGCGTACCTTCTGTCATTTCAGTTGGCGCTGCAGTGCACTCCCATTTTCCGTACTTATGACCGGAAGTAATCGTATACTTATATGCTACAACCGGACCAATCTGTTTACCGTCTTTATATGCAGCAGCTTTGATGGTGTATTCTACATCCTTGTCGCTATCACATTTTAGTGCGATCGGATTCTCATAAAGAGAACTGTCCGCAGTTGGGCTACTTCCGTCCGTTGTATAACGAATTTCTGCTCCTGCTACACCCTCTATCCTGAGATCTACAGACTTATCACCCTCAAAGATTCCTTCCTTCTCGTAATCTTTGGCATCTACACTGGCAATCGGACTGCCTGCAGACCATTTACCCTTATTATAAGTATAGATGTATCCGGCTTTTCCTTCTGTGATTTCTGTAAATGTTTCGTCAGCATTGCATAACTGCGCCGGCGTAATTGCTATCTCATGGAAAGTCGCATCTGTATTGCTCTGTGTTATCTCATGTAACTTTCTGCTTCCGTCTACAGCATTTGATAATACAAACTGACCGGTTCCCTTGCTGCTGATAATATTGCCGCCGCCAGCTGTCGTATAAACGCCTCCATTTGCAGTCATTGTGCCGTTAATATCAATCTTTGCGTCTTTTAAATCATTTGCAGTACGGGTATATCTTTGCTGCTGATTTGCCACATACGCCGCAGCATAGAAATCCCGATTGCCAGTAATATAGCCTTTTCCTATCCATTCCTCTCTATCGTATACAAACAGATCTGCTCCTTCAGTTACTTCTAATTCACTGCCTTCTTCAATCGTTATTTCAGCACCCGGAAGCAAAGACATATCTTCGTTCACATGCATTGTTCCCTTCCGCATAATGATGGAAATATTTCCATTAATCGGAAGAACATAATCAGATGAATGCACGGTCTGCGAAATAATAGACAACTTTACATTGAGAGAAATTTCATTTACATTCAATCCGCCATTAACATCCAGATAAAGTCTATCGTTTGTTTTATCATATCTCTTTATCAGATAGCTGTTCTCATCTGTCAGCATATAAAGTCCGCCGTCACCGATAAAAGAAATCTCTGCGCTTGTATTAGTTTTGGCCGCATAAATACTCGTGTAGCCTTTTAATTGCGCACCTTTATAAAGTTTGAGCGGCGCTTCAATGTTCTGTATATAATATTGGGAGAACGGAAATACCTTTTCGCTTGCTTTGTTCAATTGAGATGTACAGCTTCCGCCTCTCCAGTCTCTAATCTGGAAGTACTCATAAACCTGTGCGCCCGGATTTGCCTGTACAAGTCCGTCTCCGGTGATATATCCATAAGCATAGAGTGATGCACCGGACTGTAGATCTATTCTTCCACTATCTGAAAGTTCTATATGGCTGTATGCACCTACGACAGCCCCAACATTCGGCTGCTGCGAAGAATGGGCCGCGCTGACACTGATTGCACCGCCGCTGGCTACAGTTAGTGTTCCATTTATAGTCAATTTCCGATACTCTTTTCTCGTACCAGTTGTCGCAATTCCTGGTTTCGTTGTATAGCAGGTGTTTGCATCATCAAAAGGAATCAATAAAGTTACGCCGCTTGGAATCGTATAATCCCCTTCCATCACGCCGTTTCTCAATAGCGTGATGACCTTCGAGTCACTGCTTTCTGCTTCACTAATTGCTTCATCCCAGCTAAAATAAACCTTTGAGCCTACTCCAAGCATCGGATCGGATGCTTTGCTGAATTTTGCAGAAATTGTTCCATCCTTAGTTGGGAAAAGGAATAGCTTACATCCGTTGATAAAAGTTTATCATCCAGATACCAGCCCATAAACTCGTATTCCGTTTCACCTTCTCCGGTCTCCAGCAGATATCCTTCCGCCCCTGCCTTTGTGAATGTTTGGGTTTCGCTGATGGACTCGCCGTCTACGGTGTAACTGCCGTGTTCGGCCTCTGCAAAAGTTATGCTGGGATTCTCATTTTTCCCAAGCTGTATATCACTTATATCAACAGATGTCGTCTTCTCATCTTCTGCTGAGGTAATTACGATATTCACAGATGCGCCTGGCGCTAATTCAGTTTCAAAATCCCCGTTAAATAAACTCGTGTATGTCTCTTCGCCTATCTGCACGGAGCCTCCATTTGGGGTGGCTTTAAAACCGAAATACAAAGTCTCTGTTTTATCGCTGGCATTTTTAATTACAAGTGTTGCCGTTGATGACTTTGCACTGCTGCAGCCACCTCCCGCAGTTCCCGTTACGGATCCTGTAATTCCAGTGCCATCTTTTACTTCCCATGTGCCGCTTCCTTTTTCGCTCAAGCTGATATTCTGGTCGCTCAGTGTACCGGATATGCCTGCAAAAGCAGCATTTGGAACCAAAATCATTGCAAGCAGGCTAAACAACAGGATTGCAATAAATAGTTCCATGGATACACGCTTCAATACACGTTTCAGCATTTCAAAACTCCTTTTACTAATTCTTTCTAAATTACACTAACTCTCTTCTATCTAAACTGTTTTTTAACATTCTTATATTCAACTTTACTTCTTTGTTCCCGCAATTCTAAATAAACTGCGCTTCCAATAATAGCACTCAATACTGCCCAGATATGGCCATAGTGAAATGGTCCGAAAACCACTTCTCCTGCACGCAGCCATTCTTCGCAAAATCTGAAGCCGCCATATGCAATCATATATAGTGGCCAAAGCTCTCCTAATTGAGTTCCCTTTCGATTTTTTATATAGAAAAAAATCAATAATCCGATATGAAATATAATCTCTAATTCTCGTGTCGGCCAGCGAAGGGATTCGCTTCCTGGCAAAAACTGCCCCTGACAGCAGCCGCTTACAATACAAGCAATTCTTGCAAATATCAGGGTCGTAATCGTACACATGACGAAAACATCAAATACATCACAAAACGGTCTGCGAAATAGTCTCGCGCCTATGAAATACACGATAGGCAAAAGAAAAATACTTCCGAAAAGAGACTGACCGCTTTCTAACGGGTTTCCCCATGTTTCTAATCCTGCAAATAACTTAACACACACCACTCCTGCGGCTGTATTTAAAGCAGACATAACAGGAATTAACGATGAGGGAATCTGTAGTCTGTGACGAAATATCCACAGCCAGCCACAACCTATTGCCGTGGCAAAAATCAAACAAGTCAGTAATATATGTTCCTCTATCCAGGGAAAAAACACTTCTATATCTCCATTCCCTTATAATATCATTGTTGCTCTATCATCCGACTTTGATAAAAGGGCAGTCTGTGAAGACTGCCCATATCATCTTAATGAAACTATTAGGCACAGAACTATTTGATGGTTCTCCATGCTTTGGTTGACCACTGGGTGTAAACCTTCTGATCTCCCACCATCTTATAGCCTCTTACTTTGTAGTAGTAAGTCTTGCCTTTCTTCAGTTCTTTGTTATTAATATAGCTCTTCTTAGTAGTTGTCTTAAAATATGGAGTCTTTCCAAATCCAGAGTATCTCTTGGTGGATTTATATACTTCATATCCGTCCAGTTCTAACTCTTCAACTGCCGATGGCACTGTCCAAGTTACCTTTACTGCTTTTTTACCGTTCAAGGTTGTCAGCTTAGAAGTCAGCTTAATCTTAGCACCCTGTACTGCAGCGATAACTTCTTCATCAGGAAGAGGTCCCAACGGTGTATCAGGATCTTCGATATCTGTTGGAGGCTCTGGATCCACCGGAGTTGTTGGTGTAGTTGGACCAACTGGAGGAGTTACCGGCTGGTTGTCAGTAAATCTAGCAACAACTTCCATATCTCCAGTTACTCGCACGGTACCAGTAACTCTTGTATCTCCAATATACCATCCATCAAAGGTTGCATTTTCCTTTTCAGGAGTTTCTGCCGGCAGAGATACGCTTTCGCCGAACTTTGCAGTTTCTACAGTCTTTGTTCCTTCATTAATGAAAGTAATATCGTAATCGCCCAGAATAGTAACATTTACAGTTTGACCGTTAGCCTGACCTACTGCATCATCAAACATTTTAACAAAGAATGCGATAACAGCTCTTGCGTCGTCAGCCGTTCTCAAAGTATCCAGCGGCTCCTGAATTTCGTCAGAGAATGCCAGGTCACTTCTTACTGTAACACCTCTCTTTAAGGTTGCAGCAGAACTGCTGACCTGTAAAGAGCTTCCCTTTGGCAAATATATTTCGATATTATTGCCATTCTCCGTAGTTACGCCTGTTTCTAAGTGTGCAGCATCTCTAATAGCAGCTTCAGAACCGCCAAGACCGTTCTGACTGCTTGGATTTACTGTGCAGTCCTTATCAAAGATTAATTTTTCATAGCCAATCTTTATATATGCGCCTGCCGGAATAAAAATCTTGCTGTCATCTGTTCCTGCAGTTACCTCCACCATATCAACTAATTTCTGCCAAGCTGCTCTGACTTTATCAGCACCGCCGATAGGGTTTGCCTCTACAGTAAACGTAGAAGGGTTCTTATCGGTAGCCTCTACTGCATAAGAAAAGTCAAGATTATCTACTTTTCCTTCTAAAACAGCAGATTCAAATGCAAAAAGATTCTGCAGCGCAGCACTTAGCGGAATACCTTTAAGATCAATTCCAGTATTAAGAGTATAGCTTGCTTCTCTCAGCCCTGTAATTCCAAGTCCAGCGATGTTTTTCATCTTCAACGTAGCAGTTGCTGAGTTTGCATCTACTTTTTCACCGACAATCTTAGCAACCACGCTGTAGTCATCATAAGCGGTTACAGATGCAGTCGTATCCCCGGACTCAAGTGCAAAATAAATTTTGCCGTTGTCGTCCCAGTTCTTTTCTGCAGCAAACGCCATCGTCGGCATAAAGCAAACCAGCATAGCTACTGTCAGAACTAAACTCATTACTTTTTTCATTCTTTCATCTCCTTTACTTAATATTAATAGTTTCATCTATATCATAGCTTTTGCTATCATACCACCTTAATTGGATTTCTCATGGTCGGCTCCAGTTTCCTTAAATATGTGCTAACCCCTCATAGAAATGTTTTAGCTGTCTGAAGAGAGGGCATCACATATTTGAAACATTTTATCCTTTTTTACTTATATATTATAGTACTCTACCCACGCCCCTTTGTCAAGTTATTAGAACTGAGAAGGTAACACCTGTGCGAACAGATTATCAAGCGTTTACAACCATTACAAATATTAAAATTTCAATGTTTCCATTCAACTCATTCATACTTCTGACGCCATTTATTTTTTTATTATACCAAAACACAGTTAGAAATTTGTTATATTTTTGACAATACTTCGATTTATTACAGAAATCCATTTTCCCCAGAAAGAATCTACGCCAATCTTCCACAAAGGAAAGCTTCAGATGCGCGCCCGCAAACATTGTTATCCTCAGACAATAAAACAGCCCTCTGCAAGAATCTTCCCTCGCAAAGAGCTGCGGCTACAACCTTATTCCATATCTTCCAGCCTGCCATGTTTTTCATAGCGGCTGACACGACTGATTTTATTCTCATCGTCCACGAAGATTACGCTCGGCGGATTTTCCGATGCCTCTTCCGGCGTCATCTGTGCATACGCCATGATGATGACCTTATCTCCTTTCTGTACGCAGCGAGCTGCTGCGCCATTAAGACAGATAATACCGCTTCCTGCTTCCCCTGCAATGGTATAAGTCTCAAAACGCGCCCCGTTGTTGATGTCCACAATCTGCACTTTTTCGTATTCCAAAATGCCGGCGGCTTTAAGAAGCTCTACATCCACAGTAATGCTGCCCACATAGTCAAGTTCTGCCTGCGTTACTGTTGCACGATGAATTTTTCCTTTTAACATCTCGATGTACATGATTTTCCCCCTTAGCCTTCGTAAATAAAGTTGTCGATGAGTCTGGTCTTTCCGATATAGACTGCCATAGCTACCAGCACCGGCGGCTTCATCTCAGTAATCGGTTCCACAGAAACTGCGTCTACAGCCTGTACGTAGTCAATCTTTGCCATAGGTTCTGCCTCGATGACCTTTTTCATGGCGGAAACGATAGCGTCAGCAGATTTCTCACCGCTCTCTGCCATTTCGCTTCCCAGCTTTACCGCCCGTGAAAGCACCAGTGCCGCCTTGCGTTCTTCCGCGTTCAGATAAGTATTTCTGGAACTCTTCGCAAGTCCGTCCGCTTCACGAATAATCGGGCAGCCGACAATTTCAATGCCAAAGTTCAAATCGCGCACCATGCGGCGAATAACGGAAAGCTGCTGCGCATCCTTCTGTCCGAAGTATGCTCTATCCGGCGTCACGATGTTGAAAAGTTTGGAAACCACCGTGCACACGCCGCTGAAATGAATCGGTCTGGACTTTCCACAAAGCTCTCCTGTGAGGGCGCGCATGTCCACAAAGGTGCAGGCGTCGTCCGCATACATTTCGGAAGGTTCCGGATTGAACAAAAGGGCTGCTCCTGCGTTTTCGCACAAGGCTGCGTCTCTATTCAAATCTCTCGGATAGCTTTCCAAATCTTCGCCTGGTCCGAACTGAGTCGGATTGACAAAATCGCTGACAACAACTCTATCGTTTTCTGCTGCCGCACGAAGAATTAAACTTTCGTGCCCTTCATGGAGAAAGCCCATGGTAGGCACCAGTCCTACGGTAAGCCCCTCTGCTTTCCAAGCCTTGACGGCCGTTCTGACTTCTTCTATGGTTTTTACGATTTTCATTCTCTTTGCTCCCTATTTTTTAGTACAATTTATTTATTACATCATCAGAAATTTTAAAAGTATGTTCTTCCGCCGGGAACGTACCTGCCTTGACTTCTTCGATATAGCCTGCAATGCCTTCCCTCATAGCTGCGCCAACATCAGCAAAACGCTTTACAAACTTTGGCTTAAAGTCGGAGAAAATTGCCAGCATATCCTGATATACAAGCACCTGTCCATCACAGCCATTTCCTGCGCCAATACCGATGGTCGGAATAGAAATAGTCTCACTGATAATCTTTGCCAGCTTACCTGGAACGCATTCCAGTACCACTGCAAAAGCGCCTGCTGCTTCAACAGCCTTCGCCTCTTCAATCAGCTTCTTTGCTGCCTCTTCGCTCTTTCCCTGCACCTTAAATCCACCAAAAGCATTGACAGACTGCGGGGTAAGACCGATATGGGCAACCACTGGAATAGAAGCTTCCACAATAGCCTTAATCTGCGGGCAAACCGCTGCGCCGCCTTCCAGCTTTACAGCCTGACACCTGCCTTCTTTCATCAGTCTGCCGGCATTAACCACTGCATCATAGACGGAAGTCTGATAACTCATAAAAGGCATGTCCCCAACTACCAGTGCGTTCTTAGTTCCTCTTGCAACCGCCGCAGTATGGTGTATCATATCCTCCATGGTTACAGACAATGTGTCCTCATATCCCAGCATCGTCATGCCCAAGGAATCTCCTACCAAAATAGTATTTACACCGACCTCATCCATCAGTTTTGCAGTAGAATAATCATATGCTGTCAGCATAGTGATTTTATCTCCGTCCAGTTTCTGCTGCTTTAATGTTGCCACCGTGTTTTTCATTGTTCTAACTCCTTTTTCAATTTCCTGTAATCTCTACTCGGATTTTTTCGTTCTGCAATCTTAACAAGTCTTACCGACAGCGTTCTATAGGCCGGCAAAATCTCCTCGTCTAAAGATTCCGCCGCCTCAAGTGCCTTTATATGCGCCGCCACGGTTTTGTCATCTCCTCGCTCGCAAGGTCCTGTTAGGGCTTTTTCCGCCCCGAACGAGGTCACCGCCTGCGCATTGCCCAGTATCAAAGGCGCTAACGCATTCTCTGCGTCTTCCCGTTCAAAGCCGCACTGCTGTAAAAGCTGCGCTCCTATATCGGCAAGAGCAATCATCTGATTGCTGACCATGACTGCCGCTGCATGATAAAGGGTTTTCACCTCTGGACTGATGATTCCCACCTTGTTTCCAAGAGCTTCAAAGCACTGCCTCATCTCGTCAAGCCTCGCCGGGCTCCCTTCAATAGCAAAATATGCTTTTGGAAGTTCTTTGTAGGATTCGTACTTGCTGCTGATTGCATAAAGAGGATGAATGGAATACCTGAAGGCCCCCCTATCCTCCGCATTAAAAAAAACGGTCGATGGAATCGAACCGCTGCAATGACAAATATTCTTATCTTCAATAGGCAAACTGCGCATGTCATCCCAAATCTCACTGATACAGCCGTCGGGCACTGTAATGAAAAGGGTATCACTGTCGTTCACAATATCTGCTAAAGTTTCGTAGTATCTGCTGCCTGTAAAGGCTGCTGCGTCTTTGGCGGACGCGGGGCTTCTGCTGTAATAGCCGCTAAGGGATATACCACCCTCCGCCAGATACTTTCCCAGTGAGAAGCCGACCTTTCCGGCTCCTATAAAACCTGCTCTCATACCTATCACCTCCTGATTTTCTCGGGGAGTAGATATGCGCTAAGCTCTTCTGCCTCCAGTGTCGTTCCGTCAAAGCGGATACAGTCCAAAGACATTTCCTGTTTTAGATAAAAATTGGTATCGCTTCGGTTCATGAATGCCATCCATGTTTACTATAGCATTTTAACGCAGGTTTGTACAGTGTTTTTTGTTAGAAATACACGGCAAATACACGAAAAACGTTTAGTGATTTTCTGGGACAGACAAAGCTGACAGTTTTTTAGATTTTTGTCAGTTTTGTCTGTGTTTCTATCAAAAATCCTGACAGAGCTGACAATTATTTTTGATTTTGTCAGCTCTGTCAGGATTTCGGGCGTATTAAGATGGGGTTCTTCACGATTTGCTGACAAAATCCTGCATGCTGCTCTCATTTTGTCAGTATAGATGGTTAATAATATTTTTCATGCGTTTACCGTAGTTAGAAATACTGTATGGGTTGCTGCTGACTGCTGCAGATCGTCTGCAAATTTCTCCGGGTTAGATTCTTGTTATATTTCCAACAACACTCTCTATTTTTTGCTTTACCACAAAACAATCTAATTAAAACGAGACTGCAGCCCGGTTTAAACCAAACTGCAGTCTCTCACACTGTAATAACGATACGTCCCAGTATTCTTTCTGTTTTACGCCGTTCACGTCTTTACAGTCTCGACATTTCTCTCCATTTTATGCACATCTCTTCACCCTCTTGCAGCTATTCTCTGCCCTTGCGTCTTTGACAGACCGACATTGCTGCCAGCCCGCTTCCTGCGAGCAGAAGTCCTGCAATCCAAAGAGGCAGTCCACTGCCATCACCAGTCTGTGGTACATCACCAGTCTGCGGTACAGCACCTGCCGAAGAATGATCCAGCTCTGGCACATCCGCTAAAGGCGGCTCCATTTCCGGTACATCAGCAAGCGGTGGTTCCTCATCTGGTATCTGCGGATATTCAGAAAGCGGTGGTTCCTCGTCCTCGATATCAACTGGCTCCTTCGGAATCCATGTTGCAGTATAAACCACATTTCCCGTCACAGTATCACTGATTGTAATATCCCAGCCGGCAAAGACATATCCCTCTCTTTCTGGAATACCATCTTTAAATTCCGGGGTTGTTTCCCCATAATAAAGATTTGAGTTAATCTGATCTGTAAAAACATCTTCCCCGTCTACACCATCGGTATAAATTACAGTATAAGTAATCACCGGCGGTCTCGGTTTTACTGTCTTCACAGGTTCCCAGACTGCTACATAAGTGACATCCCCTGTTACAGTTTCGCTGATTTCTTTGTCCCAGCCGACAAAAGTATAACCTTCGCGAACCGGGGTTCCGTCAAATTTAGGTGTATCTTCTCCCAAACTCAGATTCGGATATACCTGTGTTTCAAAAACTTCATCATCTTCCACGCCGTCTTCATAGGTGACAACATATGTTTTCACATCACTGCCGCCTTCATTATACGGCGAATATGGTCCACTTACGTCTGCAAAACTCTCGTTTGCAAACACTACCGTCCCTGCTAAAATAAACATAAATAGAAGGGCGGCAGAACAAAAGAATTTTTTTACACTGCTTTTAAAAAGCATCTTTTTATCACTTCCTCTTCTTTCATTATTATTTTATTACTGCTCTAAAAAAGAATCGCTTCCATTTCCCAGAGCTACTTTGAATCTGATGTGCTTAATTTTTGATTCACTGCATCAGAAATGTCGACCATTTTGCTTTCCAGATATGCGCCCGGGCACTCCGTCTTTTTTGAAAACATTTTGTGCAAAGTCAGGTTCCCTGCAGCATCACCAGTATACACCAGCTTTTGTATCCCATTACGCCTGCAGATATCTGCACACAATGCAATAAGTTTCTCATAAGCGGCATCGCTGACATGCCAATCACCGCCAATGATATCATTAGCGACCTCAATGGTAACTGCCATATCATCATTTTCCTTGTTACTGGAGCTCCATGGACGGTTGCCTTCCTCTACATAAAGCGCCACTCTGCCGGTGCTGTCTATGGCATAGTTAGAAGAGGCTTTTCGGTCACTAGTCGAAAAATCTTTTCCTACCTGTTCCAGTGTAAAATTACCCGCCATATGATGAATTGTAATTTTTTGTATTTTCTCACCTCTCGGAAAATCCGCATTGGCAGTCAGCCAGATATAATCAATCATTGAACTGTTTCTTTCAATTACTTCCTGCTCTTCTGCTGCAGAAAGTTCCCGTCCTACCGTATCAGGAATGCTGGACATGAAGCGATACGCCATCAGCAATACAAAACAAGCCATGACACAAAATCCCAAAAGCAGCATCTTTTCGCCAGTATAACGCTTTTTATTTTTCATTTGTATGTTCTTTTTTCCCATGAAAATCGAGCTCCTTCTAAGTCCCTATACCACACAGCAATATACATTATATGCAAAATACAGCGCAAAACTGCCAAAAATTAGTCTTGTTACCTTTTCACTGATTACCTGCTTTTTCGCTTCATCATCCTCTGTTGTCAACATAACAAACGGCACCGCCGCCACATAAAGGAATGTCGTATCCATAAAGCTGTGCACCAGCGCTGCTGTGAAACCGCTCCTCTGTGCTGCACTCTCTTTTTTCTTGTAGTGCCGCAGTACAATAATCAGCAGCATTGCCAGCGCCACTAACCCCAGCTCTACGCCCACATGAATAAAAATATTGTGGATATGCCAGGTGTTAAAGTACTTATCGCTGTCCTGCAGATTAAGAATCCGCCACTGCTGCGGTCCCACACCCAGGATAGGATTTACAAAAAAATATCCTAAACCATTTCGCATCATACCAATCCGTTCTGCAAAAGTTGCAGTAGCGTTAGGTCTTAACAGAATTGCACCCAGTGCACCCAATGTGCCGACGCCTACCATAAAAAACGAAGTCAATGGACTTTCATTTAAAAACCGCTCTAATCGGCTCCACATCACTATGGCGATGAGACAATAAATAAACATGACCGCACAGACCCACGGCGCATTGGTTTTGTCCCCTGCGATATAAAGAAGCAGTCCTGTTCCCACACCGAATCCAACTCTGGCAAAAAGCGAGGCAATCTCATTCATGGTGTATCTCCGCAAGACTATCATAACCAAAAGTCCGATTGCCATAGACAGAAAAGATCCCATTGAAAGGGTCAGCGCAAGGGCAATCAGCAGAAGCGGTTCCGCGTAAGAAAAGACACGGTTCCACCCCCCCTCATCAGTTTTTTTGTCCTCTTTACAACTGATAGCCGCAAACCAGCCTATGATGAGAAATGTCCCAAGCGCATTGGGATTCCCAAAGACTCCACCAAGTCTGCCGGCGTCCCCCTGCAATGCATCTGCCACAAACTGCAGGATTCCCATTGCCGCAATCATGCTCATCCAGACCACACTGAGTCGTTTTAAAAGAACTCTTTCCTCTGCGGATAAATATGAAAGCAGCAAAAGCATCACTGGAAAAATCGACTGAGTCGATGCAAACCCTTTAACAAAATTCCCATAAACCGCATAGGATGAACAGGCACTCATCACATTATAAAAAATCAATGGCAGCAAGATCCACAAATCTACCTTCGCTGCAGGCTGCATCATACCCGTCATACATAAAATGATACCCACAAGTCCTATCACTAAAACAGTGCCGGTTTGACAAAGGGTCAGAATAAAGAAAGCGAGAAACAAAAGGAGCAAAGTTACATGCTCCATCCAACTGCTGCATTTTTCTTCTAAACTATTGCCCATCTTTTCTCCTCCCCGAATTATAATATGCATGCAAAAAAAGCGTACTCTTTCTTCCTCTATACAAACTGCATATAAGTGCGCCTAAAAAATATCCCAAAACTCAAATCTAATCCTCAATCTAATATATTTTATCATAAGGCAACATGGCTTTCAAGATAATTATTTTCCCTCTTCCTCGTGTTTCTTTCTCTCTTAACGAATACAGCCGGGCGTCTTACTCTTCTTGTAAGATCCCCGGCTGTACCCGCTAAATATCTAAATTACACACTTTTGATTGTTCTTCGACTTTTATACTCTGTTTTTTCTTTTCAGGCTTACTGCTGTTACTGCAGCGCCACCTGTCGCAAACAGTAATAATCCTGCCCACAAAATTAAGCTGCTGTTGTCTCCAGTCGTTGGAATGTCAGAAAGCGGTACATCAGCATCGGAAATATCTGTCATCGGCTCATCCGGCGTATCTGGCGTATCCGCAAGAGGCGGCTCTTCTTCCGGCAAATCTGCAAGCGGTGGCTCTTCTTCCGGTAAACCTGCAAGAGGCGGCTCTTCATCATCAATATCTACAGACGTATCCGCGCCATCTGTATCATCTAAATCCGGAAGTTCCGGTGTTGTGCCCGGCTCACTTGGTCCAGGCTGCTCCGGTGTTGGCACTGGAGTCGGCTCCACTGGCTTCGGCTGCTCCGGTTCCGGCGTTACACCCGGTTTTTCTGGATCAGGTGTTACAGTTGGTTCATCCGGCTGCTCTGGTGTAACACCTGGTTCTTCTGGATCAGGCGTTACAGTTGGTTTATCTGGCTGCTCTGGCGTTACACCCGGTTCTTCTGGATCTGGTGTTACAACGCCCGGTGATTCCACACTGCCATAAGAATCATATGGGTCATAAGCATCATAAGAACCATAGAGTCCCTCAATACTGTCATCTGCGAAAACAACCGTCCCCGCTATTACAAACATAAACAAAAGGGCGGCAGCGCAAAAAAGTTTTTTTAGTCCACTATTAAATACCATTTTGGTCGCTCCTTTACTTTTTTCTTATAATTTATACCTCTATTATAAACATCGCCGGTTAGTTTTTTGTTATATGGTCGTTATATAATAAAAAAATCCGGACTTTTTTTCAAAAAGTCCAGATTTTTTTTCTAACCATTTTTCAAATCTTATACGCTCTGCCACCTGATAACTTTTTTCTGAATCCATGTCACCAAGGCAGAGAGCAAAGTTACCACAAAAGCCACCACCATGATACCGGCAATAACCTTTGTGTAATTTCCGTAAGTGTTATAATTTACAATGTAATAACCCATTCCTACAGTGGAGCCCATCATCTCAGCAAAGGTCAGCATCATCACTGCTGTCGTCATGGTGACCCGAAGTCCTTTGACAATACCCGGAATAGAGTAAGGCAACAGGATTTCGAAAATCATGGAAAAGCTTTTAAGTTCCAATGACCTCGCCGAATCGATAATATTTTTGTCGATTGATTCCACAGAAATAATCGTCTTTAAAAAGGTTGGCCAAAAAATTCCAAGAATAATAACCACCACAGAGGCACTGCGAAAGCTGGGCATAAGTGCAATGACATAAGGAGCAAAGACTACCGATGGAATCGGTGCCAGCACATTCGCAATTGGGTAAAACACTTCTTTCAGCCGCTTATGCCAGCCGCAAATCAGTCCCAAAAGCGTGCCACAGGCAAGTCCTACCAGCACACCGAGCAGAAGAATTTCCATAGAAGAAAGGATTCCTACTCCCATTTCCAAATAGTCCGTCCGAAAAGCATGGAACACGTTTTCTGGTGCCGGAATCAATACGGGATGACAAAGATTCAACTTAGTCACCATGATTTCCCAAATCAGAAACAGTGCCCATAAAATGGAAATAATGTCCGACGCCGAATCTCTCTTATTCGGAAAACGGACCAGCCTGTAAAGATAATATCCCTCCATCAATGCCGCCGCGCACAAAAAAGAAACATAGCTTTCCGTTGCCTTTTGGGCAGGAAGTAATATCGTTACGATGAGCGCAAAAAGCAGCAGATGGCTGATAACAATAGACATGCGTGTTTTCTTTATCATTCGTACCACCTCGCAAGCTCCGCTTTCAGGCTCAAACAGTCCACCTGTCCCAGTTCGTCACAACAGCAGCTGTTGATCTGGCTGTCGATGTATTTTTCCTGCGCCACTTTGCCATCTTTGATAAACACGATACGGCTAGCCATAATCATAGCTTCCTCTAAATCATGGGTCACAAAAATGACGGTCTTTTTTTCCTCACCGTTTTCCCATAGCTGGTGCAAAAGCTGCTGCAGCTCTTTTCTGATCTTGGTATCCAGCGCCCCAAAAGGCTCGTCTAAAAGCAGAAAAGGTGAATCCATTGCCAGAGCTCTTGCAATGGCTGTTCTCTGACGCATGCCGCCAGAAAGCTGGTAAGGGTATTTATCTACTGCATCTGCCAGCCCTGCCTTTTCCAGAAAATAGACTGCCCTCTGCTCCATCTCTTCCTTAGAAAAACGATCCGTTTTTTTCATGGCAAAGAGAACATTTTTCTTCACTGTCATCCATGGAAACAAAGAATACTGCTGAAAGACAATAGTCCGGTCCGCTGACGGACCGGCTAGTTCTTTTTCATCTATATAAATTTTGCCTGTCTGCGGCCGATCCAGCCCTGCTGCAAGACGCAGCAGGGTCGACTTTCCACATCCGGAGTGTCCGATTACGCAGAGGAACTCCCCGTCTTTTATATCTAGGCAAAGATCGCTGAGCACTTTACTGTCTCCCCCAGGATAAGTAAAATCCACGTGTTCAAATCTTATCATAATTAGTTATTCGCCTCAAATTCTTCTAGTAATGTTTCATAGATGTCTTTGTTTTCACCCTCGGCAATGAGGTATTTCAACGCGTCCTCATAGATGGACGTATCGATGTAATCGTTGATATCGTACTGAGTATTTGCATCGATATCACCGTTAGCTTTCATAACTTCATAGAAATCAGCTACTTTTTTCTTGTTCGGATCAAGAGATACCTTCATGGCATTCTTATATGCGTCAGTGCCGTACATAATCGCCTCTACATAGGCGGCATCCTGTCCGGAATATTTAACCAATGCTTCAATGCTGGTTTCTTTATCGTTTAAGAATGTGGCGTATCCCCTCAGCGCAGCCATTTCAAACCTTACCAGCGCATCTCTCTTGGTTTCGATTGCTGTTCTTGATGTAGTCTGTCTGCAGCAAGGGAAATCACTTTCAAAGTCACCCACCTGGAAACCAATATGTGCGCCGGTCTGTTCTGCAACATAACCGTAACCGCTGTTTACCATACCAATATCCACTTCACCTTTGTTCACCGCTTCAACGATAGACTGGGAAGAATCCAAATAGATAAACTCTGCATTAACCCCTGCTTCTCTGAGAAGACCTTTCATAATCATATGACCAGTTTCCATTCTGAAACAGCCGAATTTCTTTCCTTCAAACTGAGAAAGCTCTGTATACTTCTCGTCACCCTTTACGATACCTTCGCTGCCCTCAGAAATGGTTCCGCCAAAGATAACAACATCAGTACCCTGAGAAATAAATGAACAGCTAGGAATTGAACCAAACGGTAAAATATCCAGTTTATCCATGCTGACAGCAGTCAGACCGTCCGGCAGAGAATTAATCTTCTCAAACTGCACATCAATACCGGCTTCGTCAAAATATCCCAGCTCCTCTGCAATTATAATGCAAGCAGTTTTAATGTCCTTACCAATCATGCCGACCTTCAAGGTTACAACTTCTTCTGCTTCACCAATCTTCTCGCCTTCATCGCTTCCGCACGCTGTTAAAGCCAGTGCAGAGCAAATCATTGCCAGGCAAAGAATCACAGATAATATTTTCTTTTTCATCACTTGTTCCTCTCTGTTTCTTTATTAGACTTCATCAACTACAAGTGATGGTACTATGACTTTTCAAAAAAATCAATAGGACTAAGTCAACTACTCGAAATTCTCCAAAAGATAGAAAAAATTCTACCAAAACCGACTTGCCGCTTCAAAAAGAGCCTCTCTTTCCTCTTCGCTAGCTCCCATTCTCCGGCAAATATCCGTCAGCTCCTCTTTTGAAAAGACAAAACCGTCTTCTGTGCAGAGCTTTGTAAACTGGTCTTTTCTGATACCGGTCTGTCCGAAAGACATCTCACCGGAGGTGATTTTTCTATCGTACAGCCGGAAAAATAATTGTTTGAATGTCATGTTTTCTCCCTCCATTTCTATTCACTTCTTCTGCTATTCTGCCTAACGCCTGAAATAAATTCTCGCGTTATGGAAAATCACCCTTTGTCTCACATAAAAAAAAACCTAAAATACGCAAAATTTTCGCAGCAAATTAAAAGCAGCCCTTAGCTTCAATTTATCTAAAAAACATATAAATCATCATTTTTCCACAGTCAGAAAACAACTATCTGGTGATATGCCTCAGATCTTTTCTTTTTTCATCACCGTCTTCTTCCTTGTAAAGAAAGACGACAGTTTGTCCGGCGCACCTGAATCGAATGAACCTCTTATAAAATCGCCTCGTCAAGAATAATAGTAAAAGGACCGTCGTTGAGCAGGGATACTTTCATCTCTGCGCCGAATTCTCCGGTTTCCACCACCGGCACGACCTTTCTGCATTCTTCCACAATGTAGTCATAAAGGGCTTCGGCTTCCGCCGGTGCGCCGGCGTCCACAAAGCTGGGGCGGTTGCCCTTTTTGCAGTTTGCGTAAAGGGTGAACTGGGATATGAGCAAAAGCTGACCGTCTACATCGGCAAGAGACAAATTGGTCTTGCCGTTTTCGTCTTCGAAGATTCGAAGCCCCAGTAGTTTCTTGATGTACTTGTCCGCAATTTCTTTGGTATCTTCTTTCCCTACGCCGATTAGCACCAGAAACCCTTTGTCAATTTTTCCCTTTATCTGATTATCTATAGTCACCGCCGCTTCCGTGACACGCTGAATTACAAATTTCATGTTTTTTCCTCCGTGTAAAATAAAATAGTCAATCTCTCAGACCTCTAAAACAATATAACCTGTTTCATCAAAATCATCAATACTGTTTTGTATTTTTTATTACATCATTCTCCCGCTTTGAAGTTGTACAGTGGTTTCAGTCTATCTAACGTATTTCACATGTCTGAGTTTTCTTCGTCAGGAAATAGGATTCGCATATAATTCCGCCGTGCATATAAAATACGGTCAATGTAAATGTCCTGCCCTGAAATGCGATAAAAGATTAAATACATGCCGATTACTAAAAAACGGTATTCACTTTCTGTATCAATGATAGATGACAAAGATGCGCCAATTTCTGCAAAGTCCTCTAACCTACTCACTTTATTAATAATTTTATCAACCGTTTTTGCTGCCGCATCCACGCTGCATAAATCAAAACTGATATAATCCCAAATCTCATCAAGATCTTTCAATGCTTCTGGTGAATAGTGCAGTTTATTTCCCATTTGCTCTCATCTTGAAATGTGCTTTCACATCATCGGCCGAAAGCCATCCCTTTTCCTCTCCCGAATTCTTACCCCGCGCAAGCTCGTTCATCAAAGCTATGGTTGCCTGCATTTTTTCAAAGTCCCGCATATCCACAATCGCATAGCGGCCTCTGCCATTTTTGGTAAGAAAAACAGGCGCGCCAACCGAAACGTCTCGCAGTACTTCACTGTAGTTTCGCAAGTCGGAAATCGGTTTAATATTTGGCATATAAATCAGCTCCTTTCATCGCTTTCATCATACACTATTTTGCTGTAAAATTCAACAGCAAAAATTACAGCAACTAGAGTAAGAGCATAAAATGCCTAAAGAGCGTAAAATGTCAAGAACATTGGATTTTCATACTTAAACAGCGCACCCAATTATCGTCGGGTGCGCTGTTTCAATACATATTTACTTTTACAGCTTTCCTATCTCAAATCAAACTCCGGATTAATTGCATAGAAATTTTTAGAATCCAGATTATCCTGAACAATTCTCAGCGCTTCACCGAACCGCTGATAATGTACAATTTCTCTCTGGCGCAGGAAACGAATTGGATCCAGTACGTCAGGATCATCTACCATTCTCAGGATATTGTCATAAGTTGTTCTGGCTTTCTGTTCTGCCGCCATATCTTCATGTAAATCCGTAATGGCGTCACCCTTTGATGCAAAGCACAATGCATCAAAAGGGAATCCTGCCGCTGCCTGGGCATAAACGCCAGAAGTATGGTCTACGAAATATTCCTGAAATCCAGCTTCTTTTATCTGATCCATGGTCATATTCTTGGTCAGCTGATGCACAATAGTGGCTACCATTTCATAATGCCCGATTTCTTCGCTGCCGATGTCGGTAAGCACCGCTGCAACTTTTCTGTACGGCATAGAGTAACGCTGGGACAAATATCTGAGCGACGCACCAATTTCACCATCGGGTCCTCCGCATTGCTTTTGCATATGCAGTGCTTTAAACGTTTAAAATTCAATGTGTACAGGCTTTAGCGCAAATTATTTTGCTGTAATCAGAATCCATATTTTAACATTATATTCCATTTATGATGTTTTTTTAAGGTTAGTTTCTAACCGGATTTTTTTGCAAAAAATTAACTATTTTTTTCGTATTCCCCCTTGACAATTACGCTCATTGAGCGTATAATATAATTAAAGATAAGGAAAGGAGGAAGGCACATGAATGGGTAAACACGATAAGAAAAAAGAGCCACTAAACCTACGAATTCACATAGTCAACGGAATAGTCGCTCTTGTAGTCGGAATCATATTACTACTCATTGAGAAGTACATAATATGAGTCACGGGGCGCAAGCCCCTTCCGACTCCATTTTACCTTATTGAGATTCATATGTCAAACAAAATGGAACATAGCTTTTTATACTATTTAGGCATCGCCTTTATCTCACTCGGTATCGTCAAACTTGTTTATGCCGGGTATCTATACGCATTGAAAGGAAGAAAAGGAAAGCATTATGGGAAGCAAGATTAAAGAAGTGCGAAAGGCTCTAGGTCTTACACAAATAGCCATCAGAGATTCGCTCGGTATCCCAACCCGAACTCAGCAGGGTTGGGAAAACGGAGAGAGAAACCCTGCTGAATGGCTAGAGGCAATGATTATCAGAGAATATCAGCAGATTGCAAAAGAAAAGGAAAATAGCCAGGGCTAATGCCCTGGCTAAAATTTTATCTATACTTCTCCCAGTACTTAATCAATGCCCTTGCAGTAGCTTTGCCGTAAGCCTCTAGCTCTTTCTTCGTATCAAAGCCTTTCCGATCGGTCTTGTTATCCACAAAGCCGTATTCCACCAGTACCGGCACGCCTACGCCCTTGAGGAAGTACAGGTCATTGGTGTACTTAACGCCTCTGGTGTTCTGACCTTCCTTTTTCAGTTCCGCGATGATAAGGTTTGCAAGCACCTTGCCGAGGCGGCTCTTAGTCACGGTTCCTTTCCAAACCCAGACTTCGTCACCATCACCGCCACCGGCATTAAAATGTCCGTCAACGGACACTACTCTGTAGCCTTTCGCTTTGTACCTTGCCATGTCGGCAACGTGCGCCGCCAGGGACATGCCGCTGCCGTCCTTTTCCGGATATGCCACTTTATATGTGCGACCTTTGTGCGCCAGCAATTCTTTATAGCAAGCCGCCATCACAACTCTTGCCATGTCAGCCTCAACGAACTTTCCGCTGACGGCGCCGGGATCTGTGCCGCCGTGCCCTGCAGATAAGTAAAACAAAATTGGTTTCTTTGCCATAATACACCTCCAAAATAAAAAAGCCCTGCGGAGTGCAGGGTAAATTGACTATTGCAAAATCTTTTTAGTCGTGGTATATTGGTGTCAAGAGAAAGCCTGACAGCAAGCTTTCTAAATAGGTTTAAATTAACTTTAAAACCGCTTCAGGGGGCTAGCCTGGGCGGTTTTTACTTTTCGTGGTTATCCCTCAAGACTAACCCCAAAATCATAAGTACGATGACTAAGATTTCGTAGTCCGTCATATCAGATTCCTTTCCGAAAGTTCGCCGCCTTTAATGGCTCACTCTTGACTATATGTATTATACCACGCCTTGCTCCTGCGGACAAGGTTCTTTATTTTTCGTCAACTTCCGGCAATCCTGCCACGCTGGTAAGCATGGACAGAATACCGGCTAGAATAGCCGCTGATACTGTTACCTGCCAGCTGACGTCGGTCATAACTACGCTTGTCCCGATCATAGCAATAGCTGCCTGTGCCATCGTCTTGACTGCTCTTACTGCCGCTGCTTTAAGCCATTTCTTACTCATTTTCATACCTCCTACTTTCCTTTATGTTCTAAATATGCAATCTCTGCCTTATTCTCATCAACTCGCTTGAAAACAGTTTTCACATCCCGTTCCAGCACTGCGGTGCGCTCGATAAGATTGTTATGCTTGTCCTGCTTTTCTTCAAGGCGCTGGATATCTTTTCTGACCTCGCTTAATGCTGCGTCAACCTTGATGTCCTGCGCCCGCTGCTGCCGGCTGGATACGATTAGCTGCACAATAATCAATCCTGCTGCGGTGATTGCAGCTGTCATAATCTCTGTCATATAGTCCCTCCTTACGCTACTTCAAAATACTGCCCCACTAGCTGGCTCGGCTTGTACGCCAATATGTAGGTATCCCCCTCTTTACCGCCCTGCCTGTTGCACAGGTAAATTCCATCGGATTCGATGTAGTGCTTGCCCCATGCGTACTCAAATGAAGTAAGCGGTTCCGGCACTGGGATAGGGTCGTCATAAGTACCCGAGTGTTCCTCGTTTATCGCAGTCCAAAGGCTTGCTGTATTTACAGACGGTTCCCAGTTCTCCTGTTTGTTGTGCGTTTTGATGCACCTCCACAAGATATCGTTATGCTGGCACTTGTTTCCTGCTGGGATTTCTGCGCCGTCAGCAATGCTTTCCCATTGCGGGTACATTGTCTTAAATGTTAAAGCCTTGTTATCTGGCAAGGTATGTCTTACCGATGCCAGTAATTCGATTAAATCTCTTTCTGTTGCCATGTTATCCTCCTTAAATTTCGCTTACCTTTTGCAGCAACGATTCAACTTCTACATCTTCCTCCGTTGGCAAGACTGGCGCAGTGACGATTTCTTCCACTTCTGCTCTAAGCTCTTTTGGAACATCGTCCAGCTTGATTTCCCCATTCTGTATCTGCTCTGCATAAGACTGCACTGCTTCTGCGTGTGCTTTCCACTCGGCTACAAGTGAGTTATGTTCTTCCTGTGTAATAGATTTGATTATTTCGGTTTCTTGCACAGAAAAAGATTGGATTCCCGCCCGTGCTGCTTTTCCGTCCTTTATGAGTTTGTAAAAATACATTTAATTCCTCCTTTGTGAAGCACATATTGCCAATATCTTGTTTTCAAGCTATTGCAAACCATATATAAGTACCAGCTCTCCATTTATACGAGGAAGAGTATGGAAGAAATTGTATTTGATTCAACTCTTTCGTGATGCGTGTATTTGTAACGTAAATATATCCACTGGCTTCATTTAGATTAAGAGAAGAGCCACCACCTGTAACTGCTCTTCCGTCTACGTTTATCCAACTCCCATTAAAAGGAACCCCTGGGCTAAAAATCGGACAAAGGAAAGCGTGAGTCGGGGTTACTCCAAGAGAATGATTTACTGTGATTGGGTCAGAAGAAGATGTGCCAAGTGTCACAGTGCCGTAATCAATACCAAAATCGCCAAGCTGCTTTTCTTGAATCCTCTCATACCAGTACCCGTCCTGCGCTCCGCCGTCTGTGTAGGCTAAGGGGGAATTGTCCACTACTATACCCACTACATTTTCATCTGTTACGGTTTCAAAATCAAATTCATATTTTTTTGTAGGATATGAAGCATTAGATGAAATGTGGGTAACACCAATAGTCGTACCGTAATTCACATTTGAAGATGAACTAGCTTTATACATAGTTGTGCCAGTCGGGCTTCCAATAATGAAGAATTTTCCGTCCTTTAAAGTATAACTATTAACTACAGACACTTCGCAGAATGACGGGTTAGAAAGACTATACGAACCGTTTTCATCATCTTTGACGTATTCGGATGAATAATACACATTTATAGTACCGGATTCATCTCTGTACTTATACGAGGTTGGTATTTCTGAAACAGTCTCTTTTGCTACAACGCTTAGTGTTTTTAATAATTTCTTCCAAGCATACTTCCCAGTGCTTGCTTCTGCTGCAATTTCCGCTATCGTAGGCAAGTCCAATATGTCCTGCTTGTGCAAAAGCAACTGTGCGTTGTTTTGCAAAATCATGTTTTTATTACTCAATCCTGCTCACCTCTTTTAGCAGCTCGTCTACATTAACGGTTTCTGTTTGTCTTGTCAGTTCCTCAATCTGGGCAAGGCAGTTTTCCTCATAAGACAAACTCTGGTCTACAGGCTTGCTGTACTGTCCTCTCTGGCTTATCCAGAGTTTGCCGCCCAAGTAGATTTCATAGCCATTGTTTAAGATTTCGTAGGATAGTATCTTCCCATTTACTGTTTTTTCTGTTTTCGTCATGCTTGTTCTCCTTCTTGCGTAATCTCTTTATAACGCTTCACTCCCAAAATGACTCTGCGTTTAGACATTAAATTAACTTTATTTTCATAAATAACCATGTCGGCGTAATTGCTATTTGTCGTAGACATATATGAACCTACGCCATGTAATGAGCCGCCTTTCATTCTTCGAGTTGTCCATCCTTGGCCATCGTATTCCATTATTGTAAAATAATTTGAGCTAACCGCAATAATTTTACCATCATGCGCTATCGCAGGTTTGTAATAAAACTCCTCCGGTAATTCGCCTACTTTTGTCCAAGATGCTCCGTTCCATTTGTAATGGGACTTGTATTTTTCTGTCGTCAGACTTCCGAGCATATGAATCTCATCGTTATACACAACAACATCTCCATAATAAAATTGATATGGCAATGTGCCAACTTGAGTCCATGTGGCGCCATTAAATTTGTAGAAAGTATTGGCCGCAGAACTGCTGACTTGACAAAAAATATACAATTCATCTTCGTATACACAAGTTGCTCCTCCGTAGAAGCTTATTGGCAATTCGCCTACTTTTGTCCAAGATGTTCCGTTCCACTTGTAATGGAACTTGTTAGATGTATAGTTGCTTGCGCAGCCAAGGGCATGTAATTCATTTTTATATACAACTGCACACGATTTAGTGAATCCCGGAAGTGGCGTGGTTTCAAATTTAGTCCATCCACCGCTCCCCAATTCGTAGTGCGACGTACCTGTCAAATAATGAATCTTGCCATCCCAGATGAATGCAGAGTTATTTTCTACTTCTACAGGGAGAGTTCCGTCCATCATTAAGTCCACTTTTTCTGAACTCAACTTCAAATTCTCCACCGGCACGCCATCAACCGTTGGAAGCTTCAGCGAACCCGTCACCAATTGTTGCCCCACATACGCACTGTACCCTTCCAGAATCTTGTCTGCCGTGGCGTTGGCCGGAGTGGCTTTACCGACTAGGGCTGCTCTGATTTCTTCAATTAGCTGGGATTGTGCTTCGACTTCTGATTTTATACTTTCACCGCCGCCAGCGTTCTTCACACTAATACTCATTTCTTCTTCACCTCCAAAATTACCGGAATATCCACCGTAGGCACATCGCCAAAAGCTTTCAGTACATTACCAGCAGAGCTTCCTACAATTCTTGCGCCGCTCCATGCGTCAAGCTGCGCTTCGGTGCAGGTGCTGTCCGGCTCTACGGATAAATCATAAGTTGCTTTGGGATAGCTTCCCTCGAAACTGTATTGCCCGTTACTCCATCCGCTGGCACTAAGGGTAGAAGCAAGATATATCGGTTTTCCTGCTACGCCTAGGTCTGTAAGCAAATCGTCCAGCGTCCGGTAATAAATCCAGCCTGCAGAGTCTATTACCGCTATCTTATCCGGCTTGCTCCCAAGTCTGCTTACGGCTGTCGTCTGCAGCCAGGTACCGGTCAGGTATTTTCCCGTCAAATTTCCGGTCAGCGTACCACCAGATTTAGGCAGATACTTTGCCAGCTCTTCCGGCAGTCCCTCCACGTTTTCCACCGCTGTAACCGGCTCTACGATAACAATGTTGCCGTCCTTGTCCTTTCCAACGATTACCCCGGCTTTTTCTAATGTTGCCATCGTCCCACTCCTTTAACTGATTTGGATAAACAAATCTCCTGGCTTCATATCCGTTGGCTGGGCTGTGCCGACCGTCACCTTACTTTTGCCGTCCCAGCCGGTTACTTTGTCGGCAGTAATCCCATCAAGGACAGTCTTATTAGCATGACTGTGATTTCCTTGCGCTGCAGCGTTTACCTTTGCGGCAAGGGCGGTATCAAGGTCTGCCCCCGATACTTTATCCTTTGCCGCCAGTGCACCCAGTCCGTCAATGGTTGTTTTCAGCGCATCAACAGTAGATTTTTCTGCTTTGCCTCCAATCGTTGTCAGCAACGCAGTGTACTCGTCCTGATGGGTAGCTAAGTAGTCGGCAATTTCTTTAAGCGTGTCATACGCTGCCGGTGCACCATCAACCAAATCATCAATTGCCTTTGAAACCGCTGTATTGATTTCCGTTGTCACATCTGCACTTTTTGCTCGCTCGTTGATTGATGTCACCATCTCCGCAAGTTTGCCCGCAACAATCGTGGTTCCATCGGGCAGGTATACGTTTCCCGCTGTAGTTTTAACCATCAACTCAGTAATCGCACCCTCAACCAGCGCCTTTAAAATTGCATCTTTCGCTGCCATATTATCCTCCTATAAAATATCAAAGTTGTAATTATCTCCAGTCAGTTCTGACTCCGAACCAACCACATTCTCAAGGTTCTTATCCTCGCCGTCAATTTCCACGTAATACCCTGTGTCTGCATCGCCAGTTCTTAGCATCTTTGCCTGCGGCTGCGCGCCTTGCAGATCCGTTACTGTCAGATACACCGGTATGTCTACGGTTGGTACCTCGCCGATGGCTGTCAGTATATTGTCCGTGATGGACCCGGCAAGCATCGCCGCAGAATACGCTGATACCTGTTCTTCAGTGCAGTTGTTGGCATATTCTACCTCTAACTTGTATCTCGTCGACGGATAAACTCTTTCAAAGCTGTACTGATTACCATTCCAACTGCTGGCGGCAAGTATGGCAGATATCATAGTTGCCTTCGGTTCGAATGCGCTGAGTTCTCCCGTTAAGCCGTCAAGTTTATCTTTATAGGCGTTGGTAAAGTCGTTAGATGATAAGCCTTTACCCTCTTCCTTGCTCACTTTGCTAGCAGTTGCCGTCCTCAGCTCCTCTATTAATTCTTTTAAATGATTCCAGTTGTCATTTAGTGCTTTTTTAATATTGAATGTGGTTTTACTAAAATCATCCTTAATAGGATCGTACCCGAATAAATCAATTTTCTTCCATGTCATTTTTCAACCTCCGTCACAAATGCAAAATCTTTCAGGAATTGCATTTCTAGTTCCTCTAGTGTCATCTCTTCAACATTAGATACCATGAGATACCTAATAAAATACACAATCGGAAGGTGTGCCGGTTTTACTTCGTCAAGCGCAATTTCAAGACCTGTTCTATCTTCTGGAAGTCCAAATTCATCTATAAAAGTAATTTGGATTTTATTATTCACAAAGTCTACATCCGCTTTTCTGTTTTTCCAGCTTTCCGCCACAGAACGCAGAATTTCCAGATCTGTCTTACCACTCGACTTCCATTTCGCTTCTAGCGCTGCCCTGCGCCCTGCTATGCTCTGACCCGTCTTTGGAGTTATGTCTGCTTCCTGTTCATAGATCTTTAGCATCGTTTCTGTGCAGGTGTCAAAAAACATGTCACTAATCAGTTCCGCTGTTTTTGCGTCAGCTAAATCCATCTCTTCCCCGATTGCTTCCATGATATCCCTGACCATCGGATCCGCTGCATTCAGCTTATTTATTCTATAAAGTAATTCTTCTTTACGCATAAGTGAATGTCACCACCCCGAGCACTGCTACACTTCTTTCCGGTACTGCAATATTCGCCGTCCCTTCATTTATCATTAATCCTTCAATGTCAATAACACCTTCCGTCTCAATGATTGCGTTACTGATTTGTGCATACGACACATTGCGCCCGCTGTATGCAATGCTTGCAAGATATCTTTCGATCGACTTTTTTATCGCTCTTTCCAATTCTGCTTGCGTCGCTGTCATCGTAATTTTGCCTGTAACATCAACCCAAAGTCCCGCGGCGCTCGACACATAACAGTGCGCACCAATCATGGCTACGCCTTCTCCTTTTCCTTCGCTACCAGGGTCAATATAGTCCTGTACTGCTTTCACCAAGGTGTCCGATGCAGGTTTCTTTTCAGCGTCAATAACGACAACATCTACAGTATTGTCGCCATGTCCCAGCGGAAATACCTTTGCATCTCCCACGCCGGAAACTTCAAGCGCCCAGTTCCGATACGCATACTTATTCGCTCCACTGTCCGGGGTTCTGAGTTTGGTATAATATCGATTTCTCAGACTGTCATCTGTTTCTGCGTCATATCCGCCTTCTGTCGCCTCCCGATTATTGCAAAGCGTGATTCCCTCCAATGTTACTGGCATTTGCGTGATTGTATTCGCTCCGACTATGCCAACATTTCCGCCTTCTACGGCTTCAATTCGCACAGTTCCGGATCCGTCTATCGTTACCGTCTCGGTTGCCGCAAACTGTACGCCATTTTCAGTTTCAAATAAATCGCCAGTCGTAACAGTTCCAAATCCCTGTACCTGTAGCTCTCCTGATGCGTGTGTGGCAGCTTTTCTTATCAATCCTTTTCTTTGTCTGATGAACCTTTCTAGCATTTCGCCAGTCAGATTGTCAACGTCAAACAATTCTCTCGCACGATTGATTTCATTATCCTGCAATTCCATTTCCTGCCCTATTGCCTCAGAAATATCCCATAGTAGATATCCTGGCGTTTTTTCGTAGTCTGCCGGCAATTTTTTTCTGATATTTTCACTCTTCGACATCCGTATCAACCTCTATTTCTGTTTCATCCGTCATAACTACCGTCAGAGATATTTTTAACCTGCTTCCCTCTCTTTCGGCTTCAAAGTCTTCGATTCTGTCTATCGCCCGATTCTGCACTATTCCCTCTTCTATTTCTCTTTTGATTTCCGATGCTACAAAGGCGCTGTCTTTATATCCGATATAATTTTCTATATACGTTCCAAACTCCGTATTCTCATATACCGCATACTTTTCCGCTGCAGTCTTTACGAGAAATCCGACCCACTGTCTAACAGCCTCCTCCTGTGTGCATTCCACAACTTTTCCATCCTTTAAGACATATTTTCCCGTCTTAAAATCAAAAAGCGGCGTCCTGCCCAGCGTTGTCGACAGGAGCTCCGTATCTTGTTCCTCTTCAAACTCAAAATCATAATCAATCTCTGGAAACATTCTATCCTCCCACTATATCAATAATCGCAATTGTGTTTATATCTCCCACAGGAAGAAAAATTACTTCCGCTCCTGCTTTCTTTATTGCGTCAGCATATTTTTGAAAGGTTCTGCTCTGTATAATCTCATCTTCTTCATAGGTTGCATTTCCTTCCATTGCTGAAATCTTCAGCGGTGATACCGAAATGATTGTTCCTATGTATGCGCTCGCCTCTTCAACGGCTTTTTCTTTCGCCGCTCTTCCACTGTTTTTGATACGCTGCGCGATTTCATGTTCCCAACCCATCTTACGCCTCCATTTCACAACTTACCCAGTGTATTCCATTGTTTACAGTATGCGTGCAGGATTTTACCTTGTACCAGCCCTTGACGCCCACCTCCGGGCGGTTGAAATATATCTTTCGCCCTGGTCTAACGGCGTTATTTCCCGGCATTTCTGCCGTAAAACCCACCGCCACCTTGTTCAGTTTCGCCAGCTGATTTTTCGCAATATTTCTCGCCTTCGCTGCATTCAACTTGTCTTTCGTTTCCACGGCGCTGAGCAATCCATACTTTTTTATTGACTTATCGCTTTTCGCAATTGCCTTAATTTGCTGCTTATCTTCATCGGTACCCGCAACAACTATATAATTTTTTAGATCTTCTATAGATCTCTGTCCTGATATGCTGCAGGCTTTTGTGCACGACAATTCTTTTCCAGTCCTGTCTTTGTATGTAGGCTTTATCTTGATGTATCCAGTTTTGACTACATACAGTTTTCCGCGCCTCATTTCCATGCGATAGCCCTGACCGGTTTCTTTTCTCACTTTTGACAATATGTCTTTCATGATGTCTGACACGGTCTCGTCTTTATATAACTTACTAATGGCTGTGGGCATCTTTGGAAGTTCTGCAATCGGAACTTCATACTTTTTGCAAATCTGTCTGATTGCTTTGTCTGCAGCCAGTTTTTTAAACTGTATGATTGTTTCCGACTTGTTCAGGTACCATGCGAAGTCATATCCTTTGTATTCGTCTCCATTTATCGGAGTCTCGGTTATGACTCCACGAAAAACTTCTTTCTTACTGCTGTATACTACGATGATATCTCCGACTTTGAGTTTTACCTTAAAATTTTTGTCAAAATACGAATACGGGACTGTTAAGCTGAATTCTAGCCCTAACGAGTCCATAGAATCCGACCAACTCAGGTTCCCAGTCCTTTTTGTTACGTACTCAGCTTTTCCGTCTCTAATTCTTTTTATTGAATAAGCCATTATCTCACCATTCTGTATTGTTCAAATTCCAAATCGTAGTGAAAATTTCCTGCCTTGTCTATTTCCGTGATTTCGAATGTTTCCAGCGCCATCAATCTGTTGAATACTTCTTTTCCGTTTTTCCGAGTGATTACCACCCTCATGGGTTTTCGCTTTTTCCGGTTGTCCCTAAAAAAACGAACATATGTCATCGGATCAATCTTTGAATCTGCCTCTGCATACGAAAGTCTGCCTTTCGGGAAAAAGGACGTTATACTTACCGTTGCCAGCGGTTCAGCGCCCAGAACCTTAATCGCCGAATACTTGACCGACTCTTTGTTTTCGTTGCTGGAACTTCCATAACCGATTTTCAACATATTTGTTGTAACGAACGGAAGGACCATTATTTTTTTATTGTTATTTATGCTTATTGTTACTCGCATTAGATGTTCCCCTCTGCTGCTATAATTTTCCTGGCAATGTAGTTTCCGGTTTCTTCCATGTACTTTTCATTACCTATCACATTCCCCTGCACTGTCAGGTATACATTTACGATTTTCCCTTGCGTTCCTTTTCCCGCTTTGTCTGCAGGTATAATTCTGGTACCTGATGGAAAAATCGCTTCTTCGGCGCGCCCGCTTTCCGAAAATCCAGTCAAACCGCCTTTGAAATACGTTGTTCCAGTCGCATGTTTTGGTACTGGCGCACCCTGCATCGCCTTTGCACCTGCGTCCAGTCCCTCTTCCACGGTTTTAACATTGATAGTTTTGTCCGTATTGAGCCCAAGGAATTCCTTCACTTTGCCTATAACTTTCTTTACAGTTCCAATTACCGCTTTAAACGCAGCCACTACAGTAAAGATTCCGTCTCTAAATACTCCAATTGCTCCTCCTGCATTCATGAATCTGTCTTTCAGTTTTTTCAGCCATGCGACTACAGTTTTCCAGTTCTTCACCACAAGTACAATGATTGCGATAACTGCAACGATTATCCCAATCCATCCCATGGTCGCAAGGTTCAGTCCGCCGAAAGCAGTTTTGCAAATCTTGATTGCGCTTCTGATTTGAGTAAATGCGTTGTATGCTTTGTTAATCGTTTTGTATGCCGCAAAGGCGGAAAACAAGCCGATTGCAACAGGTTTCAGCCAATTCATATTGTCTTTCGCCCATTTCGCGCCTTTTCCAACCAGCTTGAAGCCTTGCGTTATCTTATTTGCCCCAATCTCCGCATATGACTTAATCTGCGGCATATGTTTTACTACCCAATCACCAAACTTCTGTATATGCGGAAGCAATGCGCCTGCTATGGTATATTTCACACCATTTGCAGAACGGTCCAACTGGTCTAATGTGTCGGTCAGTGCAACGCCACTGTCCACAGTGCTGTCCTCCATGATTAAGCCTAAATCATTTGCCTTTTTTCTCATTTCTTCAATACTTCCAGCTGCACCATTTAGCATAGGCATCAAATCAGATCCTACGCGTCCTCCAAATAAATCTACTGCAAGAGCTGCCTTTTCTGTCTGATTTGACATTCCCTGCAGCGCAGAAAAAGATTCCCACATCATTTTTTCCTGAGATTTCAAATTTCCGTTTGAATCGTAAATTGATAGTCCTAATTTGTCAAACATTTCCTGTGCCGCGTCCGATCCGTCAGCAGCGCTTTGCATGTTGTTCGTCAAAGTCTTCATGCCAGCTTTCATGCTCGTAATCGATGCTCCGCATTGCGATGTAACAAAATCAAGTTCCTGATATGCCTTTCTGCTAATTCCTATTTTCTGGGACATTTTATCTACGGTATCTGCTTGTTTCGTTGTTGCGTCCACCATATTTTTTGCAAACTGTGCGACTTTAACAGTTCCAATTGCAACAGCCGCCCGCTTCGCTACCTTCACAAAATTCTCTTTCATCTCTGATGAAAATTTCTGCACATTATATTTGGCAAGCTTCGTCTCACTGCCGAATTTTTTTGTGCCAGTTTGCGCCTTTTTAAGCGGATTCGTGAAATTGTCTTTTAACGTCAAAACTACCGAAGCTTTTTTTGCCATTTAATTCACCACCTGTAATGCTTTTGTGAGTTGCTGTCTTTCTTCATTATGCTGCGCCATTGCTGCCATAAATACCGCTTTCTCTACAGTCGACAAGCTGAGCAGTTCATTTAAAGTGTGTCCTCGCAGAAGGTAGAAGCCTATCATCTGTGCCTCCGCCTCCTGCTGCATCAGTTTTTTATATCATCTGCCAACTCTGCCATTCCATATCCTGCAAGAATTGTTTTGCAAAGTTTTTCTATTTCCCCCATATTTTCATCGAGCAACTTCACTACAATGTCGTATGGTTCAATGCATTCATACGCGTCCTGCAGTTCTCTTTTCTGCAGAAGCGGCACAGATTCATAAATTACCTGACTGTTTAGTTCCATTGCTTCTTTCATCGTGTCCGTCTCATACATGTCCAGAATTTCGCAGATTCTAGTTAGTGGGAGCTTTTTAATTAACAGGGTTTCCCCAATTGTTTCGCAGAAATATTCCTTATAATCTGCTTTCGCTTCTTTTCTCTGCTGCGCTCTTTCAATTAAGGATTCGAGCGTCGCTTTCTTAACTTCTTTTTTTCTCGCCATCCTCTTCTCTCCTTAAATCGTTTCAAGCGGCACGAAATCTGAGAATTTGAAGGGTACTTCTTCCTCTCCCAGCGTTTTCAGTTCAAACTTTAGAAGCGTGATTTCATCCAGCGTTACGCCGTTGAGCTGTATCCGCTCCGTTCCTAGCGCCGACGGATCAGATACGGAGCCTACAATCATGATTTCCGGCATTTTCCCTGCTTTAATATCATCTTTAATCAGGTTTAAAATTCCAGAATCCACTTTGTGCAGCGTCATAGTTCCTTCACCGCTGTAGCCCATATATCGCATGTGCTTTCCCGGATCTTCTGCTAAATCGACCTCTTCATACTCAAAGGTCAATTTTGCTTCAAAACTTTTAATATTTGCAAGCTTATTACCGTTGATAAAAACCTTTCCAAAGGTTCCGTTTATGATTTCATTTACATTTGGTTTTCTGAACATGTTTCACCCTCCTCTTACGCCAAATAGATATCAAATGCCAAATCTTCAATGGCATCAAGCAGCTGTACATTTGCTTTTACGTACACATATGTGCCACATGGATTCTTTTTTACCGTCTCATCGTCCCAGTCTGCCGCTTCCAGTTTTCCAGCCGCCACAAGCGCCTTTCTTTGTCTTTCTAGATCGATTTCCGCAAGATTATCAAAATCCGGATTTAGCACTTCATCCGCTGCAAGCTGTCTAAAATATGTATTAACGGCCGCTACAAACAGCATCTGGTTGTCTAAATCATTTTTAAATCTGCCTACATACTGATTCTTGAATGTTTCCGTGATATCTTCTTTCATTAGATCCATTCCCTCTACAATGGTGATTTTCTTTAATTCCTCACTTTCGACTGTCATCGCAGAATTCACAGCTCTGGCAACTTTTACGGATCCGTAATCGTTAAATAATACAAATTCGCCACCTTCTACAGCTTCATCTACATCTTCCGGCTCTACTGCCTTTTTTAAATCGTTAAAGGTATAATATGTTGCACTTCGGTTCAGCGGTAGGGCCGCCAGCATTCCTGCAATTCGTCCAAGATATTTATATCCTGCTGTCTCTGTTCCGTCAGCTTTTACTACTGTTTCGTTCGTAAAATTCACAATGTGTCTGTCATTCGCCGCCTGATCGAATACCACCGCTTTGATTGCTGTTGCGCCTCCTGCTGTATTTCTGGCTTTCACGTAGTTCACAATGTCAGTCTGCGTGCTTGCAACGTGTGTAATCCAGTTAATTTTCAGGCTGTCCAATGTTCCTTTTGCATCCGCAAAGGTTTCGCCTTCTCCAAGTCTTACAACATGCAACTTGTTTGCACCGTCCGCCAGCGTCTCCCGGATGATCTGCAGATTTTCCGGCGTCCAATCCTCTTCCATGACGTCCGCCAGCGTTTTATATGTTGTCAGACGATCCGTTTTCGTCTGATCTGACAAAACAAGGCACACGACGCCTCTTTCACTTCTCTGCATTGCACTGTTTGCCTTTTCTTTGAATTCGACTATAATATTTGGTTTTCCCATTTTAAACCTCCTCATTTATGCTGATTTCTTCCATCATGATTCCCGGTTCTTCCTCTGGTCTCTGGTACATTTCAACCTCAAATTCCAGTGTCAAGACGTCATTTGAAACGTCAAATTCCAACTCATCAATTGGAATATAAAACGACTCATCCACTTTTAACCTGCAGAAAAACGTTTCCGCAAGTTTGTTTTGTGTCTCCATTAATTCCAGACGATTTTTCCTGCTGTCACTCGGAAAGTAAAATATTGTCACCTTTCCGTAATCATGGATAAAATCCGGCGTACCGTCTCTTGCAAGGTCATATTCTGTAAAAAAACACGGTTTTTTCACGTTTTTATCTATGTCTGTGGATTTTATCTCGACGCCCGGAAAAGTGCCTGCAAGCTCTCGATTTACAGCCCTTGCTACGTCTTTTATATTCTTCACTTTTTACCCTCCAGCTTCTCCACAATGAATCCAATCAGCGCGTCATCGACATTTTTCATGAACTGCTGTGAGAAAAGATATTTTGCCCGAACAAGAACGCTGTAGCCCTTTATTTCACCGGACTGCACATAGTCCGGCCTATGGCCAACCTGTTTGTGTCCCAGCTCTATAAGGTGCCCGTGATAAGCAGGCGCTTTAAACTTCATCGCAATACCGGTTTCATCTCCTTTGTCCCAAGGTCTTGTCAGCGTCATCCCTCGAAGCAAGTTGCCTGTTCTCTTGTGCAGCACTCTTTTTGCATAGGATTTCCCAACTTTTTTCATTTCTTGCCCCTGCTTTCGCATGAACTTCTTTTTTTCTGCCGGAAAGCGCCTGATAAGATCCGCCATGTCTCTTTCCAGTTCTGCAATTCCGACGGTTTCGAGACCTGCGCTTGCCATCAAACTACCTCCTGTACGTAAACTTCTGTGAATCTGCTCTTTCTCGTTGGTGGGAGTACATAATCAACATCAAACAAGTGTTCTTTTTCGTTCAGGTCGTTCCATCTAATTAGGCAATCCACGGTAATGTCTGACGCTTCTTCTGCTCTGATTGCGATACAATGCGTTGTTTTTGACAGCATTACATCTGCTGCTCTGCCGTTCATCATAGAGCCGGTTCTTGGTGATACTGCTGCCCAAATGGTTTTTAATAACGTTTCCTCCGGCTGCTGCTCTCCAAGCTCATTTGTTCCAATCGTCTGCTTATAAATTTTTATTTTGCTGTCAAGCTTTCCTATGTTCATCACTCTGTCTCCTCGTATTTTGGGTATATGCCGCACAGGGCGATATGGTCTAAAATCATGCCGGCTGACATCGGTATATCCGTCTGTGGCTTATCTGATGCAATGCCGCGATTGTCATACCAATGCGCTGTCATCATTTTGACAGCCAGCCAATATAAATCAGATTCTGGTTCTCCGTCCTCCTTCAGTGCAAAACGCTTTCCTGTCTCACTTTCTGCCTTTTCTATAGCCGCATTGCACAGGGCGATGACAGTTTCGTCATCGCCGCTGTATTTGATGTATTCCTTTAACTGCTCCTGCATATTCTGGTTCATCTATCTGCTCCTTTGGTGTTTAGATTATTCAGGTTGATTTTCCGGATTCTGTGAAGGTGTTGTTGTACTAGCTTTCTTCTTGATGATTAAAGTTCCGTTCGGGTCTAACAGCTTTCCATCAGCAATCACAATTACTTTGTTCTTTACTTCGTTGGTGTCGTGGTCAATCCATTTAACAGACGTCATCTGCATATTGCTGTTAATTGCATAGTCAGACAACTTTGTAAACACCGCTACGACGTCTCCAACTTCTGCCGCACCGAAATCCGGTAAAATATCCTCTTCAACCGTTTCAACGGTCTTCCCTCCGAATCTGTAGGTTTCTCCGCCATCAATGCCGTAGTTTACCCTTCCAATCGGCTGACCGTTTGCATCTGTCATTGCATCGATATATCCGTCAAAAGAAGACTGCGCCATGAAGAATTCACCGTTTCTGTATGCCTTTTTCATCTTGGCAAATACTTTTTTCTTCCATGCTTTCCAGTCTCCTAATTCCTTCTCTGTCATCTGGATCACATTTGTACTTTTGATTCTGGTATCTTTTAAGATTCCCAGCGGCTGCCCGGTTCCGGTTCCGTTGATCACTGCATTTTCTAATGCGATAATAATCGCCTCCGTTGCCAGAGAAACAAATTCTGACTGGAATTCTTCGAAGGTTACGATCGAAGCAAGCAGAGACTGTGCAATCTTGCATTCTAACCCATAGTAGCTAAAGGAAACCTTTTCGTCAGCTTTAATCTTCTTGCTTTCGCTTGCGCCTTCTCCAATCCATGTTGCAGTCGGTTTTAATGTCAGAATCGGGAATTCGACGCCGCCCTGCACGTTAAGCTTTCTGACTTTCGCATAGATATTTCCGTAGGATTTCAATTCTTTGATGATTTCCCTTACAATCGTTGTCGGAATTACCGTGCTTCCATCTGCGGCAGTTGTCTTCTGGGCTTCATTGCGATATTTTTCCGGAATCTTTGTTCCTCGGCAAATATATTCCATGAAGGAATCCCGATACTCCGCAGTGTCAAAGATATCTTCTTTTTTCTCCTGCCCTGTCTGTGCGTTACCTGCTACGTCGATAATCTGCATCCCTACTTTCGGTCCTGCGTTTTCCAAGGCTTCAAGGTTTGCTCTTGCCTCTGCCGTTTCTTCCCACTTCTTATCTAAAGCTTCAACTTCTTCTTTCTTTGCCTTGAATTCTTCGATTTTTCCTTCGTTCATCAGATTTTTTGCTTCCTGCATTAACTTGTTTCTGTTTTCAACGTACTCTTTATAAGTCATTTTTTAGTCCTCCTAAACTTAAAATTTCATATTCTGCTTTAATTTTTTCTATATCAGCCAAGTTCTTTTTGTCCTGTGCGTACTGCGGCGGACATTCTAAAAATTTGGCAATATATTCACTTTCACACGCTACAGCCTGCAGCGACGTTTCTATTTCTACGTCAAACATTTCCGCAGCGGCATCACTAGTCAGCCAGGTTTCTTTGTTGACTGCCTCTTCAATTTCTTCAAGCCTTACGCCATCAGCTCTTTTTTCTTTGTAAACCTGCATGATGCACTTCTGGATCTCATCCAGCTGCGTGGCCATCTGTCTCATCTCATCCGCATTGTAGCCACCGCAAAGTCCTACTAGCGGTTTGTGTACCATTAAGCTTGCGCCGGTTCTCAGGATGATTCTGTCTCCTGCCATTGCAATCACACTAGCAATAGATGCCGCTATTCCGTCCACATATACCGTTACCATTCCATTGAAATGTTTCAGCATATTGTAGATGGTTATCCCTGCAAAGACGGAACCGCCGCCAGAATTGATATGCACATTTATATTTTTTCCTGCGGCGCCTTCTAAAAATTTTTTCACGGAATCTGGATACTGGTCCGTATTGTCCCATGCGCCCCACCAGCTAGATACTATGTCCCCATACAGAAATAAATCTGCCTCTTCATCTGTTACGTTCTTGATTTCCAGCAGGTTCTTCAAGTTATCTTTCAGTTCCGTTTTTGCCACGTTCCTCTCTCCCTTCAATAAGCATCTTGATACAGGCTATTAACTCTGCATCATTTTCAGCGTTTTTCCCTGTAATCTTGTTTGTGAGATTACGAATCTGATTTACTACAGCGGTATCAAGTCTTCTGATTGGCTGATCACCGCCGTCCACTGGCGCCAAGTTGAACACTTCTCTCCATTCGTTTGGCGTAAGCGCTCCCCGGTCAACCATCTGCTGCAGCTGCATTTTTGTACTGAATGACGCGTGCGTCAGGTTGTATGCTTCAAACACAATCCTATTTCCGCAACCGCGTTCCCTTCGGCTAAATAGCTTTCTTGTAAATTCGTCTTGCAGCTGTTTGATTTCCGGTTCGATTTCCGCCTCAAAATATGCGTTCCACTCATCTTCCGTGTTCATCGACTGCACAATCTTTTCGTTGGTATTCATGATAGCGTACACTCTACGGGTATTTCTGTCCGTGATCGCTGCGTTTGGTACGTAGTCCTTTGGATCTACCTGCTTTAGTGTTGCTTTGCTGTCAATAGCTGCTACTCCGATGCTCCCCGCTGATTCGATGTCAAGATAATTTGCTGCAAATTCTTTTGCGTAAGCTTTAATGTCTTCTGCTCTTTTGCCCTGCGTAATTTGCAGTATCCATCTGATAATCCCGGAGTTTTTTATTGCATTCACAAGTCCTCTGTCGGAGGCGTAAATAACTTCCATTAGAGGCTCCAGCGCAGCCATGATAGAATCGCCAAAGATGTCATGCTCGTTGAAATCGCCTCTAAGGTGTATCAAATCTGAATACCTAAACACTGGCATTTTTCCGTTCGATAAAAAAAACCTGATTCCGAGTTCTCCATTATCAAGCCATACAGACTGTGCACCGGTTGCCGGTATCGGGTAAATCTCTCTGACAAGCCCCGCCTCGTCTCTGACTAACAGCGCAAAGGCATTCCCGTTTAATTTCAAACTAATCGCAAGTTTTTCGATCAGCTTCTGGAATGTCATATATGGGTTCGGCTCTTCCAACAAAAACCTGATATATGGTTTGGGGTTCACCTCTATCTTTTTTGTTCCGTCTTCCTGCACGCTTTCAACGATATGCTTCGCCACGGTTTTTCCCAAAGCTTTTACATACGGTCTAAGGCAGCTGCGTACAATATCGGAATTGTACACCTTGCCGTCATATCTGTAATATCCTTCTGTCGGTACGCTTACCAACTTGAAGGTATTCTTGCTTTCTTTCGCCGTGTTTTTAAATTTATTCCAAAGATTCATCATTCCTCCTAGTATACCGCCTCATAGTCAGCTTCGTAGTTATATAAGACTGTGTAAGCGTCCAGCAGTGCAGCGGCTCCGTCAATTCTTCTCCGCTGGTTCTTCCCCTTGTGCGGCTGAACGTTTCCATTCTTGTCAATGTCTACCGCCGTATTTGAAAGACACCATTTATCAATCGGGTTATTGTTATACACAATCATCTTTGCCGCCAGATCTGCTTTTAATCTGTGCATCGGCGTTGACAAAGTCTTTTTGCCCTGATGCACCGCAATCATATTTTCTTTTCCGAAGGTTTCACTCATTTCTTCCACCCAGTACTCCGCCGCCCATGCATCATAGCCGATATAGTACGGGTAAATGTCCAGTTCTTCGTTTATGCTGACAAACCATTCTGTAACGCAGCGCGGGTGTATTTTATTTCCCGGCACAACATCAAGATATCCCTGATCACGCCACAAGTCATATGGTATTTTATCCTCTTCAACTCGCTGTTCTAAGAGTTCCTCTGGCAGCCAGTACTTTGACAGTACATAGATGTGCGGATCGCCCGGCACTTTGAAGATCATCTTCGCCGCCGTTAAGTCTGTTGTTGACGATAAATCTACGCCGCCGATTCCGTACCTTGGGTTCAGTGCTCTGACATCAAATCTAGCTTCATTGTTCAGTTCTTCGAAACTTAGCCAAGCTTCTGTGCTCGTTTCCCTGATGCAAAAATCTTTACATAGAAGGTTTTTTACAAGTAATCCGTTTTCCTTCGCTTTGTCAACCTTTCCTTTCAGATTCGCTTTGTTCTTAATTGTTCCCAGTCCAGGATTCGCCTTTTGCCAGCAGGCTTCATCAACCCATTCGTCTCTTGCGTCAAGTTCATAGATAATCGGCAGGAAAGTTTCGTCCCTGTAGCCTTCTTTGCTTCCGTATCCATTAATCAACATGACGGCTTCGTCATATAAAATGTCATAGATTGATTCTCTGATGGTTCCCGCCGTCGTTGTGATAAATATCATCGGCTCTTCTCTTGCTGATGTGCCGTCTACAATGACATCGTAAAGTTCTTTGGTCTTCCAGGCGTGTATTTCATCTAGGAGCCCACCATGTACGTTGAGCCCGTCCAGCGTGTCCGAATCACTTCCCAGTGGTCTGAAATAGCTGTCGTTAAACTCCGCTTCCAGCTCTGCAACTTTCGGTTTAATCCTGCGTAATAGCGACGGTGATTTCTTAACCATCTTCTTTGCTTCCAGCCATATGATTTTCGCCTGGTCTTTTTTCGTTGCGCAGGCGTACACTTCTGCGCCCAGTTCCCCGTCTGCTACTTGTAAATATAACCCGACTGCCGCCGCCAGCGTTGATTTACCGTTTTTTCTTCCAACAACCAGCATAACCTGATGGTATTTCCTCAGCCCTGTGATTTTATGCACAATCCCAAAAGCCGCCGCAATCAAAGCCTTTTCCCATAGTTCTAAGTTCAGACGCTTTCCGCCCATTTTTCCCTTTGAATGTCTGCAGTAGTTTTCGATGAACTCTATTGCATGATTTGCCCGCTTAGGGCTGTATTCCCATTCGCTGTCAGGATCATCGATTAGCCGGATTTGCTCTTTGTACACCTTATAAACTTTTTGGCTTGTAACCTCGCCCCGCTCAATTGCCATGATATAGTCTCTAATCGGATTATGGGTCAAATCATACTTTCGCCTTCTTGCGCGATTGCTCATGTGTCATCGCGCTCCCTCACGAAATCGCCAAACCCGTCATCCTCTTCACGGTCTTTTTCGTATGCCTCCGGCTTTGGTATCATGTCAAAGAGCTGCTTGTACAGCACTGTATAATTCTTAATCATGGTGTTATATGTTTCAACCGCTGGGTTCTTTTTCGTGCCATATTGGTTTTCGCCGTTCTTGTATTCAACGGTGCATCCATCCCTGTTGATTTCCTCCTTCAGGTCTTCTAATGTCACAGTCATGAAAGCAAGGTTTTGAATAATCGGCATACAAAATTCCAGCAGTTTTTTTGTAAGATCATCTGGTTTTTCGCCTTTTTTAATCCAGTTTTTCTTTAACTTCGCAATCTCTTTCTTGATGCGCCTTTCTTTTTTTTTTTCTTTGTCTGTTTTATCTTCCATTTTCTACCACACCCCCCTTGCGCGCGCGGCTTGTGTGTTTTTTGTGGGTGGCTAATCGGTCACCACTTTTTCCTACCCCGTCATATTTTCAGGGGGGACTATCAAATCTCGATTAACTGACCGTCCTCTCCGAATGCAAAGCCTTCTCTGGTTACCTCTTCCTTTTCACGATGATGTTCTTTGTTGTGGCACACCTGACACAAGCATTCAAGGTTATCCCAAGCTAAGGTTACTCGTACATCGTCAATGTTGTTCGGCGTAAGGTATTCTTTATGGTGCGCAATGTTGCCTATTCCGTTTCTGTTTTGGCAGCGTTCGCACACGTAGAACTTTGAAGCCAGAAACGTCGCTCTGCTTTTTCTCCATGCTGGAGATTTATAGAAACTCTCCGTAAATTCCTTTGCCACTTTTTTCTCCTGTTTATTTGCATAGTAAAAGAGACACCATAACGATGTCTCTCTTGTTTACTCTGTTTCTTTTTCCAGTTTAACTATATCATAAAAAAAGCGGGCAAAACCGGGCAACTTTTATAAATTTGCTGGACTTTCTAGTTTTAACTCTTTTATCAGTGCCTCTTCAAGGGTTCTGGAAAAATTAATACCCTCCCTTTCAGCCGCATCATTGAGCCAAGACTTAATAGTCAATGTCTTCTTTACTTTGAGATTGCTCAGCTTTTTTCTGTATGCCGCAAAATCCACACAAACATAGCTTTCAATCTCCCCATCTTTTGCTTTATATGGTACGTCTTCTGGAATAATCTCCCCTTGGTCTTCTTTGGTCACTCCCATAAGTTCGATATAATCCGTCGCCATATATAGTGCGTCTGCTATATCTTCTCCTTGCGTCCAGCCATCGAAAGCTGGCACATATACAACATAACCGCCTTCACTTGGAATTAACGCAACTTTATAAGCCTTTTTCATAAAATTTTACCTCCTCTATCTCATGCGCTAGGGTTGGGGACTTTATAGTCCCCATTTCCTTATGATTCCCTTCGCTGTAGTTTCATTGATTTCTCTGTGCCTCGGCACAGCTTCTACATTCTTTCCGTCAGTCCAGATATCGTGCTCACCTCCATTTCTCAGGAAGCGCCATCCGGCTTTTTTCAGTTTCTTTTCTAAGTCTCTTTTCTTCATTTCTGCCTCCTTACATTTTATATTATACGTGTTTTATACGTATTTGTCAAGTGTTTTTCGTAATTATTTTATGAAATTTCTTATTAATCTTCTTGCATGATCCGGACTTATATAATTCCGTTCCCCTACTCCCTTCCAGTCTAAGCAATCAATGAATCTGCTTCTTAAAAGCTCTCTTATTTGTGGAGACTCTATGCTTTGAATATACTTTTCTATTTTTACGACTGCTTTTTCAGACTCTTTGATATTCTTTTCGATTTCCTCTTCAAGTATGCGTATCATGATGGGTAGTGAAAATTCTTCTGCTGGCACTCCCTCAATCCTTACAGGTATGCCTTTCCCGCTGCGGTAATCTCTTACAGTGTCACTGGCCGCCTCGTTTGTGTTACGAGTCAGCTTTTCCTGCAGCCTCTGCTTGCGTTTTTCTTGTTTTGCAATTTCGTTCTTTAGCCAGAAATAACTGCTCAGTTCCTGTTTTGTCATAACTCCCCTCCTCGCACTGCAAAGAAGCCTATTTCCATAGGCTCTGCTGCTCCTCTTCATAGTTGATATACTGTCGGTAATTTTCTTCCCGCTTTTTAGGTTTTCCCTTGTAATACTTCTTGATCCTCGGTTCTTCGTCTATCGATATCATCATGTACTCAAGGTGCTCTAGTCCTGTTATGGGATGCTCAAATCTTCTTACGGTATCCCAATCTATGTAATATCCTTCTCTCGGTTTTGGATCTGCAAACAGCTGTCTCTCGTCCACCTCTTCAATGTTTGGTGTCGGTATAATAAGACCTCTCGAATGACTATACCTGCTTCCGAACGGAGATTCTTTTTCTCTGAAGCTTTTAGAAGTCTCTTTGATTATGTATTCTGCTAATTTATAATAATTGGGGTTTTCATCGAATGGTCTTGGCAGGATGTGCCCTTCTTTCCAGCATTCTCTAACCATCTCTACTGGGGCATTGGTTATCAGGTGATGGTGGAGCTTGCTGTTTTGCCATTCTGTTGTGACTACCCACTTGAATTTCAGTCCTCTTTTTTTCATGCGATACCTAATTCTTCCCAAACACCGATCCAGTTTTTTCTTTGCTTCCTCCGGCGACGGATTTCCCGCATAGGTCATAGTATCATGCCAGCATGTTTTATCAAAATTCGCATTGATGATTCTTGCCAGCTTTTTAATTGCCATTCTGTCGTTATTCTTTTGTACTTTTTCAGCAGTCACAGTTCTTTTTTTTGCTCTCGGCTCTGTATGGCGTCCACTCGGAACTCTGACTGTCACATCAATCACTCTTCCCGCTATACAGGTCTCTCTGACAACTTTCATCTTTTGCTCCTAACTTTAATACTCTAATCAAGGTTTAAAGGGAGACTTTTACTCCCTGTTCTTTTTTTCCTATAGGTATGCCTGGGACTGCTTTTAGGGCTTGTCCCAGGCTTGTTTCTTCTTATATATAATGTAGGAATTTATACAATCCCTTCGAGCACGTACTTTAATGCTCTCGCCTCTTCTTCCGTCAGCGTTACGCCTTTGCCGCATTTACTATGGTCTTCTGACCATGCTCTGATATCATATTTGGGAGGTTTACCATTCCAGCTTACGCGGTTTAATTCAAGGTTCCATTTTCCAGCCTCTCCGATTTTCGCAATCAATTCTACGATTTCAAAGTTAATGATTCCCATCTTCGCCGTTCTCCTTCTTTGTTTCTTGTTTATAATTCGGTGTGATGTACATGTGGACGATTGTGGTTTCTCGACCTTCCGTCTCAGTAACCTGAAATGACGGGGTTATCGCAATATCGATTCCAGACGGTATTAAATAACCTCTTGCAGTGATCACTGCTTTAACTGCTTGGTTTACCGCTGCCGCACCAATAGCCTGTAATTCCGCCTTTCCTTCCTCTCTTACTGTTCCTGCAATAGCACCTGCTAATTTATTCACGTTTGTGTTTGCTTTGACTTTCATTTTCCTTCTCCTTTCAATGCGCAATTTGTACAAGCTTTTAATATGCCCGGCATTTTTTGCATTAAGATTCTGGCTTGTCCTGATTCCCAGCAGTCTGCGCCGCATATAGGGCATACCGCTGGTTTCCAGTCATCATGTCTTGGTGCAGGTACGTTTTCCTGCAGTGGCATCATCAAAATGTTATTCATTCTTATCTCCTTTTAATCCAAAAGATTTTCTGATAGACTCTATTACGGCCATTGTTGCTTTTTCTAAGTTTGAATAATGCGGTCTTAATTTACACTCACTACTGTAGCCATCGCATTTCATCCCAAATGCATAAATATTTCTACAAATTCCATCTACTGATGCCATACATTTATTCATTTCTGTTCTCCTTTCATGAAACATAACCAGTGCGTTTTATTGTATTTCCCCCTTTGTCCTTTGTTGCCGAATAAAGGTGATTGGCCAAACAGCAGAAGAATCTTACTCAATGGAATTTGTACCTCACTCCATTTAAAAATCAAAACTCCGTTCGGCTTTAAAACTCTCATGCATTCATTAAATCCACGCTTTAAGATACTCTCCCAATCTCCTTCCAGCTTGCCATATTTTATTTTCAAGATTGATTTGTCGCCGCACTGTGTTAAGTGCGGCGGATCAAACACAACAAGGTAAAAGCTATTGCCGTCAAAAGGCAAATTCGTAAAATCACAAACTGTGTCAGGTTTGATTTCTATGTATCGGCCAGGGTAGTACTCTGTTCTATCTAGCCTTCTAATATCACAAAATTCCACGTCTGCATTGTCTTTGTCAAACCAAAACATTTTACTCCCACAACACACATCAAGTATTTTCTTTCCTGTCATTTTACTGCTCCCTCCCACGGTTCAGGCAGTGGCTGCCATGCTGATACAATGTAATCTTCAGGATTTGCCACGCCATCCAACTCCCATCGCTTTCCTGTTCTTGCGCCTTCATACACGAGCGATTCTTTGTCTTCTGGCAGTTTTGCAGTTATCAAAACAGTGCAAAACATTTCCGGCAGTCTCTCGCTACATGGTATCCAGCCAGTCAGCATTTTGCCGTCCATGATTTCCTCCGGTGTAAGTCCTGTATCCTCATAGGCTGCAAGGCGTTCCACTGCGGATTCCAGTTTGTCCATTTGCTCTTGAGTAATTGAGATGGTTGCTTTCTTTGATACGGTAGCATGTAATATAATCACCGCCGAACCATCGTCCATTCTTCGTGTTAATCGCTCCATTGCTTTCCTCCTAATTTCAGCATGTACATGACCTGCTGCAGTTCGCCGTAGGTCATGTGTTTTTCTTTTGCCAGCTGGTTCTTTTCCGTTAAAGATAGCTCTTCCCACATATGGCAAGCGGTTTCAATTACCACCCGGAAGTCTGCAAGAAAGCGTTGTGCGTTTTCCACCGGTACCCTGATAGCACCTATGGTTGTTACGATGATAATTTCTCTTGGACTTACTGCAAAGCAGCGGCTTCTGCCGCTTTGCATGATTTCACAGCCGGCTTCGCTTGCTTCTCGGCAAAATTCTTTCAGGTTGATTTTATGCTTCAAATTCATTGCTTTTCTCCTCATTTTGTGGTAAATTAAGAGTAGGTATTGCAGTGCCTACTCAACGGCTTGACTCGCTTTTGCGGGTCTTTTTCTCATAAAGCAGGTTTTATTCCCGCAAGGCCAGTGTCCGCGTTTATAGCATTTTACGTGCAGTGGGCACGCTGGACATTCTCTGATTCTTTTCCATAGTCTTTTCATTGTCTCCTCCTATTCGCAGCCGGCACCGTAAAGGAGCAACCACAAGGTAATGATCGGTGATGCGGTAATCAGCAATGTGCACACCGCATATATGTAGGCTGCTGCGTCATATTTTAGTGCCAGCCTTTTTAATTTCTTCATCTCGTTTTCTCTCCCATTCTCGCTTCTGTCCCCAAAGCCAGCTTGTTTCTCTTTCGATTTTTTCCGCAATCCAAGGCTTGTCGTTTTGGTAAAAATGCTTAATCTGGCGTTCTTTTGTCTCAATCTGTCTGCTGAGTTTTTCGATTTCGCCGCGGTAATCTGGCTTGGGATTATGTACGTGATATCTGCAAGGATAAAGCATAGCGCCGTGCTCGTAATATGTACATTCCATGCAGCACCTGGTACAGACCGGCGCACCGTCATACTGTGGACACTGCCGGGCTGCATGATAATCAAGATTTCCACATTTTGGGCATGGTATCATTTTGGTGTCAACTCCTCTATGTAATTTCTGCCGATGAGCCGCATCCAGCTTTCCAACGCATCTTCTTCGCTTGCTCCTTCGTCTATTAGGCGGTCAATGTATGCTCGCTCGTAGGTTTCGCGCCACTTCTGGTTCTCTACTTTCGCCCAAGGCATAATGTTTTCCTGCAGTTCCCGGTGTTTCTCCGGGCAAAGGTCCACCTGAAAACCATGCGCAATGCTAATCTGCCGGTTAGGTCTTCCCGGGAATACCTCATGGCGCTCTGCGCAAGGTCTGCCACTGTAAAAGCAGACTCTGTCGGCTTTGTCTTTCCAGCCGTTGTGTTTTTTCTTCTCTCTTTTCGCACGGTCCATTTGTTCTACTGCATATAGGTAGTATTTTTCGTCTATCATGCTTCTGCTATCTCCTCTCTGGTCGCGGTTCGCTTAACCTTGAACTTCTCTCCGGTACTCCAAATCGTTACTTTGGAGCTCCCAAAATTAAAGATGGCTTTATCTAGTTTGTCGCTTATGATTTCAATGGCGGCTCTCTTAAGCATTTTGACCTGTTCTTCTGTCAGCTGGGATAGTGCTTTGTCCTTATTTTCCCTTGAGATAAAATTGATGTTTGCCATCAGTCTTGCTTTGATTCCTTCCAGCTTTGCACCGCCGCAGGAGCATTCATTGCTGACTCTCTCATCTGCCGCGTCTTGACTTTCTGCCATAATCGGTTTTATTTCTCCGCAATACTTGCACATTCCTTGGTATGTATCCATCAGTAAACCTCCTTTATAATTTCCTTTAGTATGGCTCCATTGCTATATCCTGTTACCAGTAGTTTTTTAGCGCCACCTGTTTCCCAGGCGACTCCAACATATTCATCGTAAACTTCGCCGGCTTCGTCTTGCATATCAAACTTGTATATGAGGCTGTCTACCATGCTGTTTTTGTCTAGGGATAAAAGGAATTCTATCCCTTTCACAAAACGCCGCTTTTCTTCAATCATTTGTGCTGTTTCTTGTTCCATCTGTTCTTCCTTTCAGCCTTAATAGCTTTATAGCGCCGTCACGCGACGGAGTCTTTCTCCCCCGCAAGTGCTTGTCCAGTTTTCTTTGTGCGCTCTCGAACCTGAGCTGATTTTGTTCTTTTTCAGCTTCGGTTTGTGTTTCTGCCGGCGCTGGTACTTGTCCAATTTTCTTCCTGCGCCGGCGATGACTTTTTCTCGGCACGTTCTCAGCTCCTTTTTTCTTCTGTAAGAGGTGTGAAGCCTATGGCTTCCATCGCTTTCCGAGTAAGTTTTACTTTCACTTCTTCAAGTTCCTTTTGTTCAAAGTCTTCAATTGGTTTTCCATTTATGTAGATTTCAACTTTTAACGCCGCCATACTTCGCACCTCCTTTCTAAAACTATGTGTTGTAATGGTTGTCTTATTCTTCCTTGTTTCTAACTGCCATTATGGTATAATATTGCTATCATTACTTTTTAAAGGCAGGTTCTACCATGAATAAAAACGATTTTATAAACGCCAATTCAGCCAGAAGTTTTCGCGATGCTGTAAAGGCTCAAAATGAAGCAATTAAACAGCTCACTACATTTTCGAATTCCCCCACTGAATCCAGCTCTAAGTATTGTTTCTTGGACCCGTCTGCTCTCGTCACTGCAGAGGCATTCAAAACTTTTCTCTCTACTACAAAAGAGCTAAATGCAGTTCTTTCTGAACAGCTGGACGCTCTTGCTGAAAAGCAAGAGATTGCTAATCAGATACTTGCTGAATCCGTGCAAAAATCCGAAGAATGGCACAAGGAAGATTCTAAAGCTGGCAATCTGGCATTGAAAATTGGTATTGCAACATTTATCGCTACTGTTTCTGGCATCCTTATTAGCAGCTTTATCTCAATAGGATTACCACTCTTATTAGATTAATCGCTAATATAACTATCGTGATTGCATTTCCTAATGCGGACCAAGAAAACAACTTTAAGTTCTTTTCTTGTCTTTTTACTCTAGCCTTCAGTTCTCTAATTTCTTTCTCATAGTCCATTGTTTCATCTCCCTCTATAATTGGCTTTTTTATATGTCTTTCAAATTAATATGATTTATGGTATAATTTCTTTGAAAGGATGTGATTATTTTGAATTTTAACCCTATTTCCAGCGAAAAAGCAGATTTCACTGAATCAGCTAATGCTCTCCTACTTCCTATTGCCGAAAGTGTGGGTAACACCCTCAGCGCTATTTGGACTTTAACTTTTGGCAGGTTTGACCCCATTGCAGAAAAATACAAACTCAAATGGGCTCATGACCTAGAAGAATTTAAGAACAGCTTAAATCAAAAGGTTTCCGTCATTCCGGTTGAAGACCTTTGCGAACCTAAACTCTCAATCGTTGGTCCCGCACTAGAAGCCTCAAAGTATTACTTCGAAGAAAACTCTCTGCGCGACATGTTTGCAACCTTAATTGCAAATTCAATGAACTTAGCCTTTCAGGACTACATACAAAATTCTTTCGTTGAAGTCATAAAGCAGATGTCCCCACTTGATGCACTATTATTAAAAGAGTTCGTATCTCCGACTGGTACGTATAACGATTTACCAGTACTGCGAATTGCAACTATAGAAAATTCCCAGCTTGCGGGTAACGATGAGGTCTTTTGTAGTGACCTTCTTGCCGAATATCAAGTGAAAAAGTCCTACTATTATTCAAGTCCAGAAAAAACTATCTTCACCGAAGAAAATATATCTGTTCTTTTTGACGATCTACTTCGACTTGGATTAATCACCGTGCCAGAAAATTCTCTTATAGCAGATTTCAACCGATATAGCAAATATGAGTCAGATCCTTACATTAATGGACTTCTTTCCGAATATGAATATTCTGACGAGTACTCTGTTCGCTTCATTTATATGGCGGCTTCTCTTACTGATTACGGCGAATATTTTTGCAAAGTTTGTCTTTAGTTCTATGATTTGTTAAATGCTGTAATACATTGCAACTGCTGTCGATATTAACCAACCCGCAAAGAAGCTGCATTTCATTTGAAATTTATCATTTGGTGTAGCTTCTTTTTTCTGTTCAAAGTAGATATCTATGCCCTTGTAGCAAAGAATTAGATATGCTATCATCGCTGCTATACACATAAATGGTGTCATTCCGTTTCACCTCCCTCCCGCTTCGGAATATCTTTACTTCTTCCGTCAATTTCGTTATAATTTCTGTACAGGCTGTTGCTACAGCCGAGTATTATAAGTCGAGGAATTTCAACTATGCCTAATATTGATTTAACCGTTACCGTATCCGTGATTATTGCTTTATGCGCAATCATTTCTCCAATTCTTACAGCAATTATTAATAACTGTCATCATACCAAAATCAAAAACTTGAAATTGTCCAAGCCAGAGAATATGAGACCGCCAAGCATTTAGCTGAACTTCGAGAGCAAACTTTAATGCATCTCGGCGAATGCTTGATGAATCCTACTCATGAATTGTTATCCGGTTATTCAAAGTATTGTGCGCTTGCCTTCCAAGTTTTTCCCAGATCCGCACACAAGCATCTTCTAAAACTTAATGCTGCTGTTTCTGAATACAGATGGGAAGATGCTCTGAGTGAATATGAGGATCTCGCAGTACTCTTGGCTAAAGAATTAGCATGATAAACGCTGCGTTTATCCCAGCTGCATATGTTGTATATATCCACTTGTCTTCCGGCATCAAAATTGACATTATTTTTACTCCTACGATCGAAACAGTTGATACTATAAGAACGCCAAATTTCGCTGTCACTCTTTCACCTCCTTCTTCGAATCTCTCCTCTTGTTTTTGTAAATAGTTCTGTTTACTTTCCTGCAATTCTCCTTTATAATTTTTGTACAGGCTGTTGCCGCAGCCGAGTACGACAGAAAGGAGGGGCTTATATGCGTCTAAATCCAGATTGTATTCGTGCGATTCTCTTGTGTGTAGAGTCCTCTCAGAGTCCAGAAGGATATTATCTATTTCGGTTTTCATCTCTTGATGATGATTTCCTGTATGATGAACCTCAAGATGAATCTTTGTTATCAGTAAATGCATGTCCCGAACTTTCGGGTTTCTCCGAAAACGAAATTCGTTATCATATCAAACAATGTCACGACGAAGGTCTGATTGATATGGATACCGACTATGTTCTTGATAATTGTGTGGTCAAGGATCTCACTCCATATGGACACGAATTTATCGCAGAGATTCGAAACGATAATAATTGGACTCATATCAAGGAAATTGCCGCTAAAATCGGTTGTACTTCCTTGGAAGTTCTTTCAAGTATCGCATCAAATTACATATCTTCGCTGCTTCCATAATCCACTTTTACTTTCTCTACCATGATTTTTAGTGATAGTGTTGCGTATCCGCCATGTCCATAAAGTTCATATTCCTGCACTCCTTTGACCGCAAAGTCATCAAGGATCACTTGTAGTGTCCCTCCACTTTGTGCAAGTTTCAACTTATGTATGGCGGATTCTATTTTAGTGTCCATCGCCTTCACCTCCCTCTCCGAATCTCTCCTCTTGTTTTTTGTAAATAGTTTTGTTTACTTTCCTGCAAATCTCCTTTATAATTTTTGTACAGGCTGTTGCCGCAGCTGAGTACAATAGAAAGGAGGTTTACAAATGCACAAAGCTACAATTCTTTTTTCTGATAAAACCGTTCTCGAAGTGAAAGAGGGCGATTTAATTACGCCAGTTGTATGTAAATCTGACACTTCCTCTGGTTTTGCAGCAATGGGAGAACCCGTTGAAGTTTGGTATCATACCAGCAACGGATTAATTCCTTCACTGCTCGATGTGCTTACGCAACATAATTTCTTTTATTTGAACAATGATTTTTCATGCGTTTATAACGCGATTAGCATTATCAAGATTATTACCGAGTAACATGTTGGCGATTTGTCTTTTACAGCAAATCGCCGTTTTGTTTCGCAAGTTCAAGGAATCTTTTCTTTATGTGCTCTGCAAGGTCGGGGTTGCGAAATCTAATTTGTCTGTGAATCTCGTCGATACTTGTAAGTACGCCCGACTCTTTTTTTATTTCTTCATACTTTTCATGTATTGCGTTTTCAATAGCGGTTATCATTGCGTCCATCTTTCTCTCCTCTTCAAATTATTTTATCCATTTGTTGCACATTTGGGATTTATCGATTAAAAAAAATAGCTTTTGGGTCATCAATCTCTAACACTTTACAAATGCTTATCATTTCCGATAAAGTAAATTCTCTCTTTCCAGAAATCTTTCTACTCAAAGAATTCGAAGACATTCCTACCTTTTCGGCTAGAAGTTTTTGATTGTATCCTTTCTCTGCTATTTTTCCACGCAATAGATTTTTGTTCATTTTGCACCCTCCTTCCATTGTTGCGTATTTGGGATATTATAATATTAAACCTCCATTTTATTTTTGTCAACCCATTTACGCAACTTTTTTTATTTTCTTGTTGCGTGTTTAACCCGAATGGTGTATTATAGTGATATGCATTATACGGAGGGATTAATATGAACAATATTTCTATGGAAGAAATTATCAACAGAATTAAGGAACGACGATTTGAATTAGGCTATACTTTTCAAGATCTTGCTGATTTAACGCATATGAGCAAATCCACTTTGCAAAGGTATGAATCCGGTGCCATCAAGAACATTCCTTTGGATAGATTAGAAATTCTTGCAAGTGCACTACAAGTAGATCCCGAATGGATAATGGGTTGGGAAAACGACACTAACCCCTCTTCATCATCAGGATCTATTACTGCCAATATCGCCACTTTGTTGCAGGATAAGTCCGAGGATATCCAACAAGAGGCTTTATCACTTCTAAAAAATTTCTTAGATTGCGATACGCGGAATAGAGGTAAGATATCTTCTTACGCTTTAGGAGTAGCAGGAGATTACCAGACCCCCGAAGAGATTGAAATACAGCTTGATAGACTGCGTAAAGAATGTATTGCAGCGCGCGAAAAAGAGGAGAAGGAAAATTGTGCGCCCACCGAAAAGAATAGTTTAAAAATGGTTATGAAATTATGATACTACAACTATTAGATTCGCCCCTTCCGCAGAAGTGGTATTATAAGTAATAACGTTTTTTGTTTTTTCGTATATTGCAAATATGTTCGCGTTGGCGATTCCTAAATCTTTGTATAATTTTTTCATAGTTTTGCCTCACTTTTTAAATTTGTGGGCGCATGTATAATTATAAATCAACACGTATCGTTTTTCTATTTGTAAAAATTGGCACTATTATTTTTCATCATAATCTAAGTAAACGAAAGGATAATAAAATGGGACTACGTTTTAGAAAAAGTATCAAAATCGCACCTGGTGTAAAGGTTAATTTTAACAAAAAAAGCGTCGGTGTTTCTGTCGGTACGAAAGGAGCACATGTTACAGTAAATTCGAAGGGGCGCAAAACTACCACAGTTGGAATCCCTGGCAGCGGACTATCTTATACAAAATCAAAACAAATCGGTTCATCTGCTTCTTCTCGCGGCACTTCCGATACTACTGCAACTAAAAAGAAACCGGTATCACAAACAGCAGCTTGCGAAAATGCAAACAGTTCTCTTCCTTCTCAAGGCAATTCTAAGTTTCCTGTATCAAGATTTCTGTTTTGTGTTCTGATGGTTTTTTGCTGTGTAATCGCTGTTGCCGGTATTGCAATTTGTTTCGATAGCGGCTTTAATTTAGAAGATATTTCTCTTTCCTTTCTATTTGTGGGGCTTGCTGGTCTTTCGTACTGCGGCACATTACGCGCGAAGGAAAAGACAATCGCTTCAAATGTGTCCTCAACAAAAAGTAAGCGAATAAAAAAAATATCAATTGCACTGGCAATATCAAGTTTTCTGGTGTTCATGATCGCGCCTTCTTCCACGATACCAGTAGAAGAGGTCAAACTGCAGATTGCAGAAAGAACAATGGATATCAATACCGAACAAGATATATATTTTACTGTTTACCCAAAAGAGGCCAGCAATGAAAATCTTTCCTTCGAAAGTTCCGACCCTGATGTTGTATCAATTTCTGGTGATGCTGTATCCGGAAAAATCAAATCACATGCAGAAGGGGAAGCTTACGTATACATAGAATCAGAAGGTAAGCGCGTAAGTAAAAAGATAAAAATTATTGTTGTTGATAAAGAAGCTATAAAAAAAGCTGAACAAGAAGCCGCTAAAAAGGCAGAGGCAGAAAAACAAGCAAAGATAGAAAAAGAAAAGCAAGAGAAAGAGCGACAGGATAAAGCATCTACGCAAGCAACTTACGTTTATATCCCTCAATCAGGATCAAAATACCATCGTAATTCAAGCTGTAGCAATATGAGCAGTCCTAGCAAAGTGACACTTGATGAAGCTAAACAAATGGGATACGAACCATGTAAAAGATGTTACTGATAAAAAATGACGGCGATGCAATGCCCAAGTTTATCACAAAAACATTCGCCTTTTTTAATATGATTCGCAAAAATTTGGGAGGTATAAATTATGTGGTTCTTTTTCTATTTTGATGAAGAAACGAATGAAACAAAAGAAATGACTGTCGAACAGCCTCTAATTGATTTGGGTAGTGGTGAATTCGAATTTCTCAATGATAATATCCGCTATCTATGGCATAAACAAGAAGAGGAATGGTATTTTTCCATTGTAGATGTAGTGCAAGTGCTGACGGGGAGTTCTGACGGACGGAAATACTGGAATAAGTTAAAGCAACGTCTAAAAGAAGAAGGTAGTGAACTGGTGACAAATTGTCACCAGTTGAGATTGAAAGCTGCAGATGGCAAGAGGAAGAATAGAACTTCATAGTTTTTTCATAGTATTTAATCAGGAGGGGTAAACATGAAAACTGCTGCAGTATATATCCGTGTTTCAACAGACGAGCAAACTGAGCACAGCCCGGAGTCTCAGCTGAACGAAATAAAAAAATATGCAGAACGGAACGATATCTTGGTGGATCCGGACTACATATTTACTGACGCTGGAATCAGCGGTCGCAAAGCAGATAAGCGACCGGAGTTTCAGCGCATGATTTCTGTTGCTAAGTCTAAACAAAGACCTTTCGATATTATTTTAGTGTGGAAATTTTCCCGCTTTGCCCGTAATCAGGAGGAGAGTATCGTATATAAATCTCTGCTCCGGAAAGAATGTGGCATTGATGTCGTTTCTATCAGTGAAGATGTCGGCGACAATATCTTCGGCTCTCTGATTGAGCGTAATATCGAATGGTTTGACGAGTTCTATTCTATCCAGCTAAGCCACGAAGTGAAAACCAAAATGACTCTCGTTGCTGAAAAAGGTATGGTTCAAACCATTGCGCCTTTTGGATACAGCAAAAAACATCACGAGACTATGCAGATTGTTCCGCCGGAAGCCAAATGGATAAAATGGATTTTCTCTTCTTTCATTTCCGGCAAATCCATCCTTTCCATTGCCGCACATCTGAACGACTGCGGCGTTAGGACGCACCGCGGCAACAAATTTGACAACCGCGGTATCGAATATATCCTGCATAATCCGATGTACTGCGGCTATGTACGCTGGACGCCGACCGGAATTACCTTGAGTAAACGAATTTTCGACTCGGAGGATACTATCATCAGGAAGGGCGATTTTGAGCCAATTATTTCAGAAGATGTTTTTCAGCAAGCACAGGAGCTTTTACAGAAGCGAAAGAAGAACCGGAAGAAATACGCAAAGCCCAACGATGTAAAAGGGCACTGGCTTTCTGGGCTTGTCCGCTGCAGTAACTGCGGCGCTAATCTGACCTACAGTAAGGCGCATAATGGATTTCAGTGCTACAAGTACGCTAAAGGGCAATGCGATAAATCCCATTACATCAGCGCAAGGAAGCTGGAAGCAGCTTTCACTTCTGCGCTGGAAAGTGTCGTTGTTACCGATGAGTTCATAAAGGAATCAACCCCTGTTGAGAACCCGGAGGCTGTTGCCGATTTTGAAAAAGAGCTCGATAAGCTGAATGCTATGCTTGCCCGCGTAAAAATGTCCTACATGGAAGGCATTGATACTGTAGATGAGTACGCCTTTAACAAAAAACGTATCACAGCGGAGATTGACCGCATCAAAGAACTAAAAAAAGAAGCTGAATCTAACCAAAATTTGAAAACCATTCCCGAAATTAAGTCTACCATTTCTGACATTTTATCCCTTATAAGGAGCGATTATACAATTAACGAAAAGAATGTCGCAATCGCTGAAATAGTTGATTTTTCAACGTTTTTCAAGGGTGAAAAATCGTTAAAAATCTTTTTTCGTCTGTAAATCATATGCAAAAGCAATATGCACCGCCATATTGGCTGATAATAAACTTCGCCATGGCCGGATTTGGATTTTTGATTTTTACAGGGTATTCTAATTTCTTCTCATAAGTCCACATACTAATCCTCCATTTCCCACGGCCAAGGTGTTTCTACCCATGCCCAGCCGTTATCGGTGTTGGTATCCTGCGCAGTCAAAGGACCAAACTGCTGCTCATACTCTTCCACAGCCTGCAGATACCGCATTCTTGTACTCGCATAAAAATCCAGTGCTTCCCTGTTGGTCGGGTGGGTATCAAGGAACAGTCCTGTATCAATCAGTGCAAAGTCATACATCTGCACCTGTCTCATTGCTTCTTCTCTCGTCATCTTCTCATACCTCCCTGTGCGCCCAGAAACGGTAAATTCAGGTCAGGGAAAATCGTTCCTGCCTTCAGACCCTCTTCGTATTCATACGGATTCTGCCATCTCTGCCAAGGCACATATGCCATAGCAAGCATCATTTTCTGCTGCGGCGGCTGCACACTGCAGTTCTGACAGCTGTCATCGTACAGACATGGCATACATGCAGATGTCTGCGGCGGTCTCGATGGCTGTGACGGCTCTGACGGCTGCGGTGGTTGTGGTGATGGCGCAACAGGTCCCTGCGGCGGCGTCGGCGGCGTTTCATCGCAAGCCGGTTTATCGCAGTCACAAGTGCCGCAAAGGTCCGATTCGCCTAAAATAATCGGCATACCAATATAAGGCTCCATTTTATTCAAAAGAAAAACCCCTTTCACAGTAAGATACTTTATACTATGTCAGGGATTCTTCTTTTGTGACTATTTTTTCGCTTCAGGTGCAGGAGCAATCTCCTTCAGAATCTTTTTACATGCCAGCATTTTTGCATAGCTTTCTACCGCCATGGTCAGTGCCAGCTCAGCAAGACTTTCCTTGCTTTCTTCTTCGCAAAGCCTGCTTGCTGTCTCCGTAAAAGTTTCATCTAAAATCTCAAGATATTGGTCGTAAAATGTTCGGATATCGCTGTGCTCCATCTCCTTCTCCAAAAGGGCTCCCGTCTCACTGACACTGAGCACCTGTTTTAAAAGACAGATTGCCGTCAGATAGGCAAGATGTTCTCTGCTGTACCGCTTTCCCTTTGCCCTTGGAAGCAGCCCATGTTTCACATAATTATTAATCATAGCTGCAGTCAAACTCTCATCGCCTAAAGGCTCAAGCCCGATATGTTGCCTGCTCATATAGCTGATGACCTGATCCATATAAAGATCAATATCCGGAATCTGGTCCCAGCCCTCAGGACGCATATTCTTTAGCTGCTCTTTAAATAGCTTTAATTCTTCCATTCCGTTTCTCCATATCGTGTTTCGTCATTTTCATTATTTTATTTCACTATATTTTAAAACGTTTATAAGAATTTTGCAAGATATTTTACAGCTTGCTCATGACGTAATCGGCAAACTCTTTGCAGGTAGCCCCAGAAGCAAAACCAGTTACCACTACTTTCTTCTCTTTTTCGCTGCATTCTTCCAATACAGCTGCCAGCCTGTCTGCCTTAGCTGTCAATCCGATGTGCCGAATCATCATTTCTGCAGCCTTGAAAATACTGGACGGGTTGGCATAATCGCCAAGACCCTCCTCTATCATTCTCGGTGCGCTGCCATGAATGGCTTCAAACATGGCGTACTGGTCGCCCATATTTGCGCTTCCTGCAGTACCTACGCCACCCTGAATTTCTGCTGCTTCATCGGTGATGATGTCACCGTAAAGATTTGGCAGCACAAATACCTGAAACTGATTTCTGATATCCTTGTTCACTAAGTTAGCAGTCATAATATCGATGTACCAGTCGTCCGCTTTGATGCCTGGATATTCTGCCGCCACCTCATGACATATTCTAGTAAAATTGCCGTCCGTCTTTTTCATGATATTTGCCTTGGTCACAATTGCTACACAGCCTTTTCCATTTGCCTTGGCATATTCAAAGGCAGCCTTTGCAATTCTGCGGGTTCCAGGCTCTGTAGTTACTTTAAAATCCATCGAAAGCTTGCCAGGCACTTCAACGCCCCGGCTTCCCAAAACGTACTCGCCCTCCGTATTTTCTCTGTAGAAAATCCAGTCAATCCCTTCTTCTGGTACTTGCACCGGGCGAACGTTAGCATATAAATCTAATTCTCTACGAAGAGTAACATTGGCACTTTCCAAAGTGCCGCCCTTTGGTGTAGTAGTCGGTCCTTTGAGCAGCACATCGCAGGATTTAATTTCTGCAAGGACATCTTCCGGCACAGCTTTTCCAAGCGCCATTCTGTTCTCAATAGTCAGGCCGTCAATTTTTTTCAGCACAATACGTCCTTCTGCGATTTCCTCAGCCAGCACCTTGTTCAGAAGTCTATCTGCCTGCTCCATGATAATAGGTCCTATTCCATCACCACCAACAATGCCAATGGTTATTTTCTCCATAGACGTAAAATCCTTAGGTACACTGCTGGTTTCCATTTTTTCTGTTCGCGCAAGCTGTTCCAAAAGCAGTGTACGAAACTGCTCGCAGGCTTTTTCAATATATGTATCCATCTTATTTTCCCTCTTTTGCTACGTATTTCAAAAGGCTCCCTGCCTTTAGAATTTCTTTCTGTCTCTGTGTAAAATTGCATTCCAGCGGAATTTCCTCACCGGTAGACAGGTTCGTCAGTGTAATCTTTCCGCTGTCCATACCTGCATAGATATCCGAAAGTTTCAGCTTATCCCCTTGAGACACTTTATCGTAATCCTCAGGATTTTGAAAGGTCAGCGGCATAATACCGGCATTAATGAGATTCGCAGCGTGAATTCGAGCAAAACTCTTAGTAATGACAGTGCGAACCCCCAGATAAAGTGGAACCAGCGCAGCATGCTCTCTGGAAGAACCCTGCCCATAGTTGTTTCCGCCTACGATGATACTCTCTCCCGCCGCCTTTGCTCTTTCCGGGAAGGTTTCATCGCACACACCGAAGCAGTACTGAGACAGGTGCGGAATGTTGGAGCGGTACGGCAGAATCTTTGCGCCTGCCGGCATAATGTGGTCTGTGGTGATGTTATCGCTAACTTTAAGCACCAACTCTGCTTCCAGACTGTCCTCCTGAGGTTTGCTGCTTGGAAAAGCCTTGATGTTCGGTCCTCGTAGAATCGGAAGTTCCTTTGCCTCCTCAACTGGTGCAGGTGCAATAATCGCACTATCATCAATTTTAAAGGCATCCGGCATAACAACTTCCGGCATCTCCCCAAGAAGCATAGGATCTGTAATCTCGCCGGTCAGTGCCGCTGCAACAGCGGTTTCCGGAGAAACCAGATATACTTTTCCATCGGCTGTGCCGGAACGCCCTTCAAAGTTTCTATTAAAAGTTCTAAGAGATACGCCGCCGGAATTTGGCGAAAATCCCATGCCGATACATGGTCCGCAGGCACACTCCAGTACTCTTGCACCGCTGGCTAAAATATCCGACAAAGCGCCGCAGTCAGCCAACATTGTCAGCACCTGCTTGGAGCCTGGTGAAATAGACAGACTTACCTCCGGTTTGATAGTCTTGCCTTTCAGCATAGCAGCCACTTTCAGCATGTCATACAGTGAAGAGTTAGTGCAGGAGCCAATGCAGACCTGATCCACCTTGGTACCTTTCAGAGTATGTACCGGCACTACATTATCCGGACTGTGAGGACATGCAATCATCGGCTGCAGCGCAGACAAATTAATGTCGATGATACGGTCGTACACTGCGTCAGAATCGCTGGAAAGAGGCATATAATCTTCTTCTCTGCCCTCCGCCGCCAAAAATGCGCGGGTTACCTCATCAGACGGGAAGATAGATGTGGTTGCGCCCAGTTCTGTGCCCATATTGGTAATAGTAGCTCTTTCCGGTACAGACAGAGTTTCTACGCCTGGACCTGCCCACTCAATGATGGCGCCTACGCCGCCCTTTACGGACAGAATACGCAGAATTTCCAGACTAATATCCTTTGCAGTCACAAAAGGATTCAGCTTTCCGGTCAAATTCACCTTGTACATCTTTGGCATGGTGATATAATAAGCGCCGCCGCCCATAGCAACTGCCACATCAAGGCCGCCCGCACCCATGGCGAGCATGCCGATACCTCCGCCTGTCGGCGTGTGGCTGTCAGATCCAATCAGAGTCTTGCCCGGTTTGCCAAAGCGCTCCAGGTGCACCTGATGACAAATGCCGTTGCCCGGTCTTGAAAAGTACAAGCCGTACTTCTTTGCCATAGACTGAATGAATCTATGATCGTCAGCATTTTCAAAACCAGACTGCAGCGTGTTATGGTCAATATAGGCAACAGAAAGCTCCGTTCTGACTCTAGGAATGCCCATGGTCTCAAATTCCAGATAAGCCATGGTGCCAGTTGCGTCCTGCGTCAGAGTCTGGTCTATCTTCAGTGCTATTTCACTGCCTGGTGTCATATCTCCGCTGATTAAATGTTCTTTAATGATCTTCTGTGCTATTGTCAGTCCCATACTGTTCGTTCACCTCCATGATATTGTTGTATGCGTGGTCAATATGCAAAAGCATAATCGTTTCAATCTTATCACCATCTTTATCTGCAATGGCATTATAAAGAGATTTGTGCTCTGCTACAGACGCCACAATCCTGTGAGATTTTTCCAGAGAAAGCCGCCTAAACTTCATCATCTTGTGATGGATTGGAGACAGGATCGTCTCAAAAGTCACACTGCCGCATTCTCTATAAAGGATATCGTGAAACTCCGTATCCAGGTCCCTCACCTTGATGACGTCACCTTTCTGCGCAAAAAATTCCTGCTGCTCTACATTTTCTTTCAGCGCTGCAAGCCCCTCTTCGCTGATATTCTCTGCCGCTCTTCTCGTTGCGATGATTTCGATTCTGCGTTTCACTTCAAACAAGTCTTTGACATCATTTTCTGTCACACCTACAACTACAGTCCCCTGCGGAGAATCTTTAATCAGCTTCTCGTGGGCCAGCTTTGCCATAGCCTCTCTGATTGGCGTTCTGCTGACACCCAGTTCCTCAGAAAGTCTGGTCTCACTGATGATTTCCCCTGGCGCATAAGTGCCGCTCAAAATGTTGTATTCTAATCTATCATAAACCTGATTTGCAAGAGAAATAGTCTTATATTCAATCATGGTAAGCCTCCTTACTGTTCACTCTCAGACGTTAATTCCCGAACCTTATCTTCCAGCTCTTTGTTAGATAAGCTGGTGGTTCGTCCGTCTGCATACATCTCATCAACCCATTCCTTCAGGGTGTGCACAATAGGCGTATCCTTGGACATTTTCTCCTCGCCGCAAAGGCCGTAATGCTCGTTCATCCAGTATGCAATGCCCGCAAGACCGCTGGTCTTGCTGACCGCAACCCCCGGCGTTCTTCCAAGAAGTTTCTTCGTGTCAAAGATATTGTAAATTTCCTCGTCCTTCATTAGCCCGTCGGCATGAATGCCTGCCTTCGTCACATTGAAATTCTCACCAACAAACGGCGTCATCGGTGGAATATTGTATCCCATCTTATCTCTGAAATATCTTCCGATTTCAGTAATTGCTGTCGGATCCATACCGTCCATGGAACCTTTCAGAGAGGCATATTCAAAGACCATAGCCTCAAGCGGGACATTTCCTGTACGTTCTCCAATACCCAGCAGAGAGCAGTTTACAGCGCAGGCACCGTAGAGCCACGCTGTAGAAGCATTCGCCACAGACTTATAAAAGTCATTATGCCCGTGCCACTCCAGCATCTCGCTGGGAACACCGGAGTACTGCTGCAATCCGTAAATAATTCCAGATACACTCCTTGGCAGCGCCGCTCCATTATACGGAACGCCATAACCCATAGTATCACAGGCTCTGATTTTTACCGGCACGCCAGCCTCCCTGGAAAGCTTCATAATCTCATTGACAAAAGGCACTACAAAGCCATAAAAATCTGCCCTGGTGATATCCTCCAGGTGACATCTAGGCACTACACCCTCCTCAAAGGCTTCTCGAATCGTTTCAAGATAGTAGTCCACCGCCTGTCTTCTCGTCATGTTCATCTTCTTAAAAATGTGGTAATCACTGCAGGATACCAAAATTCCGGTTTCCTTAATCCCCAGTTCTTTTACCAGACGAAAATCCTCTCGTTTCGCACGAATCCATGTAGTGATTTCCGGGAATTTCAAATCCAGTTCCATGCATTTTTCTACTGCCTGGCGGTCTTTTTTCGTATAAATAAAAAACTCAGACTGACGAATCAGTCCATATGGTCCGCCCAGTCTGGAAAGCAATTTGTATAGATCTACAATCTGCTCTACAGTATAAGGAGCCATAGATTGCTGTCCGTCTCGAAAGGAAGTATCTGTAATCCAAATATCTTCGGGCATGTTCATCGGCACCCGCCTATGGTTAAACACCACCTTCGGCACCTCAGAATAATTGTACATATCTCTATATAAATTGGGCTGCGGAATATCCTGCAAGTCATATTTATAGGTTGGTTGTTCCAACAGATTAGATTTCCTCGATATCTCTATCATATTTCTACCTCCTTTTTCCTTCATCCGCTTTTGTGCATTAACGCATTCGATTATCTGTATACAAGTATAATTGTTTTCATCTTGTTTGTCAATAGAATATGTATAATTGTTCTTAAATTGTTTTCACATTTTACTCATATCTTCTATCTTATGCAGGCACTGCTGCCCGTACAACGCATTTCCAATAAAAAAAGAGACTGTGTATTACAGTCCCAAAATTTCTTTTATTAGCTCCGGTCTTTCCGGTTTTTCTTTTCCTATCACAAAAGCCTTCTCCGCTTCCTTTACAGCAGCCGCCAGCTTTCCTTTACTGCTGCCGTAAAGGGTAGCCAAAACTTCTCCTTTGGCTGCCTTGTCGCCAACTTTGCGATGAAGGTAAATGCCCGCCGCCAAATCCACGGAATCTTCCTTCGACTGTCTGCCGGCGCCGGTATGCTGCGAAGCAAGCCCAATTGCCCTGGCGTCAATAGACGTAATAAAGCCAGCTTCAGGCGCAGTGAGTTCCATGCTGTACGCAGCCGACGGAAGCAAATCGTAGTCCTCTATGACCGCCGGATTTCCACCCTGTCTGGTAATCAGCGTTTTCAGCTTTGCCAATGCCGCCCCGCTGTACAGCGCCTGTTTCGCCATCATTTCTCCTTCTGCCGCAGTTTTTGCTCTTGCACCGAGGAAAATCATCACTCCTGCCAGTTTCAGAGAAAGTTCTGTGATATCCGCAGGACCATTGCCTTTAAGGGTCTCGATGGCCTCGATGACTTCCAAACTGTTTCCTACAGCGTGGCCCAGCGGCTGATTCATATCGGTCACTACCGCTACAGTTTTCTTGCCCGCTGCGCTGCCAATTTCGCACATCAGACTGCCCAGCTCCTCTGCCGCCGCCTGATTTTCCATAAAAGCGCCGCTGCCGCATTTTACATCTAGTACAATGGCATCGCTGCCTGCAGCAAGCTTTTTGCTCATAATGCTGGAGGCAATCAAGCTGAGATTTTCCACCGTGCCCGTCACATCCCGCAGTGCATAGATTTTTTTATCAGCCGGCGTGATATGGGCGGTCTGACCGATGACGGCAATGCCCGCCTCATTGACCTGTTTCAGGAAAGCTGCTGGCTCAAGGGTGGTCTGAAATCCAGGAATGGCCTCCAGCTTATCCACAGTTCCACCTGTAAATCCAAGGCCTCTGCCGCTCATCTTTGCGATAGGAATGCCGCATGCTGCAGCAAGGGGCGCACAAATCAGCGTGGTTTTATCTCCCACGCCGCCGGTGGAATGCTTATCTACCTTGATGCCGGAAATTCCAGACAAATCCACCGTATCGCCGGAATATCGCATAGCGTCAGTCAGCGCAAAGGTCTCTTCCTTATCCATCTTCTGGAAATAAATCGCCATCAAAAGTGCCGCCGCCTGATAATCAGGAATGTCGCCCTGCGCATAGCCCTTGACAAAAAATCCGATCTCCTCTGTTGTCAGTTTACCGCCGTCCCGTTTCTTTACGATGATATCGTTCATATTCATTTTAAAATCTCCTCTAAGAAGCTCTCTCCAATTGCAGTTTTTTCAGCACCTAAGTATGCCGCAATGCTCGCCCCGATATCAGCAAAGGATTTGCGCGTACCTAAATCGGTGCCTGCTTTGACATGCTTTCCATAGACCACCAGCGGAATGTACTCTCTGGTGTGATCCCATCCAGCGTGTACCGGATCGTTGCCGTGATCAGCACAAATCATTAGAATATCGTCCTCACCCATAGCTGCTGTGATTTCAGGAAGTCTTCTGTCAAACTCCATAATCGCTCTGCCGTAGCCTTCTGCGTCTCTTCTGTGACCGAATTTAGAGTCAAAATCCACAAGGTTTGTAAAAATTAGACCGCCAAAATCATCAGCCAGCGCCTTGATGGTCTGATCCACTCCGTCCATGTTGCTCTCTGTATGTATCGAGGTGGTAACACCGCTGCCGTTGAAAATATCGCTGATTTTACCGACAGCATAAACGTTCTGTCCCGCTTCACTGACAAAATCCAGGAGCGTTTTCTGCGGCGGTGAAACGGCATAGTCCTTTCTGTCTGAGGTCCTGACCCGCTTTCCGTCTTCCATTACATAAGGTCTTGCGATAACTCTACCGCAAGCAAACTCTCCGGTGAGAAGTTCTCTCGCCGCCTGGCAGATTTCGTAAAGCCTTGGCAGCGGAATCACCGCCGTATTTGCAGCAATCTGAAAAACGCTGTCAGCCGATGTATAGACGATAGGCTTGCCGCTAGCCTCGTGCTCCGCTCCAAGCTGCTCGATAATTTCTGTGCCGGAAGCCGGATAATTGCCCAAACAGGAAATTCCGATTTTTTCCTCAAAAGCATCCATAAACGCCTTCGGAAATCCGTCCGGATAAGTCTTAAAGGGTGTCCTTGTTTCAATTCCGGCAATTTCCCAATGGCCTGTAATAGTATCCTTTCCTTTAGAAACCTCTGCCAGCCTGCCGAAAGCGCCTTTTGGTGCATCTTCCCTAAGCGCACCTTCAAGGACACCTTCAATATTGCCAAAGCCCATTTTTTTCAGGTTTGGCACCGCAAAGCCGGGCGTATTTGCCGCCGCATGGGCAAAGGTATTTGCTCCCATATCTCCATAGCTGGCTGCATCAGGAAGTGCCCCTACACCCACACTGTCTGTCACCATCAAAATTACTCTTCTCATTTCCTAATCACCTGCTTTCTATTCTTCTGACTGATAAATAAGTTCCGGTTTTCCCTCCAGAAAATCGAGAGAAACCAATCTATATTCTACACCGTCAAGTCGTCCTTTTAGTCCGTTTTTAAATGCGTCCTTTCCATGAAGGTGCCCATAAACACAGGTTTTCACCCCATGTTCTGCCATCAAAGCGGTAAATCCTGACGGCTGCAATTTGTCGTTAGTAGGCGGAAAATGCAAAGCCGCAACGATATGCTCTGCGCCCTGCCTCTTTGCTTCATCCAAAGACAGTCCAAGACGAATCAGTTCCCTTTCGTAGATCTTTTTATCGTGGGCGGAAAAGCCGTCACTTCCGGGGCACACCCATCCGCGGCTACCACAAACTGCCACGCTGCCAGCCATATAACATTTGTTCTGCAGGAACGTAATATCATCAAACAGTTTATTCAGCTTGCTGACAGAGGTCCACCACAAATCGTGGTTTCCCTTGGTAATCACCTTTCTGCCCGGCAGCTGGTGAATCCACGCAAGGTCAGCCATAGCTTCCTCCTGCCTGAGTCCCCAGGAAATATCTCCCGGTAGAATTACCACATCTTCTCTTGTAACAAGACGCTTCCAGTGGTTCGCCACATTTTCTGCATGGTTTTGCCATCTGCTTCCAAAAATATCCATCGGTTTTTCAATGCGTGCATCCATGGACAAATGTAAATCAGCAATTGCAAATATCTTCACCTTTTATTTCTCCTCTAAATCAAGCAAAACTGCAGATTCATCGTCGTTTAAGGTCGTCACCTTGCGCAGCTTGCTGCGAATCATCCGCGAGCGAGTGCCCACCAGCTTGTCAAGATCGTCGTTTGCCTGATTGATTTTTTTCTGCGCTGCCGCAAGAACGCTTTCAAATTTTTCAAATTCATTTTTTACAGCACCCAAAATATCCCATACCTCACTGGAATGTTTCTGGATTGCCAAAGTCTTAAAGCCCATCTGCAGACTGTTGAGCAGCGCTGCCATGGTAGTCGGACCTGCGATATTGACCTTATAGTCTCTCTGCAGCGTCTCCACAAGTCCGCGCCGCACCACTTCCGCATAAAGTCCCTCAAAAGGCAGGAACATAATGCCAAAGTCCGTTGTATTTGGCGGTTCTACGTATTTATCACGAATATCCTTTGCTTCGGATTTGATAATACGTTCCAAGTTCTTTCCTGCTGCTTCGATGGCTGCACTGTCTCCCTCATCATATGCGTCGACCAGCTTTGCATATGCATCTGCAGGAAATTTTGCATCGATAGGGAGGTAAACAGTTCTATCGTCCTCACCCGGCAGCTTCACTGCATATTCGACACGCTCAGAGCCAGTGCTTCTGGTCGTCACATTTTCCTCATACTGATCAGGTGACAATATCTGTTCCAAAATGGCTCCCAGCTGAATTTCACCGAGAATTCCTCTAGTCTTTACATTGGAAAGAACCTTCTTCAAATCGCCTACCCCCGTTGCCAGAGTCTGCATTTCGCCGAGACCTTTATAAACCTGCTCCAGTCTCTCGCTGACCAGCTTAAAGGACTGCCCAATGCGATCCTCTAAAGTTTTCTGCAGCTTCTCATCTACAGTCTGGCGCATTTGCTCAAGTTGCTTGTTATTATCTTCCGTAAGCTCACCAATTTTCTGCGACATGGTGCTGCGAATGTTTTCCAACTTCTGCTCATTTTCCATGGTCATATAACGAAATCTCTCACTCAGTTCCGCAAGGCGCTTGTCCTGCATTTGAGTTACCTCTTTCTGGTTTCCGCTTACCATATCCCCAAAGTTCTTAAAAGAATTATTTATGTATTGAATGGTCTCCACTCTGGATTCCTTGATTTCTTTCTGCACCGCCGAAAACTTGCCCAGCACTGCAATGAGAAGGATCAGAATGATAACGCCCAGTATCACCAATGCGATATCCATCATTTTGCCTTACCTCTTTCTTTCATTAAAGTTTCTTTTACTCATACATATATAGTATACCATTTTTTGAAAGGATTCAAAAGTAGAAATGTGTAATCTCCTATCACTTTTAGACTGTATTTTTTTCGGTGAATTCGGACTTTTCACCCTCACCCCCAGATATCTGCTTCTAGTTCTATTTCCCGTCATGGTATTTCTTGGAATACTAGGACAGATTCTCCCCAAAATCCCATTTCTTAAAACCACTTCTCCTCTGATCAATCAACTTTTCTACGGATTTATAGGACTGGGCTGCACCACCTGTGCCTTAGCTGCGCTGACACCATTGACCGATTCCAAAAGTCGCAGCCGCATGGCACTGATCCTCATTTTGCTGGTTCCATGTTCTGCCCAGCTTACCCTCCTTGCCGCCTTTGCATCCATGGTTACCTTACGAGTCTTTTTAGTGTTTTTTCTGTTTTTTGTTCTGTTCGCCGGGGTTTTATACTTAGGGCTGGGGATGCTGTTTCCACTGACAGATACCATGGTAAAGCCGGAAAGCGCAAACGGAAACTTTTCTATTCTGCAAATCCTAAGAGAAGCCTTTCGATCAGTATCTGATACCGCACCAGCATTCTGCGCTGGCAGTGTTATTATCAGTATTCTTCTTTACTTCGGCACCTTAGATGCATTATCTTCTCTCTGTGCACCAATACTTGAGAATGTGTTTCACTTGCCTTCCGAAGCTGCATCTTTGCTGCTTTTAAACATTCTAAAACGGGATTTCGGTGCAGCATCTTTACTCTCCCTTGCAGGAAGCGGCATATTCAGCGCTGCCCAGCTTTTGAGCTGCGTGGTAATGATGACCTTTTCTGTGCCTTGCTTTAACTCCGCAGTCCTTCTGGTAAAACAACAAAGACTTCCCGGTGCCATATGTATCTGGCTAGGAAGTCTTATGATTTCTTTACTGACAGGCAAAATCGTCTGCGAAGTACTCTTTATATGCGGCTTCTAGTTTTTTCAGTTCTCAAGCTGCACCTGCCCGCACATAGCTTCGGTCCTCTCGCCGCCTTTGCAGCGTCCATCGTAGTTGCACGATAGGAAGCAGTAATCTGATAATATGCCTCCATCCGATCTTTTTATGCCCGCTGATAGTCCATGCTGCTACCTCCTTATTGCTTCTATTTTACTATGATTTCAAAAAAACGTCTATAATTTTTGATATAGTTTTCGAGTCCAATCCGCCGTTCTCATCATCATACGTAATTATAAGATTTTTCCATGGCACGATTCCCGCCTTACGATACTCTTCAAGTTTGTACTCTGCATGTTCACGGTATTCCGGCTGACCCATCATACCTAAATGCTCCCAATAAAATATTTTCTGTTCTGGTACTTTCAAAATCTCAAAATCTGGATAAAAAACTTTCCCACCAATCAGAATCTGTGGCTCATAGCGATAAGTAATCTGATTCAAAAACAGCTGATTAGCTATATCCAATTCGGACTTCGACCTGACCTTATGACCCTTGATTGTTGTCATTTTCAAATGTTCCTGCAAATAGAAGTTTCTTTCCTGATTTTCATTCTCAAAGTTTTCCGGAGATGATATTCCGCACAGAGCATAACATTCCTCCGGCAGCATCTGATATGCTTTACCTAACTTAGGCAAAACTGAAAGCGGATCATAATTCTGATATTTTTCAAGTAAGCGCTCCATTGCTAAAAGATTCGTCTCAATCTGTCTAATGCTTTTCTCAAGGTAGCCTCGCTCCTTTAACTGGTCAATTAAAAGCTGCTTGCTGCCTGGGATATAAAATTCCTCTCTCCCATTAGCATTATAGTCTCTCTTATAGTAGTAGCCATTTTTCATTACCAGCTTTCCCTTCGGCAGCTTACGTAGTCGATGCTCAAAAGTCTGTTTCTGCATTTCCTGCAGACGTTTTTCATTTTCAATGATTCCTCTAATGTCTTCCATATTGTCCTTTCGTACCTATTTAAGATTTTTTGAAATAAGGTACTAATTCTTTAGCCAAAATCACAACAAAATTTCACAATTTGCTCAAGCCATGTTACAAATTATTACATTTTATCCATTATATCCTATATCCGAACAAATTGCTACCCTTCTTCACAAAAAAATAGCGACAATTTGCCGCTATTTTTAAGATTCACTTGAATTTTTATCACACTTTTGATACCTTTTTTTCAAAAATCAATATTCGGTACTAAAGCCCGTCAGCTGTCAACATTATTTCAGTGCATTCAACGCCTGATCAAAGTCTGCAATGATATCCTCGATATCTTCGCAGCCTACAGATACACGAATCAGCTCCGGTTTGATACCGCCAGCCAGCTGATCTTCTTCGCTAAGCTGTCTGTGAGTGGTGGACGCAGGATGCAGCACACTGGTTCTAATATCGCCTACATGTACCACGATACTTGCCAGTTTTAGATTTTTCAGCACTTCTTCGCCGCCGGCCTTGCCGCCCTTCGCGCCAAAAGCAAGTACGCCGCTGGCACCTTTTGGCAAATATTTCTGTGCTCTTTCATAATCCTCATCACCAGGCAGCCCCGGATATTTCACCCAATCAACCATTGGATGATTCTTAAGGAACTGTGCCAGCGCTAAAGCGTTGCTGCTGTGTCTGTCCATTCGAAGATGCAGAGTATCCAGTCCCTGGAAGGTAAGAAACGCATTCATAGGTGCCATAGTGCAGCCCAAATCTCTAAGCATCTGCGCTCTCAGCTTTACACAAAATGCCTGATTTCCAAACTTCTCAAAGTATTTCAAACCGTGATAGCTCTCATCCGGTTCTACCATGCCAGGATACTTGTCTGCATATTTATTCCAGTCGAAATTACCGCCTTCAATTACCATGCCCCCTACACTGGTTGCATGTCCGTCTGCCCACTTGGTTGTAGAGTGGGTTACAAAATTTGCACCATGCTTCAATGGCTGACACAGGTATGGAGATGCCAGAGTATTATCCACCACGAGAGGCACGCCAACCTCGCCAGCAGCCTCAGCAAACTTTTCAATATCTAGAACGGTCAATGCAGGATTTCCTAAAGATTCGCCAAAAATTGCCTTAGTATTAGGCTTTGCCTGTGCTATGATTTCTTCCTTGGAAAGGTTGTAATCGATGAAAGTAGTTTCAATCCCCATCTTTCTCAAAGTAACGTTAAACAGGTTAAATGTGCCTCCATAAATATTTCCGCATGCGATAATATGATCGCCTGCTTCACAAATATTCAGCATGGTAATCAGGTTTGCAGCCTGTCCTGCACTAGTTGCAATACCCGCAGTTCCACCCTCCAGCGCTGCCATCTTTTCTTCCAGCGCATTAACGGTTGGACTTCCCAGTCTGGTATACATAAAGTCTGCACTTTCTAAATCAAAAAGCTTAGCCACATCTTCTGCATCATAGTATCTGTAAGTGGTATTCTGGACAATCGGCAATACTTGCGGTTTCCCACTCTCTGCCTTATATCCGCTGTGAATACAGCTTGTATTGAATTTATACTCCGACATAATTTCACTCCTTTAATAAACATATTTGCCTTCTATTTTATACCAATCCCAGCATAAAATCAAATAGATAATAAGAAAGTCGGCTGCGCCGATTCTATCTATAGGTAGACTTTCTTGATATTCCGGAAATATCGAAAAATGGATATTTCCTACATAATAAAAAAGAGGTGACTGATTTTGATTGAAATTTACGGGATATTTTTTACCTTCGGACTGGGTGTACTTCTCCACTTTACCTATGAGTGGTCCGGTCGCAGTCTGCTGATTTCCTTTCTTGCTCCAACAAACGAAAGCGTCTTCGAACATTTAAAGCTTTTGCTGACTCCGTTTCTGCTTTGGAGCCTCAATGAGTACGTTCATTACGGTCAGTTTACGCAAAATTTTATCCCTGCTAAAACCATAGGGTTTCTTGCAGGGATCGTATTCATCGTATTATGTTTTTACAGCTATACCGCCATCTGTGGCAGAAATTTTCTTCCTGCAGATATCGGCATCTTTGCAGCTTCTGTGGTAATCGCCTTTAGTTCCTCCCACGCTCTCATGACTCTGGAGTTTTTAGGAAAGGTTTCCATCAGGCTCCTTTCTGGCACCGTACTGATTCTGCTGCTTCTCTTTTTTGCAGCCTGTTCTATCTGTGCACCCTATGGTCGCCTTTTTAGAAGTCCTTATCCCTGCCAGAACAAAAAGCACTGTAAGTAGCTATAATGACTACAAAAAACAGTCCTGCCGCCGGCCATATAATCCAGCTTCTGCCCCAGTCGTGGGTGAGGAGACTATAGACCAGATAAATCAGTACGATACACGGCCAGTAAATTCCGCCGATTCTGTTTGCAAAGTCCTCTCCCTTTCGCATCCCTTTTTTCATTTGCGGCGAATAGTCTTCTCTTTGCATCAGCACATTATAGCAGCCATAAGGAACGCCTGTAGTAATAAACAGGTAAACACCGCTGCCAGCCATAACAAACAAAATGCACGGCGGAATATTCTCTGCTAAGTGAAGCACCGACTCGTTGAGAATTACCGGAATCACAGAAAGAATACAGAGGAGTACGCCGACAGCAATTTTCGATGCAAACTGCGGTCTGTCTTTCTGCTGCATATCCTCCAGCATACGAATCGCACTTTCATCCAAGGAAAGGTTCTCTTTCTTCAGATAATCAAACCTGCTCATAGCTACACCATTTATAATAAACAGCACTACGGCAGCCGCAATCAGAACAAACATCAGTACCACACCCAGCGCGCTGCCTCTTTCCTCTCCGAAGATTTCTTCTCCCATGACAGGAAAAATCAGAGATACTAAAATCAACATAACTCCTGCCCCGATTCCCTGAGACAAGCGTTCCATGGAAGCAATATAAGTTCTGCACTCCTCTTTCGTTACTCTGCGCCCTGAAAACATTCCCTCAGTATGCGAATAACAACTTTCCTGCGACTTCTTGCTTTTATCAATGCCCAGCTCACAAATCAGCTCATCTACACTGCCGAATTCTGCAATAACTGTGCCTATCGCTTCATTTTCACTTTTACCTTCAGCTTTCAATGCTGTATATTTTTCCTCCATCATAAAAGCCATTTCTTGCTTTACCCTTCTGACTTCACCTGTATCCGCAAGTTCAGAAAACATGCTCTCTAAATAATTCAAAATAATTTCCACTACACATCCTCCTCTATTATAAATTTCTCCACAACCTCTTTAGTAACCTGCCATTCCCGACATTTTTCGTTGTAATAAGCTCTGCCTTCTTCTGTAATGCGGTAGTAGGTGCGGGGCTTTCCGCCGCTGGCGCTGTTTCCTGCAAAAACTTCTACATAGCCGTTCCTCTCAAGCCTGGTAAATGCCGAATAAAGGGTAGTTTCTTTGATAATATATTTCTCCTCGGTCAGTTCCTTAATCCGTTTGGAAATCTCATAGCCATAAGAGGGTGCCTCTCGTAAAAGATACAAAATCATGGTATCATTATAGCCCCGAATCACATCACTGCTAATCACCTGGCAGACCTCCTTTCCAGTATTACGTCTGTCGTAGTACTTTTATGTTCCAATCATAGCACAACTACTACGACAGGTCAAGTAGTTTTTCTTCATTTAAAAAGCTGCCGCACAACTTCTGTGCAGCAGCTTTAGGTTATAAATGATTTATTTTACACCGTTTTTTCTTCTGATTCCAAATACCATGCCGCAAAGTGCCAGCACTGCAGCAGCAAGTCCTGCAACCCAGAGCAGCATATTAGCTGTATCTCCAGTTCTTGGAATCCACCAAGGTAGCTCGTCTGTTTCAGGATTCTGTTCCTTGATAATGTTCTTAATATCTTCTGGAGATTTGATATTTTTATCTGGCTTGCCATCTCCATCAGTGTCGATATTGACATCCGGTTTACCATCTCCATCCGTATCCACGTTCAAATCTGGGATGCCATCTCCATCGGTGTCAATGTTGATATCTGGTTTGCCGTCTCCATCAATATCGATGTTGATATCCGGTTTGCCATCTCCATTGGTGTCAATGTTGATATCCGGTTTGCCATCTCCATCCTTATCGATGTTGATGTCTGGCTTTCCGTCTCCATCTTTATCGATGTTGATGTCTGGCTTTCCGTCTCCATCTTTATCGATGTTAATGTCCGGTTTGCCGTCCCCATCTTTATCAATGTTGATGTCTGGCTTTCCGTCTCCATCTTTATCGATGTTGATGTCTGGCTTTCCGTCCCCATCCTTATCGATGTTAATGTCTGGCTTTCCATCGCCATTGGTATCTACATTTACATCCGGTTTACCATCTCCGTTGGTGTCAATATCCAAATCCGGTTTACCGTCTCCATCGGTATCTTTGTTAATATCTGGCTTTCCATCGCCATCGGTATCAACGTTCACATCCGGTTTACCATCTCCGTTGGTGTCGATGTCTAAATCCGGTTTGCCGTCTCCGTCAGTATCTTTATTGATATCCGGTTTGCCGTCTCCGTTGGTGTCAATATCTACATCCGGTTTGCCATCTCCATCGGTGTCTTTATTGATATCTGGTTTGCCGTCTCCATCGGTATCAATGTCGACGTCCGGTTTACCATCATCATCGGTATCAATATTGATATCCGGCTTATCATCGCCATCGGTATCAATGTTAATATCAGGGAGTCCATCGTCATCCGTATCAATATTGATGTCTGGAATTCCATCGTCATTGGTATCCTTATTAAGGTCAAGATCCTGAATAATCGGCTTTGTTACATTGTACGCCAGATTAATCGTCGTCTTGTTTCCCTGTGCATCGGTAACAGTTGTAGTAATCACATATTTTCCAGGCTCAGATAAATCAATCTCTTGAATTTCATTGCCATCTGCATCCTTAATTGTAACGTCTGCAACTTTTAAAGGATTTCCTTTTTCATCTTTCAGCAAACGCCCGTCAATCCCGATAAATACATACCGATCGTTGAAAAATTCTACTAGCTCATCCTTCGAAACGGTCTTATCTTTTTCCGTCTTCCGGTTTACTTTGTCATTGACTTTTCCATGCAATCTAAAAATATCACCATCGTCTTCGATTCTCTCGATCTCACCTGGCTCCAGGATAGTTCCCTTCGGCTCTTCATCCGGATGATCCGGGTCACTGCCAGCACTTGGAATCACTGGAGTTGGCGGATTTACAAATGGGAAGTTGGTCGGCTCATCTGTATCAGAGCCACCTGGTGTACCCGGCTTTTCTTCCGGTTTGACAAGAGAATAAGATTCTTCGTAGTTATAACCTTCTGTATATTTTGCTTCTACTACAAACTTGCCGGATTCCAGCTTCGGAATAGCTGGATAAGCACCTGTATTAAAAGAAATCACTTTATCAATCACGCCATATGCATACTCTTCTCCGTTGATTTCTTCCGTTGCTGTTTTTGCATTCGCTTTAATCGGCTCTCCAACTTTTACACCGTTGACATAAAACTGAATATATCCATCTGGCGCTTTGCAGGTAGGTTTTCTCTTTGCTGCCCCCTGTTTTGCCTTGGCTTTAAAGGTCATCTTCGTTACAATGGTTTCATGGGTAGCCGGGTCTTCTCCATATTCGATATCATAAGTCGCGTCTGCAATTTCTGATGGAATCTTATTGATAATTGCCCAGCCCGTTGCACGATGCCCCCAGTAACTTTGTGCAAAGTTCTCATAGCCTGCAAGCGTACCGTCAGAATATTGGGTCGAGGTCATCGTAAATTTCAAAATACCTGCGTCTTCCGGCAGCTTATTTCCAAGCAGCTGTTCTTGCTCAATCGGTTTCCCATTCTGTTTATCATAACGCTGCGCCTTATACGACACCTTTGAAGGATTATCTAAATATTTATTGTCTATTTTTCCGGTATAAAGTCCGATCTTCGTATCGATGACATTACCAGAAGCATCTGTGATTTCGTTTTCAATCGTTGATACGTCAATGGCATTAAACGGTAAGCCATCGTAATCTTTGGTCATCTTCTCCTGACTATATTCATCTGGCAATTCAAAGTCTACATATCGTTTCAAAGGTGCTGCTGCATTAGGATCCTCCGTAGGTTTAACGGAACTAATGAAAAGCGGTTCTATATCCATTGCGATTTCATTACCATTTTCATCTACTGTTACAGGCTTCAAGCTTACTTTTACTTCCTGCCCTGCAACTGGTTTTCCCTGAAATTCGTATGGCAGCCATAGATATAGTTTGCCGTCATCAAAGAAAGACGGTGCACCATATTCGTATTTTTGACCACCAATCGATAACTCCCAATCTGTAATCGCATGATTTTCGATAAACTCTTCCTTTGTCGTACCATCTGCCATTTCGTGCTTAATCTTTTCGCTAGATAAGTTCACAGTTGTTACAAAGACCCTTGTTTTCTTCGTTAAGTCTCCATAAGCCGTACCACCATTACATTGGAATTTTCCCGGTGCAGATAATCGAATGGAACCGCCTGTAACCACAACGTCACCGCCGGCGCCTCCGATATCATACCAGCCTGCCTGCGATTTCGGCAACAATGTGCCCCCGGTAATCGTAATAGTCTTGCCAGTATTGGTTCCAGCGCATCCCTGACCAAACGCATTACTATGCTCAAATCCCTCCGATTTGAGGAATCCACCGTTGATATTGATATCACCGGCAATGGTACTCTTCGGCGTTTGACATAAAATCGCATCTGTAAACGCATAGGTGGTTTCTGCTCCATTGGACATCCCACCTATATAGGTGCAGCCGCCACCAACGCCCGCGCCATGAAAAGAACCCTTTGCATCAATGTCTCCGCCGTTAAACGTAGTCACTGTACTACCACCGGCATGCCCGCCGCCGATGCCGCATCCCGCTCCATATTGGCTTTCTGTCGGACCGTTGGCATATGCCTTAATAACACCACCGTTAAAAGTCATATCTCCACTGTTTTCAATCGGACCGCCTCCAATTGCTGATGCGCGAAGGCCGCCGTTGACTTCTAAAGTACCTGGATTGGCACTATCCAGCATTGTCAATCGATCGCCTGCCTTAACCACAGTGCCATCAGCAAGAACTGCATCTCTGGATACTTTGCCATCTTTCGGCGCTACAAATTGTCCATTCTGATCTACATTTCTACGACTATCGTCAATGGTCAATTTAGAACCTTCTCCGCAGCGAATACCCGGAGACTGAATATTTCCATTGCTATTATTACAAGTAAGCCTATTCGTACTGCCATCGGCAAGGGTCAAATGCAAAGAAGTCGGATTACTCAAATCCTCTTTATTTGTCACGATATTTACCGGATAGTATGCATTAATATCTACACCTGCAAAGGTTAAATCCGCATGCACACCTGCCTCAATAAAAATCCCTGCATTTGACGTACCACTAGTGGATATCGTCAATGGTGTGCCTTTTTTAATAACAAGTGCCTGAAATGTTCGCGGCACTACACTACCTACTGTAGGCACATACTGACCAGCAGTGCTTTCTGCATTTCCATATCCCTGCGTATTATATACAGTTTCTTTATACTCATAATCCACGCCATATGTACCGCCGGTTACATTAAATGCACCAGTGTCATTTGACTGTGGATCAATGCCGTCATCAGAAAATGCAACCATGCGTTTACCGCTCTCAGTCTGATTTTCTTCCTCTTCACCCACTTCTGCCGCATCTACATCTTCCGTTTCTTTGTCAACGTCAACATCGGCGCCATCTACAATGCCGCCCTCTGCATCAACATTTTCATCCGGTATTTCACTGCCTTCCGGCTGCACTTCGTGCTCGGCTTCAGTTAAAGGTGCCTCAGTCGCATAGGACTGACCCCCCCCCCAGCCATTTTCCGGAAGAAAGCAAGCCACCACCGAATGCTGAGAAAACGAAAAACAGACACAACATGCGAGCTAAAAGCTTCTTGTTGTAATGTTTCATTTGGTTTGCCTCCCTTTTTCGTTTTGGTAAGTTCTTACTTCTTTCTTAAGTTAATAGACTTTTGAATGGTAAGAAGCGATGGAGCGCTATATCAAACTCTTCCTTCGCTTCATTCTTTTTCATCAAAAATCATTTTTATTCTACACCCGCAGGAAGTCGTTGTCAAGTTTCTGCTAATAGCTCCTCTTCATGGGACTTAAAAAACTCGAAATATCTGCGTACATTCTCAAGTTCAGTCCATCTGCGCTCAGTAACTGGCAGAGCATCAAGATCATAGATTTTGCTCTGTTTTGTCGCCAAAATAAAGGGCGAATGGCTCGCTATAATAAACTGACAATTAAAGAATCTTGCAGAATCTTCGATAAATCCGGTCAGTTCCTGCTGATATGCTGCCGACAAACTGTTTTCTGGCTCGTCCAAAAGATAAATTTGGTTTGCCTCTATCTTTTCTGTAAAGTACATAAATGCACTTTCTCCATTGGAACGTCCACGGGCATTTCCCGGCATATTCTGCCTGATAAACTCCGACTTCGTATTTCTCCGAGCGGAATTAACCTGTTTCAGTTTCTCATAGTCGTCAAGACTTTTCAGCTGAAATTTCTCACACCGCAGCTGTCTGTATGCCTCCATCAGATCTTCTCGTTTTGTGTCCACACCATGGTTAAAGGCTCGCAGATCAAAGAGATAGTCAAAAACATCATCACTGGTGATAATGGTGCTATCCTGATAGTAAGATTCCCACTCTACTTGACACATTCTGGAAAAATCCGCAAAGAAACTGCTATCATTATAAGGTGCGCTGCGCTGTGCGCCTATGGCTTCAGCGATAACATTGAGCAAGGTCGTCTTACCCGAACCATTGCTGCCATAAAATATGGTAATCGGTTCAAAATCTACAGCAGAAAACCCCTTCTGCGGAAAAATGCCAAAGGGGTAAAAACTGTCATAACAAGTCTGCCTTATATCGTTAAGAAAAAGTTCTTCCGCTATCATTTCCGGCAGTTTGAAGTTTTTTAAATATACCATTATGTGTCCCCCTGATGTCCTTTTACAGCGCCTGTTGCTCCATGCGCAGCAAATCCTCTATAATTCTGTTCACTTGCCAAATCGCCTGATCCACCTGCTCCTTCGCCTGGCTGATCTTAGACTGGACAAACACATCTGCCAAAATTCCGTCAAAGAAAAAATCGGCAAAAGTTAGAAATCCTCCAATATCAATCTGGAAATCCAATATTCCACTGACGTCTTTCAATTCTCTCTGAAAGACCATTACCTGGCGTTTTGCTGATTCCAATTCCCGCTTTGCACTCCCCATCTTCATGTGTTTGCCGATTCCTCCGATTAGGTCAAAGCCCAACATATCAGCAATTCCAAAGCCGGAGGCTGCACTCAGTTCATCTCTTGCGCGATTTAAGTACTGCAGAGTCAGTCTGCCTGTATCAATCGCTTCCCTGATTTCCCGCAGTTGCTGTGCCCTATCCATTTTTACCCTCCAATCATTACTTAAGTATCTTTTCTGCCCATTCCGCTTCCTTAAAGCCTGTGAGCACATAATTTTCTCCAATTACAAGGGGACGCTTTACCAGCATACCATCGCTGGCAAGCAGGACAATCTGCTCCTCTTCACTCATATTCGGCAATTTTTTCGAAAGTTCCATCTCCCTGTAGATCATTCCACTGGTATTGAAAAACTTTTTCAGCGGAAGACCGCTCATCTCATACCAGCTGCGAATCTGCTGCGAATCTGGATTCTGCGTCTTAATATCAAAGAGTTCATACTCTGCACCATTTTCATCAAGCCACGCGAGAGCTTTCTTGCAGGTGGAACATTTTGGATAACAATATACTTTCATCTACACAACCTCCATCAGTTTCTGTTCTGTCCTGATTTCACCCGGCGTCGGGTAAGTCTTCAGGACTTTCTCAAAATTCGCTTTCGCCTTCTTTGCCGCCTCTTCATCTTTGCTGAACCGAACTGCATAGGCATAAAGCGTCCTTTGGGTATTTGGATACCTCTTTATTGACTTCATAAACTTTTTCAGCTGTTTCGTATACAGCCTGTCCACTTCTTCTTTCCTACATTGTCCGATGAGTTCCAAAAATAGAAGTTCCATTTGAACAAAATTCTTATAGAAGGGCAGTAGTTTTGGCGAGCTGAATAACTTGTATCCTGCCGCCTGTGCCTCATCAAATCTTCCCTCATCCATGCGCCTTTGCATTTCTGCGAAAGCAATGGCTTCTACCAGAGGATTACCCGAAAAATCCCCTTCCGGCACTACAAAATATTCTTCCGGCATTTCAGCAAGCCGTTTGCCGTCCGTCTGCTGCAGTTTGTTGATCCGCATCTGCACCCAAAAGGTATCCGCACTGGCTTTATCCCTGCGAAATGTCTTGATATTATAGCCGTCGTTAGCAATACCGCCCATCTTCAGAGGAACCAGATTGGTTGCTGCAAAGTAAAGCCCCATCAACCCCAGTATCAAACATATCATACGCCCAGTCGTTTCCTGTGGGCACAGCGACATACCTATAAATCCTAACGCACTGAACAGCAGATTGGAAAGACCGCCGCCTAAATTGTATAAAACAGCCGGATATCCTCCATCCTCGTCCTTGTCAGGAGGATCCAAAAGACACTGACCGCCGGTTCCCGGAATACTGAACTTTTTGCGAAGGATTTTGTCCTCTTGCTTGACAAAGATAAGACTGCCGATCCGAAAAGATACGAACTTATAGCCAGAAAGCAACCCGCAGACCAGATGCCCCGCTTCGTGAGTGATGATAAGCACATACACAATCACTGCAAAGCTGAGTATCAAAAGCGGAATCTCCAGTCCATGACCACTAAAGATCTCCATGCCAAAATATCCCAAAAGGCCGCCGCAAATCATACCAACGATATAAGGCAGCGTCGACACTAGCTTTGCCTTAACTTTCTTTTTGTTTTCCACGCAGTACCTCCATAGCCTCTACGTAGCCGTCAAAACCCTTGCCCATGACCGTCGCAACACAGGCAGCCCTGACAAAGGACACCTGCCTGAAATCCTCCCGCTGACGCACATCGGAAATGTGTACCTCCACAGCAGGTATCCCTACAGACTTCAGAGCGTCCAACAGAGCCACACTGGTGTGGGTGTACGCCGCCGGATTGATTACAATGCCGTCAAATTTACCGTAAGCCTCCTGAATGGCATCCACCATGGAGCCCTCATGATTGGACTGAAAAAAAGCGACTTCCACGTTGAGCCGGGAAGCCGCCTTTTCAACATATTCCACCAAATCGGAGTAAGTCGCTTTTCCGTAAATTTCCGGCTCTCTGATTCCCAGCATATTGATGTTGGGTCCATTGATTACCAGAATCTTCATCATTCTCTCTCCTCATTATTATTGATGTAAAAATCGCTCCAGTAGGAATAAGCGTCCTTTCGCTCCTCATACATCTGCGCAAGCGGCATGGATTTAGAAAGAGGTCTTCCATCTGTTTCCAGCTTATCAAGGTCGCGCTTAATCCAAATCACGATTCCGTTTTGTTTCAAAATGTTGTAGTTGACTTTTTTCTTGACAACACCGCCGCCGGTCGCAATGACAAGACCGGTCTGCACACAGGCCTTTTCCAGCATTTCAGTTTCCACCTTTCGGAAATATGCTTCGCCTTTCTGGTCAAAAATTTCCGGAATAGACATGCCTTCGTGTTCGACAATCATATCATCGATATCCACGAATTTACGCCCCATTCTATTCGCGATTTCGCCGCCAATCAGGGTCTTTCCTGCGCCCGGCATGCCGATTAGAATCATATTCATCGTCTCGCTGCGAACTTCATCAATCGCGCTGTCGATTTCTTCGTCTTCAATTTCTTTATGCTGGAACAGCTCGCTGGCCTGCTTTCCCTGCGCTACCAGCATTTCCAGCCCGCCGGTTGCCGGAATAGATTTCTCTATGGCGTCCAGCACCAGCTTGGTTCTGTTAGGGTTATATATCACATCCACAACACCGCAGCAGTTTTTAAAATCATCTAAGTTGACCGGTGATTTCCCGTTGTTCGGATACATTCCTACAGGCGTTGTGTTGACAATAATTTCCGCATCAAAATGCTGACTGATATTCTCATAATTATGTTCACCACTGCGTGAAATTATGAGAATTTCAGCAGCGTTCAAATCCTTTAGGACTGCTCTTGCGGTCAGAGACGCCCCGCCGCTTCCAAGAACCAGACACTTCATTCCTTTCACTTCGATTTTGTTCTTTTCAAGCATATACTTGAACCCAAAATAGTCTGTATTATAGCCATGCAGTCTTCCTTCTTCATCTCGGATCACTGTGTTGACACAACCGACGGCTTTTGCCGTATCGGAAAGTTCATCGCACATCTCCATGGCTACTTTCTTATACGGAATAGTCACATTGAAGCCGCCGTAGCTTTCATCATGCAGCATGCTTTCCAAATCCTCTGGTTTCGTCTCGCAAAGTTCAAAGGTATAATCTCCGAACTTACTGTGAATCAGCGGCGAATAGCTGTGCCCCAGCTTTCCGCCAATCAGTCCAAATTTTTTCATGTTAAATCTCCATATAACTTCCTAAGTACTTGAACTCCTGTGTCAGATCTTCAAGCTGGTTCATCAGTCTGACAAATTCCTCAGAGTAAACCTCGGATACGATGTCAAAATAGAACATGTAGTCGAAATCTCTTTCTGGAATCGGACGACTCTCCAGTTTAAAAATCTGAATACCAAGTGCATTAAATCTAGCCAGTACATTGTACAAAGAACCCGGTTTATGGGAAACCACCAGTTTCAGACTCGTCTTGTCAGCGCCGGGATAAATCTCTAAATTCTTGCTGATGCAGATAAATCTGGTATAGTTGTTTCCATTATCCTGTACTCCTTCTTCCAGACACTCCAAGCTGTAAAGCTGTCCACACTCATAGGCCGCCAGCGCAGCAACGTCCGTTCTGTCGGATTCGGCTACCATCTTAGCCGCTTCTGCAGTATTTTCGCAAATGGTAATCTTTGCGTGAGGGAAATGTTTCAGATAGTCATCACACTGCATAATTGCCTGTTCATGAGAAAAAATCTCCTTGATGTCCTCTTTCTTTGTTCCTCTCTTGGCTAAAAGACTATGGTCGATCTTCAGCTTGATACTTCTGACAATGTAGAAGTTGTACTTCATCATCAAATCGTAAATCTGGTTCACTGAACCTGCCGTACTGTTTTCGACAGGCAGAATGCCGTACTGGCACAGCCCCTTATCGATAGCTGCAAATACACCGTTGAAATTCTTCACATACATAATCTTCGGCATTTTAAACAGTCTCTCGCAGGCCTCCTGAGAATAAGCGCCGGTCACTCCCTGGCAAGCTACGCTGGCCTTTGCAGGAAATACCTTAGGTGTGTTTTCCAGTGCATCAGCGATAGATTTTGCCAGAGGTGATTCCTTCTGGGTAATCTTTCTCTGGTGATCTTTGCTCATCTCCATAATTGTATTATATAACACTCTGGTGTAAGATGCCATATCTTCTGAGGCTAAATCTGTAAGTTTGTCAATTTTTTCTCTTTCTCTCATAGCATCCAGCACCGGAAGTTCATTATTTTTCTTGTAACGTGCGATTTCTTCCGCCACTCTCATTCGCTCTTCCAGTTTTTTTACGATTTCTTCGTCAATCGCATCAATTTTGCTTCTATAGTCGTCCATACTCATTTTTTTCAATCTCCTTTATTTCTCATAGTATCGGTATCGATATTGATATAATTCATAAATTGCAACAGCTGCCGCTGCTTCTACACACGGCACTGCTCTTGGCACGATACAAGGGTCGTGTCTTCCCTCTACTTTTAGCATCGCATTCTCGCCCTTTTCGTAGCTGATACTGTGCTGCTCTGTAGATATGGAAGGAGTCGGCTTGACTGCAACACGAAAAACGATTGGCATGCCAGAGCTGATTCCACCCAGAATACCGCCGTGATTATTGGTCTTCGTCTTCACCGTATCACCTTCAAAATAAAACGCATCGTTATTTTCACTGCCGCAGATTTTTGCCGCCTCAAATCCCCTGCCAAACTCAATTCCCTTGACAGCAGGGATTCCGAAGACCGCCTGGGCAATTTTGTTTTCCAGTCCGTCAAACATCGGCTCTCCAACGCCTGCAGGAACGCCGGTGATGGTGCATTCGATAATGCCGCCTACAGAGTCGCCTCGCTCCATAGCCTCTTCGATTGCCTTGGTAGGCTGCACGGCGTTTCCGCCGATTTCTTTAATTTTAGCGGAAATCTCGATTCCTTCTTTTTCCAGAATCTGCTTCATAATGCCGCCTGCAATGCAAAGAGGCGCAGTCAGACGTCCTGAAAAATGCCCGCCTCCGCTGACATCTTCAAAACCGCCGTATTTTACGTGTGCTGTATAATCTGCATGACCTGGTCTTGGAATATCTCTGATATTGTCGTAATCCCCTGACCTGGTATTGGTATTTTCTATCATCGCTGTCAGCGGTGCGCCGCAGGTAGTATTTCCTACAAGACCGCTTAAAAATGCCGGCATATCGGCCTCTTTTCGGGGCGTACTGTATTTGCTCCGTCCAGGGGCACGCCGGTTCATAAAGACTTGAAGCTTTTCCATGTCGATGGAAAAACCTGCCGGAAGTCCCTCAATGGTTACGCCGATGGCCGCAGAATGGGACTGTCCGAAAATAGTAATTTTTACATGATTTCCATAAGAAGAAGACATGTCTTTTCCTTTCTCCCTACAAACAATAACTGATCTATTTCTAAATCCTGACGTTTCCATCAAGCTCTAGTTTCTTTAAATCCCAGAAAAAATCCGGATAGGACTTGCTTACCGCCTCCGCACCGGTAATGATAACCGGCTCTTTGCAAAGAAGCGAGGAAATAGCTGCCATCATGACGATTCTGTGGTCATTCGCACCATCTGCAGTTCCGCCACTCATCTGCTCTCCCGCAAGCCCCTCTATGATAAGACCTTCCGGAAGTTCCTTAACCTTTGCACCGAGACCATTTAAAACTTGCGACACAGTGGCAAGGCGATCGCTTTCTTTGATTCGCAGTCTGCCTGCATTTTCAATGACGGTTCTGCCTTCCGCCGCACATGCCAACACCGCCAGTATCGGCACCATATCGGGAATCTGAGAAGCGTCTATGGTAATGCCCCTAAGTTTTCCTGGCTTTACAATGACTTCGTTTTCTCCCTGCCAAACCTCTGCGCCAAAATTTTTCAGCAAATCGAGAATCTTCTTATCGCCCTGCAGTGACTGCTGGGAAAGCCCTTTGACGCAAATACCGCCTTCTGCCAGCGCGCCTGCCACTAGGAAAAAGCAGCTGTTAGACCAATCGCCTTCCACCACATAACTTTGCGGTGCTTGATACGTTTGACCGCCGGGAACTGTAAATCCTGTATCGCTTTCTTCTATTTGTATGCCAAATTTTCTAATTACCTGCAGAGTCATATCCACATATCCGCGTGATTCCAACTTTCCTTCGAGCAGAATTTTACTGTCTCCCGTAAGAAGCGGCAGTGCGAACAAAAGTCCGCTGATATATTGGCTGGATACATTACCCGGCATGGTATAGGTTCCTGCCTTAAGTTTTCCGCTAATGACAAGTGGTCTGCTTCCCTTTGGACTTAAAACGCAACCGTGAGCTGTCAACTCTTCATAAAGAGGAGACAGCGGTCTTTCCGGAAGACGTCCTTCCCCGTAAAAAGAAGCCCTATGTCCCAGGGCACCCATCACAGGCAGCAGAAATCTGAGGGTGGAACCGCTTTCGCCGCAGTGCATGGTTTCTTCTCCTGCAAGGAATGCAGATAAGCAAGCAGCTGTTGCCTCGATATCTTTAGATCCACTGTCTACGTGGATCTGACAGGTTCTGCCCGATGTCAGCTGCGACAACGCTGCACAGATCATAGCTCTGTGCGCGTCAGACTTTGAGGCAATAGCCGTAATCTCCCTCATAAAATTTCTCCCAGTTCTTCTATAGTTACTCTCTGAAGACGGCAACAGCCGATTTCTTCCGGCACAACTAAGTCAATATAGCCGCCTTTCCTTTTTTTGTCTGTCTTCATTATATCATAAAGCACATCTTTCGATTGCGCAATAGAAAGGTCAAACTCATAGAGATTTAAAATTTCTACAATGCGGTCTGCAGTTTCTTCGCTGCACCAGCCCTGCTTTTTTGAAATCTCTGCAATCATGGTCATGCCTTTTGCAACGGCTTTTCCGTGACTGACGGTAAAATCCGCCGCCTTTTCAATGGCGTGACCAATGGTATGGCCGAAGTTCAGCAGCTGTCTGACCCCTGTATCGAACTCGTCTTCTTCCACAATGCGGGTTTTGATTTCCGCGCAGCGGTCGATGATTTCGTTCATCTGCGAAGAAGCCGCCGCTTTGTCACAGAGCAGGTTGAACAAATCAGAATCCGCTAAAACTCCGTACTTAATGACCTCTGCCATACCGTCTTGGTAGATTGTTTTCGGCAGACTCTCCAAAAGGCTCGCATCCCGCAAGATTAGGGCTGGTCTGTGAAATGCACCGACAAGATTTTTACCAGCAGGTATATTGATTGCTGTCTTGCCGCCAATGGAAGAGTCAACTGCCGCAAGGAGGGTTGTAGGTACCTGAATGACTGGAATGCCTCTCAGATATGTAGCCGCTGCGAATCCCGCAAGATCGCCCACAACGCCGCCTCCCAGTGCTACCAGGGCATCGGTCCTGGTCAGCGGTATTTCTGCAAGTGCATTCATAAGTTTCAGATACTGCATCCCGCTTTTGGATTCCTCTCCCGGAGGAACCACAAAGCTATATACATCAAAGCCTTCGCATTTGAGACTTTGCATGCATCGATTTAAATATAATTTTTCAACGTTTTCGTCTGTCACAACTACGATGCTGTTTCCTTTTACTACGGTTTTGGCCTGATAGCCAACCTCCTCTAACTGCATTTTTTCTCTACCTCTACCTTTCTATCTCTGCCCTCTTTCAAAAGTCTGAGCATTTCCTGCTCATCACAATCAGAAAGGGCCTTGCTGTATTTGGAAAGTTCTGCGATGAGAACATCTAATTCATATTTCAAGTTGTCTCTGTTTTCTAAAAACAGTTCTGTCCACATCTCTGCGTCAAGATAAGCAACTCTTGTAAAGTCTCTATAGCTTCCCGCAGACACTGCCACACCCATTTCCAGTGCTGTATCACTTTTGATAAACGCATTGGACACCACGTGTGCCATCTGCGATGTAAAGGCAATCATCTTGTCATGTTCTTCTGCCGAAGTGATAACAAGCTTTGTAAATCCTGCCGGCAAAATCAGTTTCTTTGCTCGCTCCATAAAGTGAATGTCGTTGTGGTCAGGCGGAACCAGCGCAAAGATAGCACCTTCATAAAGATCCGCTCTGCTGTTTTTAAAGCCGCCAAACTGATTACCTGCCATAGGGTGGCCTCCGGCATAGGTAAAGCCGTATTCTTTCGCCAGTTTAAAGCCTTCCTCGCAGATATTTCGTTTTGTTCCGCAACAGTCAATGACCAGGGCTGTCTTTGGCAGCTTCGGTGCATTTTCAGAAAGCCACGCTGCTGCCGGTACCGGTGGAATTGCCACCAATATCAAATCGCATTCTTCAAATCTATCTTCACTGAGTTCATCATCGATGGCTTCTGCCAGCTTTGCAAAGGCAGTAATCAGTCTATCTTTATCAAAGCCGAAAACTGTTGCACCGGCTTTCTTATATGCCTTTGCAAGAGAGCCTCCAATAAGACCCAGTCCCACAATTCCAATTTTCATTTAAATAACCCCTCTGATTTTATTTACGGTTTCCATCACATCTGCAAACTGTGCTGGTGTCAAGGACTGCGGTCCATCGCAAAGAGCTTTCGCCGGATTGTTGTGAACCTCTATCATCAGTCCGTCAGCACCGCAAGCTGTCGCTGCAAGTGCCATCGGCTTTACCAGATTTGCATGACCGGTCGCATGGCTTGGGTCAATGACAACCGGAAGGTGGGTCAAATTGTGCAGCACCGGTACTGCCGATAAATCAAGAGTATTTCTGGTGTAGGTTTCAAAGGTCCTCACACCTCTTTCGCAGAGAATGATATTTTCATTTCCGCCTGCCATGATGTACTCTGCACTCATGAGCAGTTCTTTAATCGTATTTGCAAGCCCCCTCTTGAGCAAAATGGTCTTTCTGGTTTTTCCCAGTTCCTTTAACAGTTCAAAGTTCTGCATATTTCTAGCGCCGACCTGAATGACATCTACCTCTTCGAAGAGCGGAAGATGGTTGGCGTTCATAATTTCTGTTACAATTGGAAGACCTGTTGCTTTCTTCGCTTCCAGCAGAAGTTCGATACCTTCTGCTTTCATGCCTTGGAAATCGTATGGAGAAGTTCTAGGCTTAAAAGCTCCGCCGCGCAGCATGGTGGCGCCCGCTGCCTTTACACCCTCTGCAACTTCCTTGATCTGCTCCGGATTTTCTACAGAGCAAGGACCTGCAATGACTGCAAAATGTCCGCCGCCGCATTTAGCACCCATGACGTCGATGACTGAATCCTCCGGGTGAAATTGTCTATTTGCACTTTTAAACGGATCTGAAATCCGCGCAACCTTTTCTACGATGTCCAGAAGCTCCAGCATTTCCACATCAATATCATGTGTATCACCGATGAGCCCAAGCACTGCCATCTGATTTTCTCCGATATAGGAATGCACCTGCACACCCTGCTCTTCAAACCATTGTATCAGCTGCTCTCTCTGTTCATCACCGGTGCCCGGCTTCAGTACTGTAATCATTTCTTTCTTACCTCCGTTATGTTTTTATTCTAGTTGGGTTAATCTTTTTAAAATGCGAAAAACTCCGCCAGCCGGTAGACTGCGGAGTTTCTCAAGTAATTTGTCATTATTTTAGGATTTAATTATAGCAATTACTCAAAACTTTTCTGTGCAGCACAACCGACTCTTCCTTGTTAGTAAAGAAAAAGTAATAAAAGTAATATGCAGCTGCAAAGATGAAGTTTCTCATAACTTTTGTTTCCTTTCATAAACTCGATGTTAATACTCTAACACAGGTTCTTAGATAAATCAAGTGTTTTTTCACAACTTTTTTGTATTTTTTTGTGCACTTTCCACAATTTTTGTTTTGCGTCAGTCTGACGAGTTTAGGACGTGCTATCTGCAGGCTAGTGCACGGTGGCTCGCCAAACTGGTTCCCTGTGGTTTTGCACTTCTGACCGCACACCCTTGCGGCTACCAGGTTATCCTGCAGAACTTTGTTTCATTAAGCTGTGCCAGCGTTTTTGTTTCACCATATGGATAATACCGGACATACTCCCTATTTTCAATAATCTCCAGTGTATCTTCTACAGGTAGTATTTCAAATTCCTCGCCTGGACGAAAAACATACATACTAAAACCCGTGCTTATGCAAGAAAGTTCATCCCCGCTCATGCTGCAAATCCGATAAAGAGGCATTCCGATTTCTGCTGTATACTCTTCACCTGTTTCCAACGAGATGCTCCTTGCTGTCCACTTATTCCCATCTGATGTGGTGCAGCAGAACAGGTAATCTTTACAGATTCCAAAGTCCGACATTTTTTCCGGCAAATCGTACTCCCTGTAAATTCCCTTCACATTACCGATTAAAAGCTTTCCGTCAACATGTATCGCCCAATCAGTCCCATTGGAGTAAAATTCGGTTTCCGAGAGGCTGTAATCTGTTTCCCTCACCACGGTTTTCGGATTGTCCAAATCAGCTTTGTTGATTCCGAAACCATATCCGGTTTTTTCATCAAAATCTTCATACAGATAGTACACTTCTCCATCTAACATAGTAAATCCGGGCAGCATATCAAACATACTGCTGCAGCGACCGGAGTCAAGAACCTTGCTCCCCTCATCCGAGATATATTTGATGTGCCATTGAATCCTTTCATCCAACGACGCCTCCGGCCCCAGCGGTGTATACACTGCATAAATAATACCATTTTCAAATGGCATCGCATGATAAATGTAGACATCATCCTCACCCAGATCATAACATGTCTCTTCCTTTTCGGCCAGAAGATCATAAACAATAAATCTCTCCGTCGTAGCGCCAAAGCTTGGTGCTGACATACTAGAAGGTTCAAGTTTATTTACCGCAGCATATACTTTTGTGTCTGAAACATAAAAGGGTTCCAGTTCTTCATCCTCTGTCAATTTATACTTCAAGGTCAGCATATCCTTTTCAGGCTTATTTAGCGTTTCCTTACAACCATAGCTGGATAAAACTAGCACAATTAGAAGTAATAAAGTCACCGCCTTTTGATAGGTCTTCATATTTCCTCCCCCAGCATTGTGAAATGCTGTTAAGAATTATTTTGCCATTATATACCATCCGTTACTTGCATTAAGCGCCTGGCTCATCTCTGTCCATGTGCAAGTCCTCTCTCCATAATAATCGTTGTTATTGTTTGGGTCATTAAGAGTCACTGTCGAGTAGCTAGCCGAGCCATTCATGTCCCAGTCATATCCTTTTGCAACAACAAAGTGAACTGACTTATGTCCTTTATAATATTCGAGTTTACTTGTTTGAATCATACAAATCAGCGGTTTTCTTTTGTCAATGCTATATACTAACCCATCCGAAAAAGCCAGCTCCGAAACATTGACATAAGTATATGTCCCACTTCCAACTTGGCTATTTAAGTAAGTTCTCATCGGGGCAACATCTGATCCAGCCTCCGTTGTTCCTATTTTTCCAGCAATATACGATTGCGTTTGGTCAATACCATGATACAACAGTACCATACGAAGCGAAGCAGGTCCGCAATAATAGTAATTTATCTGCTTTTTAGTAGGTATGGTTAAACTTTTATGTCCTCCCACTCTGGCTGGTGAAAGCACAGAGTCTACATAACTTTCAGCTTTAACTTTCAATTCCTTAATCTCATTCCAATACGCTTCATCTTTCATCTGTGAATTTTGATCAAACTGTACCGCATCCGCCGCATATCCCATAACTGTAGTAGAAAAAATTAAAATACCAGCAAGTCCAAATATCAGCATAAAGTTTAAACGCTTCTTCATCTTTTTCCTCCTTATCACCTAAAAGTTACTTTGTTTCCAAACCAACACATTATCACTATTTCTCAGACTGTAGATAAAAGCTCAGACCACAGTGCAAGGTTTGAGCTTTTTCTATGCTCATAGTATCCCTTCTAAAAAGATATGTTTTCCCCAAATCACTTTACGCAATTTAACCAAAAACGGAGTGCGATGAGGGACTTTCTGCCCCATATGCTTCCTGTATTCAAGAAGTTTAACCAATTTTTTCATGTTCAGACACGCAAAGGTTAGTCCAACTTTCATGGACATTTTCTCTTTCCCTACTAAATTAGTATATCTCATTGCATGGTGCTCTTTGGTAGTTCCAAAGATTCTCTCTATGGTTTCTTTCCTTTGCCCATAGATATCTTTCATACTTCGGCTATGTCTAATATCTTCGCAAATCTCCATATACTCTTCCCATATATGTCGAGTCACTACTTTTACATGATTTTTGCTTTGCGTACATTGGGATAAATATGGACAGTCTGCACATTTTTTCCCATCGCTTTTGTATTCTCTGTATCCTTGCCTGTTTGTTGTTGTATACTTCAGTATCTGATTTGCCAAGCACAAATAGCAATTCATATACATACTCATACTTCTTAAAAATCCTGCCTTTGTCATTGGCCTTTTGTACGGGAACAATGGTTTTACACCATCATCAATTAACCATTTTGCGATTGCCGGAGTCTTGTAGCCTGCATCCATTACAAGTACTTTTGCATCATACTTTCTCAGTTTTTCATATAACGCAGGAAAGGTTTTACTGTCATGCTCATTGCCGGGATGAATTGTATAATCTAATATCCACCCATTTTTATCACAGGCTGTTTCTGTTGTGTATGCAAAGACTTCTTTGTGCTCTCCTTTATGAAACCAGCCACTTTCAGGGTCTGTCGTGCTTTGCTTTTGCTCTCGGCCTACTTCTGTATTTGAATCACAAAGTCCACCGGAATCTCCGCCATCACAATCGGAATCGTCGTCTTTTTCTTTCAGTTCCTTTTTTCCGTGTGAGAGCCTGTCTGCATTGATTTCTGCTTTCAACTGTTCGTCATAAAAGCGAGCTTGTTTCTTTGCTATGGAAATCTTCTTCGCTTTTTTTCGATTTGCCGCTGCCTTAATATGTGTTGCGTCTACAAATATTGTATCCGTGTTGATGACATTGCATTTTAAACATTGTAAAAGAATTTCCTGGAAGATTTGTTCAAACAAATCAGTGCCTTCAAAACGTCTTTTGTAGTTTTTTCCGAATGTACTAAAATGAGGTACTTTATCGTGGAAATCCAGCCCAAGAAACCAACGATATGCTACATTTACTTCAATTTCTTTGATGGTCTGACGCATACTTTTAATTCCATACATATATTGAATGATAGGAATTTTAATTAGCATAACAGGGTCAATGCTGGGTCTTCCGGTTTGTGTAGAATATTTTTCTTCCACCAAGTCATAGATAAAGTTAAAATCTACGTATTTGTCAATTTTTCGAAGAAGATGGTCTTCCGGCACTAATTGGTCTAAAGAAATCATTTGAATTTGTGTTTTCTTAAAAATTCTTTATGGGTGTGCTATTTCCTCAGAGCATTTTTGTACCCTCAGATTTTGACATCATTTTATAATCATATATAACATTAAACTTATTTGTACGAAAGAAATGGCTAGAAATACGCCTAACTCTTCTCCAAAGAAATACGCCAAGATTGGAACTATGGTCAGATATAGTATCACCATAATTACAAATGAGAATAAAATACTCTTGGCAATCTTTTTTACATTCATTTAGGATTAACCTCCATAGAAGCTAAATGTTGCTTTATTTTCAACTATTCAAGTGTGATTGTTTTGCTTCCCATGTCCTTTGTCGACGTTCCAAAAGATACACTTGCACCATTCCAGCTAACGCTCGGCGTTAATGTAACCATACTATGACCATACGTTACTTTGCACTCTATGTTTTTTAATGCCTGTTGAGAAGAATATAAAGTGATATACGCATTTCCTCCATTCTTCAGACCAGCAATAAACTTAATTTCAAGGGCACATCCATGGTTAGGATCTTTTTCTGCCACCGTTCCTTTTGTTGTTTTTTTGACTCTATCAGTCGACGAATAATGCTTTATAGTGATGTCCGCATCTTTCGATGCCAATGATTTTCCCCATGAAAAAACAAGTTTATCTATATATGTTGTGCTTGGACATAGATCCCATTTCCAGGTTGCCATCAATCTAGCATTTGTAGTTCCTTTTGTTAATGTTCCAGTCGTAGTATAAGATAATGATCTTAAAGTTAATTCCACTTTTGCCCATACAACTCGCAATACCTCGTCAGAAATTTGATTCTCGTCAAGATTTTTAACTGAATATATGGCATTAATCCTTTCTTGATCATATCCTAACGCTTTTAATTCAAGAATACTCTTCTCAGATAGTTTTTTCAACTCCGCCTTAGGATTTTTTTCGCGAAGCTCTTTTATGTTCTTGTCACTATAACCTTCAAGTTTCAATTCCGAATCACTTTTTTGTGATAAATCTTTATATAAATCATATTCACTAATCACAAAATTATTAGCGTCTTCTTTTAAAGCTTTTTCAGGTCTATCGGTGTTTGCAAAAGTGATATTTGAAGTCCCAATCATTAGGCAAAGCACTAATAATAAGGCAATTAGTCTTTCTGCACTTTTTTTCATAGTTACCCCTTTCATTGCAATTTATAATTGTTCAAAGCTGTATAGTAAAAAAGCTCACACCAGAATCTCTCCTCCCCTGTATCTCTTTGTCCCCTTGCCCAAAGAACCGTATTATCCGAAAATTCAATCTATATCCTTGCCATTATAATATCACGCTTTTTTATATATGTCAATAAAATATATAGAAAAATTTCATTTATAGATGATTTTTTTACATGAATGATTGACTTGTGTTTCTTTTGGGTTATAATAAGGATATAGGAGAATTTAGGACAGAAAGGGTTTTTATGAAAAAGAAAAACGCTGCCGCCGGCGGCAGGGACGTCCTGGATAATTTCGAAGCCCAGTTCAAGAAATCTACCCTTCCCCTGATGGTGCTTACACTTTTATCAGAGCAGGAGCAAATGTACGCTTATGAAATTACCCAGGAGTGTCTGCGGCGCACAGACGGTATTTACAAGATGCCCCTCCTTTATACCACTCTCAGCAAACTGCTGGAACAAGGCTTTGTCGAAGAAGTTGGAAAAACCATTTCAGAAAGCAACCGAGTCAGAGTGTATTACCGCATCACAGAAGAAGGAATTTCGCATCTGTACAGACTAAAATCTCTGTATGACAAGCTGAGCCGCGCGGTTCAGTCCGTCGTATATACTGAGAAAGAAAGGGACGACTGATGTATACGCCAAACCAGGAGATTGAACAATATCTGCAGCAAATTGAAGCAGCGATCTATCATCTAGCAGAATCCGACGGCTTTATTGACGGACTCCGCCAACAACTATATGACTATGCCGAAGTGCACACAATCCTTTCGATTTCCGCACTAGTAGAGGAATTCGGCACACCGGAAGAAGTTGCGGCAGATTTTTTAGAAACATGTTCTGCCCTCAAGCCGAAGAAAATTGCTAAATCCAGAAAACGAGGCTGGCTAAAAACTGCTATCATTCTTGCTTTGGTTGCAATCGTAATCGGCGAGATGCTGCATCTCCATGATTTAAAAAGGCATACACAAGTCATGGCGACTGATGTCATCATAATTCACGATAATGAAGAAAATGCAGATGATGATGTAATAGAAGAATAAAATACAAGTAAAGGAGAAAGTCGAAGTGAAACGTAAAATTATCACTCTATTTTCAATGATTGCTATGGTAATGGCGTTTACAATACCTATATCTGCTGCAACGCAAACAGATACCACCTATGAGAAAGAATTCTATCCAGATGGTTCCTATGCAATCATTACAACTACTATAGAAACGAGTTCTATCATTCCATTGGCAAGCGAAAAAACTAAGTCCGCCAGCAGAACCTATACTTACTATGCTGCAAATAGCAGCAAAGAATGGGATTTCACTTTAACCGGAACCTTCACTTACAATGGAACTACCGCCAAAGCAACAAAAGCAGATACCAGCTACAATCTCCATGTTTCCGGCTGGAAGTGCATTTACAAACACGGAAGCGTTTCCGGTGCAGTCGCTACTGGACAAGGTACATTCCAATATAAATCAGATATCACAAAAATGTTTCTTTAAGTCTGAAATGCTCTCCAACAGGAGTCATTTCCTCCCTATAAATTCAGCAACCACTATACTGCAATATATCCTATAAAGGAAACTGCCTGTACTGGTCGATTGACAAAATCGCCTGCAGGCAGTTTTCTACTTTAATCCATTTTGTCGGTCAAGCTAATTTTGACACTTTCCCCTCAGAATCGCATCAATTGTGTCATTTTTGCGATTACCGCAGATTGTCGCTATCTTATGGTTGTTAAATCACCTTGCAGGTCCAGTCCTCGATATTCCAGATATCGGTGACGATGTCCTGATAAAATTCCGGTTCATGGCTGACCAGAATGACAGTACCTTTAAAGTCACGAACTGCTTCTTTCAGTACATCTTTGGCAACAGGGTCAAGGTGATTGGTCGGCTCGTCCAAAACCAGCAGGTTCATAGGTCTCTGCATCAGCTTGCAGAGACGGAACTTGGCATTTTCTCCACCGGACAAAACGCGCACCTGACTTTCAATATGCTCATTGGTCAATCCACACTTTGCAAGAGCGCGGCGTACCTCTCCATTATCCAGCGCCGGAAATTCGTCCCAGAAATCCTGCAAAGCAGTTTTATCGCTGCCATCGTGTTCCTGCTCAAAGTAAGCTGGCTCCGCGTAGTAGTCCAGCTTTACACTGCCCCCAAAAGCTGGGATAATTCCAAGCATAGTTTTCAGCAAAGTAGACTTTCCGAGACCGTTAACTCCTTTAATAGCAATCTTCTTGCCCCTCTCCACATGGAAAGTCAGCGGCTTTGTCAGTGCGTCATCATAGCCCAGCACCAGGTTTTCCGCTTCGATGACATACTTACCCGGCGCACGAGAATAGTCAAAGCGGAAAGTCGGCTTCGGTTTTTCTTTAATCAACTCAATTTTTTCCATCTTATCCAGCTTTTTCTGGCGAGATTTTGCCATGTTGGTGGTTGCGATTCTCGCCTTGTTTCTGGCGATAAAATCCTCCAGATCGGCGATTTCCTTCTGCTGTTTCTTGTACGCCTGTTCTAGCTGCGCCCGCTTGATATCGTACATGTGCATAAAATCATCGTAGTTTCCGCTATAGCGGGTCAGCACTGCATCCTCTACATGGTAAATCACGTTGACCACGTCGTTCAAAAACGGAATGTCGTGGGATACCAGAATAAACGCATTTTCATAGTTCTGCAAAAATCTAGTCAACCAGATAATGTGATTCTCATCCAGATAGTTGGTTGGCTCGTCCAATATCAAAATCATTGGGTTCTGCAAAAGCAGCTTTGTCAAAAGCACCTTGGAACGCTGTCCACCTGAAAGCTCTGACACGTCCTTGTCAAGACCAATGTCAGCAAGTCCCAGACCACCTGCGAATTCTTCAATCCGGGAATCGATGGTGTAAAACCCACTGTGCTCCAAGATATCCTGAATCTCTGCAGCGTCTTCCATGAGGCGCGTCATCTCATCATCCGATGCTGTAGCCATTTTGTCATAGGCTTCCAGCATTTCTTTTTCAAGGTCAAAGTAGTAGCTAAAAGCCTCCCGCAGCACCTCTCTGATGGTCTTTCCCTGACTCAGCGTTGTGCGCTGATCCAGATAACCTGTAGTGATATGATTACACCAGCTGACTGTACCTGCATCAGGCATTAGATTGCCGGTTATAATATTTAAAAAGGTAGTCTTTCCTTCGCCGTTAGCGCCGACAAGACCTACATGTTCTCCTTTATTTAAACGAAAAGAAGCGTCCTCCAGGATCTGCCTGCCGCCGAATCCGTGAGACACTTTTTCTACTGTTAAAACGCTCATCTATTTTACTCCTTCATAAATCAAAGTACATATTTCATTAAATTTTATCATTTTTGGGGTGGGACTGCAAGTAGATATTCCGCACATAAAGCTGACACGCAAAAGAATTGCAGACATTCCAGAACAGGTGGCGAGGGTCAGTTTCACAGGGAATTTTCGGCATAGAAGTTTGATGGAAAGCATGATACACCGCACTTTCGATGTGTCCGCAAAACTCATTATAAGCCTTCTCTTTCTCGTTGATTCTAATAGAAAGTTTAATCAGCCGAGAAATCTCTTCGATCGTATAAACTGGCTTCAAAATGGCAATGACAAAAAGAGAAGCAACAGTCGTTCTGTCGTACTTCTTGTTGACAGGCGGTGCGATGAACTTTTGCTTGACATAATTGTTTATCATGGTCTTTGTCATGATTTTTTTGCCGTCAAAGGTCAGATAAGGTCCCAGCCACGTTTCCAAAAGCGACAGCACCTGATCCAGATATAGGTCAATAGAAGGAAGTTCTTCCCATCTTGGCAGTTTAAATTGTTCCAGACCTTTGCTTTTTCCCATGATACATCCCTTTCTTTCTCATTCATTGCTGTGAAAAATCATACCACAGAGGAAAGTTTCTGTCAACCCGTTGACAAAGTCATTATAATGAGTTAATATAGTTTCAATAACTACGTAAATATTATAGGATTTGTACCGCCAATTTTTAAACATAAGGAGATATAAAATTGAAAAAAATTCAGGAACTGAAACAGGTCTTTCATCCGGTATTTCACGAAGATTTCAGAGCGCTGCTGGACTACAGCGCAAAAGCTTACCGCAGCGATGACGCCTTTATTGTAAAACATAAAAAGGGAAAGAAAGAAGTCTCCTACGAGCATATTACCTTCGAGGAATTTCGTCACCGAGTAGACTATCTGGGCACCGCTTTTTTACAGCGGGGCTTTCAGGGAAAGCGTATCGCTATCATTGGAAAAAACTGCTGCGAGTGGATGCTAGCATATTTTTCAACCCTTTGCGGACTCGGCATCAGTGTACCGCTGGACAAAGGACTTCCTTACGAAGAAGTGGAATCTTCTCTGATTCGCAGCAAAGCCGATGTGCTTGTCTTTGATCCTGCGCACCTTGATATCGTAACTGCCCTGCAGGAAAATCAGAATACACAGGTTAAAAACTTCATATCTATATCACCTTTAGAGGGTTATGAAGACATTCCTGCTCTGATCAAGGAAGGGCACGACGCACTAACTGCAGGTTTTGTCGAATATCGCAAATTGCCGATTGATGGAAAAGCGACCTCAATTATTCTGTTCACCTCTGGCACCACTTCCATGGCTAAGGCTGTACAACTGTCCCAGTACAACATTACTGCCAATGTCTATGCCATGCTTAAAGTGGAAGATATCCGTCACGGCGATATCAACATGGCATTTCTGCCGTACCATCACACCTTTGGCTCAACAGGTCAAGTCGTTATGCTGGCTGCCGGTGTAACCACCACCTTCTGCGACGGGCTGAAATATCTGCAGAAAAACATCGTTGAATACAAAGTTTCGCTCTTTGTCTGTGTACCGCTTCTCATCGAGTCTATCTATAAAAAGATTATGGCAACAGTAAAAAAGCAAGGACTGGAAAAGAAAGTTACTTTCGGTCTGAAGTTATCCAAGCTGCTGCTGAAAGTCGGTATTGACATACGCCGCAAACTATTTAAGGAAATTTTAGACCAACTAGGCGGTAATTTGCGCTACGTCATCAGCGGCGCATCTGCCATCGACCCAGAAGCGCTGGAGGGCTTTAATAACTTTGGTATCACCGCAGTACAGGGCTACGGTATGACAGAAGCTTCTCCTGTACTTGCCGCAGAAAATACCTGGCAGCATAAAACAGGCTCCATCGGTATGGCGATGCCCGGCGTTGAACTTGCCATTGATAATCCTAACAGCGAAGGCATCGGTGAGCTTATCGCCCGCGGTCCAAATGTAATGTGCGGTTATTACGAAAACGAAGAAGAAACTGCTGCTATTTTAGCTGACGGCTGGCTCCATACCGGCGATCTTGCCTATCTGGATAAAGATGGCTATGTCTTCATCTGCGGCAGAAAGAAAAACGTCATCGTTTTAAAAAACGGCAAGAACGTATATCCGGAAGAACTGGAGATTCTCATCAGCAATCTGCCTTATGTAGAAGAAAATATGGTCTTTGGTCAGCCGCGCAAAGCAGACGGTGACGAAAAAGATCTTGCACTTTGTGCAAAGATTGTTTATAAGCCAGATTATATGAAGGAAACTTATGGCACCACTAATCCTGACGAAATCGAACAGATCATAAAAAAAGATATCGATATCATTAACGAAGAACTGCCGACCTACAAGCAGATGCTTCGTATCATCGTCACCGACCAGCCTATGATTAAGACCACTACCGGCAAGGTCAAGCGTCACGAAGAAGCAAAGCATTTGTAAATTATTACCACAAAAAATCAAGAAACAAGGACAGCCCTGCCTGAAGGATACCCTCGCAGATGCTGTCCTTTATTCATTTCTATTTTTTCTTGTCAATTTTTAACTTTCTCACTATGGCAACAAGCCCTATCATCGATACAATCAGCAAATCAATATAGAAATGTAGTGCCGTTTGGTCACCCGTATTTGGTCTACCTTCCTGCCAATTCATCTGATGCAAATTGTCATTTTTCTGGTTTTTATTTGTGCCGCTCTGGTTGCCGGTTCCACCGGAATTCCCAGAACTGCCTCCTGGCTTTTGATTCGGCTTGCTGTCGCCTGGTTTGTCCTGTCCTGGTTTATTATCGCCTGGCTTATCGATATCTTCTTTCAGCTTCTGGTAAACCAATACAATTTCCTGATCCTCTGCAGTAAAGACACCCTGACTTTCTCCCTCGGCACGCACATATTTATATCCGCTGATTTCATACTGCTGCAGCTGATACTTGTCACCGATATAGCCAATGTAAGTGTCTTCCTCTCGAATGATATTACCATCCTCATCTACAAAACGAATTACCACTCTGCCCGTCATGACCACATTTGGACTTCGCTTGTACACATAAGTTACAATCTGCACATCCTCGCTGAACGTACCGCTTTCACTGCCCTCAACACGCAGAAACTTGTATCCGCTGATATTCTTTTGACTGGTCTGATAGACTTGTCCGACGAATCCGTTATAGATACTGTCAAATTGTATCGTGTTGCCGTCTTCATCCACATACTTCGCAATCACCGTAGACGCCTTGTCCTCCGGCACATAATACATGATGACAGTCTTTACCCGTTCCTCAATTTCGCCTTCTTCCGCACTGCCTGCGGCTGCCCGTGCTGCATCGTAAAACGGTCCTTCAGATCGAATAAACTGATAGCCCGAAATCTGGTAGCGAACAGCTTTATAAGCGTCTCCGATGTCACCATTAAAGACATCGTCATTTCTGATAGTCAGACCTTCTTCCGTCTGATAGCGAACTATAACAGTACCACCCCTCTCCGGATTTTCAGGAGTATCCGGATCTTCTGGAACATAAATGTAGGTAACTGTCTGATTTTCCTTTTTATAGATCAAAGATTCTGATCCAACTATCTCTTTCAACTGGTAACCTGGTATGGTCAGCGCCGAAGTCTGGCAGCTTTCCCCTAAAACGCCCTGATATACAAGATTACTGTGAAGGGTATTTCCTGTTTCATCTACATAGCTTGCTGTTATCTGCCCTTTTTCAGGCACAGGCTTTTCTGCCGCTTTGCGGTAAACATAGGTGACAAGCTGCGGCTTCCTTTGAAAACGCCCTTGCTCGCTGCCTGTAACTTTAACAAATTCATAGCCGGCAAGCTCAATTTGAGAGGTCTTATAACTGCTGCCGGTTTTCCCCTTATAGATGATATCATCGCAAAGCAAATTTCCATCCTCATCTACATACCTTGCCGTTACTGTATCCGGCATCGTAAGCTTATAATAGTGGGTTACCTCTGCAGTTTCCATGCTGAGTGTGCCATGAAGTTCTCCTTCTGTTCGAACATACTCATAACCATGGAACTGCTGCACCTCTACTTCATAGGGCGCTCCAACTCTGCCATGTATCAACAGATCATCCCGCACCGGTTTTCCTTCGTCATCAACAAAATGCACGATAACCCTGCCTTCGTTAATTTTCTCATACACATGGGTGATAACCTGGTTACCCGGCTGGAACGTGCCTGTCGCATCTCCTTCTGTTCTGATATGCTCATAGCCGGAAATGTACGGCGCTGTCACATCATACGCCTCGTCCACATAATCAGTAAAAGAAACCTCGTCTTTAATCGGCTTTCCGTCTAAATCCACGTACTTTACGGTAATGCTGCCTCGCTGCCTGTAGATGTATTTTACCACCTGCACATCTTCACTGAATGTACCGGCTTCATTACCTTCTACCCGGATAAACTCATAGCCTTCTATATCAAGTTTTTCGGTGCGGTAGCTTTGTCCAACTCCGCCTGAGTAAACTTTCGTCTCCGCTACAGTTCTGCCTGCAGTATCCAGATATCTTGCCAGCACGTCACTGGCGAGAGGTATGTAGAGCACTGTAACTACCTTGACGCCATCCTCAATAACACCGCTTTCTTCACCAATCACTTTATCAAATTTATACTTAGCAATATCCTTTAGCGGCGCAACATAAGCAGCTCCAATATTGCCATTGCACAGAACATCACTGCTGATGGTATAGCCCTGATTGTCCTGATAGCGTATGATGATACTGCCACCCTTATCAGAGTCCGGATCATCTTCCGCTTTTTTCGTGTAAACATAGGTTACAACAATCGGATCTTCCGTATAATTACCTGCTGCAGAACCTATGATTTCTTTAAAAGTATAGCCTGGAATATAAAGCTGTGAAGTCTGATACGCTTCCCCAACATAGCCTTTATATGTCATGTCTGGATTGATTTGATTTCCATCCTCATCCTGATATACTGCCATTACCGTACTGTTCTCATGTACTGGCAGTTTTTCCTCAGGCTTATAGATGAAAGTAACAAGCTGTGGCTTTTTAGTGTAAGTCCCGCTTACATTCCCTTCAACTCGGACAAAATCATAATCCTCAATCTCCAGCTGATTTGCCTTATATGTCTTTCCTTCCGCACCTTTTCCTACGATATCTTCGCAAAGCTGATTTCCGTCTTCATCAACATATCTGACTGTTACTGTATAAGGAATCAGGCATTTGTATCGGAATGTAACATCCACTTCATCACTGTCTGGGAATGTACCGCTGGTAGGCGCCCCCTCTGCACGCATATACTGGTATCCGAACACCTCTTTGTGCGCTACAGAGTAAGGCTTTCCGCTCTTACCGCTGACTTTTTCGTCAGGCAATACTTCATCTCCATCTTCGTCAGTATAATGGATATTGACCGTTCCGTTCGGTAAAAGTGCCTCAATTACATCATCGGGATCCATGTATTTATCCCAAATTTTTAAATTGTAGACTTTACCGCCAGGAGAGGCCTCTGCGCTAGTAGCAATATCATCAAAGAAGAACCCCAGTCTGGTTTTTCCACCAATGACCGTCGGTACACCCTGACCACTACTGTCTTGCACAGACATATCAAATTTTTTATTGACACCATCTACGATATAAGCCTCAAATGTGCCGCTCTTATTTCTTCTTACGATTAAATCAACCACCTGATTCGGCTGTGTTACACTGGCGCCGTTGACCCCATAATTGTAGAAATTCAGATGTCCACCATTATAGAAGTAAAACCCTGTATCAACGGTTGAATTCTTATAATCGATAATTTTTCTCCAACCACCGAGAGTGTTTTCAAAAGAAAATTTCAGACCGATGGTATATTCTTCCCCAATATCCTTATCAATATCGATATAAAAACCGCCGCCTCTTGCGGTATTGGAGTGCCACTGCCAATACGTTCCATTGTCAGCATCTTCTCCAAAGCTGGTGGTCGCATTGCTTCTGTTGTTATCCCCAGTAGAACTCCACGCGGTCAGTGTAGAATGACCTTTGGCATCTGTCAAATTATTGTTGAAATTATACTGCACATAAGGCGTTGTATCCTTTTCTTCCTCTGCGTATAGTATGTTAAAAGGAATTGTGCCGATAAGAAGCAAAATGCAAAGAAGTAAACATTTTGTTTTTGTCATTTTCTGTTTCATAAGGCGCCCCTTTCCTACAAAAATCCCGTATATCTTTCTTGATACTTCGTCAAATTTTACTCATCCATGCCATATTCTAGCACAAATTTTTTTCTTAGTAAACTCCTTTCCTTTTGGAAAAAACTGAAATACGATTTGTGTAAGTACTGTTTTGTTTAATTCCTGCTAGATGTATACCGTATCGCACCACAAGATAGCAGAAATAAAACAAAGACTCCCTCAAAATGAAGGAGTCCTCCTGATATGTATAAAAGCTTGTTTTTATTATGATTAGTCAGGTTTCATTTCCTGTTTTTACTGCACCTGAAGTCTTTTCAACGTCTGATCATGCTTTTTTATAAGTTGTCCCTGACTTTTGGTTACTTTCTTTAGAATCGCGATATCTTCATATGCCTCCGGCAGCTTTTCCGATTCACTTTTATAGCGCTCAAAGGTGCTAAGATATACCGCCTCAATATTTGACAAGCCTGGTATGACTCTCTTGTCAATCTGACACTTCATATCTCCTACAGTTGCTTCCAGCTTTCCAATTCGTTCATTAGCCGCCCGCATGCTGGTGTTCAGCATATTAAGCTGACTGTTGACAAGCTCCATATTCTCTTCCAGTTTGCTGGTTCTATCCTTGAGGACTTCCATATTCTCTTCTAGCTTGCCGGTTCTATCCTTGACGATTTCCATATTCTCTTCCAGCTTGCTGGTTCTATCCTTGAGAATTTCCATATTCTCTTCCAGCTTGCTGGTTCTATCCTTGAGAATTTCCATATTCTCTTCCAGCTTGCTGGTCCTAGCCTTGAGAATTTCCATATCGTCTTCCAATCTATCCAACCTGACTTCCAGGCTGCCAACTCTGGCTTCCAGCCTATCCATTCTCTCTTCCAGACCACCGACTCTGGCTTCCAGCCTATCTATTTTCTCTTCCAAAGGTTTAATCCGCTCATCCACAATCAGTCCAATGGCTCTTAAATCATCTCTGCCTAAAATCATATCCTCTCTCCTCCTAAAGCATACAATCCACTCTTCCTACCCCAATCATATCATAAAGGACTATGCCCCTCCAGCCTTTTTTGGTCTCAAAAAAGAAGTTCTATTATTTAGATTACTCCCCATACTGTTGAAAATTCCTCTTTCGCTTGCATCACATATAATTCATTCTTTCCTTGCGCTTTTACACAGTATTCCTCAATTATCACAGCGAGGAAGAGAATATCCGTCAAAAAATGTTTATTACTGGAAAATCTATTTGCTTACTGTATATTTTTCCCTGTTATTCATACTTCTCAATAGCAATGTACTGCCTGTCTTTCCTGGACTTGCCGCCCACTTCTCGCAAACAGGCTTTGCCTTTTCCCCTTAGTGAAATTTTATCCCCTTCTTTCAACTGAAAATCCGGTTTCACCGTCTCCATATTGTTGACAAAAACGATTCCCCTTGTGATTGCCTCTGCTGCCTTTCCGCGAGATAGCGAAAACGCCGAGGCCACAATACTATCAAGACGCAGGGATGCTACCGTATCGGTGATTTCTCTCACCTTTGCTTCCGGCACGATGAGCTTAGAAATGTCCAATTTTTCCAGCGAAAGACTGACTCTACCGGCTTTGCAGTAATTCTGCAAAATAAAGTCCGCAATTTCCGCAAGCACTATGATGTCTGCACCGTCATCGCGCACCAGAATATCGCCGATCATCTCCCTCTTCATACCGAGTCCGATGAGAGAACCTAAATAATCCCGGTGCGTCAACGACTTACTTTTCTCCGATACCTTTGCCCTCACTATCACCAAAGGATTCTCATTCTTCAAATCCGCATACCCCGGCAGATTTAACAAAATCACTCGCTCCGCCTGCTCATATCCTCCGTAAAACAAAGTCCTCAAGGCAGGTCTTTCTTCCGCCATTTCAGGGACTTCCTCCTGCTTCTGTGTAAAAACCTGGACAAAATTTTTCTTGCAGAAAACCCGCGCCAGCGACTGCTGGTGCAGGTCCATAAATCCGGTATGGGTTGCAATAAATTTATTTTCGCACTGAGCAATTTTATCCTCTATTTGACCTAGAAAAAAGTTATCTTCTTTCATCTGTACACTCCTTATAAACTTCCAGTATTTCTTTCTTTTTATTTTACCATATTTATTCCGTCACGAAAATATCAATTTTTTCAATCACAAGATTAATATTTTTAATTTTTATATTGACTTTTTGAATTTACGATGTTAAATTATTGATATCGGAAGGGAGGAAAACGAGTTATTTATGAAAAAGATCATCAGCCGCTGTCCCGTCTGCGACGGGCAACTGAAGGTAACGAGACTGAAATGCAGCCGCTGTGAAACCGTCATCGAAAACGATTTTACACTGAGCAAGTTCGATTATCTTACAGAAGAAGAACTGTATTTCACAGAAACCTTTATCCGCTGTCGCGGCAATATTAAAGAAGTTGAGAAAGAACTGGGCATTTCCTATCCTACAGTGCGCGCTCGCCTGGACGGCATTATCAGAGCGCTGGGATATGAAAATGCAGCCAAAAAAGATGCGGAAGCAATGCGCAGAGAGGGGATCTTAAATTCGCTAGAAAAGGGAGAGATCACAGCAAAGCAGGCGCTTGCCATGCTGAAGTAAAACAAATTGAATCAATTTATGGAGGTAACCACAAGTGGAAGAGAAAATGAGAATTTTAAAAATGCTAGAAGAAGGAACCATCACCGCAGAAGAGGCGTCCGATCTGATAGAGGCACTGCAAAGCACAGATACACAGACCACCCTAATGGCTGAAAAGCCTTACAATAAACGGATGCTTCGCATCCTTGTGGACAATGAATCAAACGGTGACAAGGTCACAGTACAGTTCCCTGTGGGTGCTGTAAAAAAAATTCTAAAAGTCACAGGAAAACTGCCCCTGCCGGAAGAACAGATGCAGGATTTCGATTTAGCCGAATTGATGGAAGCCATCAACGAATGTCTGGATGAAGAACTAGACGGTGACATCGTCAATGTTACTTCTTCCGCCGAAAATACCACTATCCGAATCTGTATTGAATAGGTGATTCCCATGAAAATCAAAATTCACGCAGATAAATATCATATGACCATTCCTGTGCCCGTCAGTCTTGCAGGCGTTGCACTTAAGGTTATCCCAAATTCTGCCTTTGACGCCATGAAGGAATCCGTTCCTAAGGAGTTTGAACACTTAGTCAGCCGCAAAGCAATACAATTTTACTACAAGATGTGCAGGGAAATCATGGCGGAGTATCCCGGTCTTGAAATCGTTCATGTCGAATCCCATGACGGCGCAATGGTGTCCATCAGACTCTAACAAATTTTTTCACTACTAAAGAGTAAATATTTGGGATTAAGATTTATCTTTGGTATTATACATTTTTTGAAAAAGCTTACTATCCGTCGGGCAGGCGAGCCACTTTTTATAGATGGTTAAGAAATCCCTGCCGCGAAACTCTGCAAAATTACCTTGCATTTTTTTAGAAGATGTGCTATATTTTTATTCACCAAAAAGATTCACATACATACTTTGTTTAAGAGGGAGTAGCTGGCAGCCTGCTAAATCGCACGCAGCGAAAGCAGTATGGCTGTAGTAACATGCGTCAATACAATTACCAAGAGGTAATTCGCATCTACTTGAAATAGCGAGACTTTTAAAGCATATTTTTATATTTGCTTTAAAGGTCTCTTTTTTGTTATCCAGGTGAAATCTGGGCATACTTAAGTTTAGAGAAACAGGAGGTTCATTTATGTATTACAATCAAGACATCAGTCAGGTGCTAAAAGCCTTTTCTTCCGCTTCTTCCGGGCTCAGCCCGCAGCAGATTGAAGAAAGCCGCAAAACCTACGGAGAAAATAAGCTTTACGAAAAAAAGAAGAAGAGCGCCCTAAGAATCTTTGCAGAACAGTTCCGCGATCTTTTAGTTATCATTCTGATTATTGCAGCAGCAATTTCTTTCTTTACAGGAAATCAAGAAAGTACCATCGTAATTCTGGTGGTGCTCATTCTCAATGCCATTCTTGGCACTGTGCAGTCCATCAAAGCCGAAAAATCCCTGACAAGTCTGAAAAATCTCTCTGCGCCTATTGCAAAGGTTATTCGCAGCGGAGAAGCACAGGAAATTCCCGCTACCCAGCTTGTCTGCGGTGATATCATCCGTCTTGATGCCGGCGATATCGTTGCCGGAGATGGTCGTATCATCGAAAGTCATTCTTTGAAAGTCAGTGAAAGTTCTCTGACTGGAGAATCTGAGAGTGTCGAAAAAAGTGCAGATATGATTACTGATCATAAAGTAGCGCTGGGAGATCAAACTAATATGGTATTCTCCGGTTCATTGGTTACTTATGGAAGGGCGCTTGCCGTTGTTACCGCTGTCGGCAATTCCACAGAACTTGGAAAAATTGCAAATCTGATGAATCAGACTGCCCAGCGGAAAACGCCCCTGCAGGTCACCATGGATAAATTCAGCCGAAACCTTTCCATCGGTATACTCCTTGTCTGCGCTGGTGTCTTTGCACTCAATCTCTATCGCGGCATGGAGTTCAGCGAATCCCTGCTCTTTGCAGTGGCATTAGCTGTAGCTGCCATTCCAGAAGCACTGTCCTCCATCATCACCATATCCCTTGCCATCGGCACCTCCCGCATGGCTGATCAGAATGCTATCATCAAAGAGCTAAACGCTGTCGAGGGGCTAGGCTGCGTTTCCATCATCTGCTCCGACAAAACCGGTACCCTAACCCAAAATAAAATGACAGTAGAGCAGCTTTCCGTTTCTTCTGAGAAGAAAGAGCCGCTTCTGCAAGCATCCATACTCTGTAACGATACAGTCATCACAGACGGTGCAGTTTCCGGCGATCCAACGGAAACTGCACTGGTCACCTACTATATGACCGAAAAAGATGACTACGATAAAGTAATGGCAGACTTCCCCCGTCTTTCGGAACTTCCCTTCGATTCCGACCGAAAGTTGATGAGTACTCTGCATGAAATAAACGGGGATCCAACCATGTATACTAAGGGCGCCTTAGATGTGATTTTAGCGCGAACCTCCACCCTTTCAGAAGATGAAAAAGAACAAATCCGTCAGACTAATACTGCTCTATCGAAGCAGGGGCTGCGAGTTCTCGCCTTTGCCCGTAAGATTCTGCCTGCACAAAAGGACCTGACCCTGGATGATGAACAAGATCTTGAATATCTAGGTCTGGTTGCCGAAATGGATCCGCCGCGTCCAGAATCTGCGCAGGCAGTAAAAGACTGTAAAACTGCCGGTATCAAAGCTATTATGATTACTGGTGACCACAAGGTGACTGCCTCTGCCATCGCAAAGCGAATCGGCATAATGGAAGAGGGAGATATTGCTGTAACCGGCACAGAACTTGACGCTATGAGTGACGACCAATTACAAGAAAAGCTGCCTCACATCAGTGTTTATGCCAGAGTCAGCCCCGATAACAAAATCAGAATTGTTAATGCCTGGCAATCCCGCGCCCACATCGTCGCCATGACCGGCGACGGCGTCAACGACGCCCCGGCACTGAGAAGTGCCGATGTGGGCGTAGCTATGGGAATCACAGGAACCGAAGTCGCAAAGGACTCCGCTTCCATGATATTGACCGACGATAATTTTGCTACCATCATCAAATCCGTACTCAACGGAAGAAACATCTATGCAAATATCCAAAATGCAATTCAGTTTCTTCTTTCCGGTAATGCCGCCGGAATCCTGACCGTGCTCTACGCCGCCCTCATGGCGCTGCCAGCGCCATTTACCGCAGTGCAGCTTCTGTTCATTAACCTGATTACAGACAGTCTGCCTGCCCTTGCCATCAGCATGGAACCTGCAAATCCTGCACTGATACACAATAAACCCCGTGCAAAAAACGCTTCCATACTGTCTGCAAATGCGCTGTTAAAAATCACAGTTCAGGGACTTCTAATCAGTGCAGCTGCCATTATTGCTTTTCACATGGGGCTAAAAACCAGTACTACTGCAGCTTCCACCATGGCATTTGCCACATTATGCTTTGCAAGACTTTGGCACGGCTTTAACTGCAGAGGAAAAGCCTCCATTTTCCAGCTGGGCATATTTCGTAACATTTACACGATTGCAGCTTTTGCCCTTGGCGCCGCTCTGCTCTTTGCCATCTTGCGGCTTTCCATCTTTGAAACAGCCTTTGGTATCGCACCGCTTTCTATCGATCAGCTGCTCCTGGTTTGCCTGCTCGCCTTTGTGCCTACACTGCTTATACAAATATGGCGACTGGTCAAGGCCGCATTCCAGCCAAGCAGCTCCGCTTCGTAACACGCATTTTGCAAAGAAACCAGATACTATAATAAAAAGTCTTAAAACTGCCAAAAACCCGAACTTTTAGGCGCTTACTGCCCAAAAGTTCGGGTTTTCTATATAGATTCCTGCATTTTGCTTTAACGATTAGCCGGGTTCTCATCTCGCCCTCCTGCCAGCTTCCACTTATATAATACCAGCGCCAGTATTAACGCCATCGTTTCTGAAACACCCATAGACAGCCATACGCCGATTTCTCCAAAGAGTTTTGCAAAGAGCAACAGGCAAATTGTTACAAAGATCAAACCTCTGCCCATAGAGATTGCCATGGCTGGTTTGTTTTGTTCCAGCGCTGTGAAATATCCCGCCAGAATAATCACCACGCCCAGCGGCAGGAAAGAAAACGAAAACAGCTTAAACGCCCGCACCCCATCCAGGTACAGCTCCATATCAAGGCTTGGATCGATGAAGACCGCCACCACCGGATTAGGGTAGAGTGCACCGACAGCAAAAGACAGCACCGAAGCTACTGCCGCACTAAAAATCGCAATGCGAAGAATATACCGATGAACCGTATTTTCCTTCCTGCCGTGATAGAAACTGACAAGAGGCTGCATGCCCTGATTAATCCCCATCATAGTCATCAGAATCAGCTGAGAAACGTAAGCGATGACCGTATAGATTACCACACCATTATCTCCAGAGACACGTATCAGCACATTGTTGAACATGAAAATAATCACGCCTACAGAAAACTCCGTGACACTGTCGGCTATGCCCAGTTTGGCAAAACCCAGCACCTCCCTGATATGCCATTTGATTTTTACAAACTTAAAGTAGGATTTTTTTGAAAGAAAATGACTCAAAAATACTGTAAAGGTTAGCACCTGAGAAATCCCCGTAGCAATAGCTGCACCCTTTATCCCCCACTGAAATACCATGACAAAGAAATAGTCCAGCGTAATATTGGTAACCGCTCCCACACAGGTCGTCATAATAGCTTTCTTTGGAAAGCCATCCGCCTTAATCAAAACTTCCATATTATAAGAAGTCATATAGCATGGCACAAAGCAAACGATAATGCGCAGATAATCCTCTACATATTCTATCGTACCCTCCGTCGCACCCAAAAGCAGAGCGAGTCTATGCAAATTCAGCTGTGCTGCAATTACCACAATCCATGCCAGGCAAAATACAGTTACCGTACTGGTGGTAAAAATCCGACTTGCTTCCTTTTGATTATTTTGTCCTTTACAAATAGAAGCTTTTGTGCTGGCGCCCACCGCAAATAAAATGCCCAAAGCAAAAGCAGCATTAATCAGCGGCATAGCAATGTTGACAGCAGCCAGCGCCGTAGTGCTTACACCTCTTGACACAAACATGCCGTCCACCATAGTATAAATGGTGTAAACCCACATTGCTGCCACCGATGGCAGCGCATAGCTGAAAAATTTATGTTTAATCTCCCGTTTTACATCTAAATCCATGATTTCCTCCCATGCTCTTCCCTTTCATTATAAACCTTGGTATAATACCAAGGTAAAGGAGTTTTTTTATGAAAGAATACTACAAAATCGGAGAAATTTCAGCCCTGTATGGAATCGGTACCGACTCCCTGCGCTACTATGAGGAAATCGGGATTTTAAAGCCACATCGTGACAATAACGGCTACAGAATGTACGGTATTGGCGATATCCGCACGTTGAACATCCTGAGAGATCTGCGCACCATTGGCTTTTCTATGGAGGAAATCAAAAATCATCTGGCAGATTTTGATCTTGCCAAAACCCTGGCCCTTTTTCAGCAGGAAATTTCTGTTATCGACGAAAAAATGCTGACCCTGCAAAACCTGAAAAGTCAGCTGACAGACCGCATTTCAGAAATTGAGAGTCATAGAAGGAGCGCACCAGGCAGCGAACAGCCTCACGTCGAAGTCCTGCCTGTACGAAAAATTCTAAAGCTGAGTGAGAGGGTTTACCGTGATGAGGATTTGGACTTTGTCATCAAAAAACTGCAAAAGGAGCACGAATCACACCTCTATCTCATCGGAAACAGCAGAACCGGAGCCACTATTCCGCTGGATTTTATCGAAAAAGGCCACTATGGTCACTTCAACTCCGCTTTCTGTATTGTGGACAAAGGCAGCTTCGATACAACCCTTCCCGCAGGCAAATATCTTTGCGCAACCTGCTGCGGCAGCTACCAGAACATCCCTGCTGCATGGAAAAACTTTTTCATCCACATGAAAAAAAGCGGGTACACTGCTGAAAGCGACCCGCTTGAACTCTATATGATTGATAATCACGACACCAACTGCGAGGACGAATACATCACCCAGCTGCAGGTTAAAATTCGCGGCTGATATACGCTGCTATATCACACCATGAAGTGACAAAACACTGCATCCGATGCCTACTGCAAGGGCTCCTATCATGAAATAGCTGAAAGTTTTCATTCTGTCTTTTGTCGCAAAGGAAAACAAAATGATGGAAGCAAGGGCTCCGGTGATACTTAAAATCCCGGGATAAAACCATCCCTGATTCACTAGAGACCACGGGCTCAATCCTAGGCTATGAAAGACTTCTACCCCAAAGCAGTATCCGCTTTTCATCTCCATTCCAAAGAACAGAAAGAAAAGAAGCAGCCCTATCGCTAATATACGAATCAGTATGTTCTTCTTGTTTGTCTTTTGTGCTGCATTTTCCATAAAAACCCCTCCTTTTGATTCGATTATATCATAGAATTCTTATGTCTGCAACACCAACTTGCCAGTCAAATGTCTCAGTTTCCCAGCTCTTTCAGCGACTTAAAGGTATATCCCTCGTCTTTCCACCTTTTAATCAGTTCCTGCAAAATCTTTGCATTGGTCTTAGAAGTGGAGTGAAGAAGTATCACCGCCCCATTATGAGTCCTTGGCAGCAGTTTTTCCAACGCTTCCTCTCTAGTCGGCTGTTTGTCAACATACCAATCTACGTAAGCAAGACTCCAAAAGACGGTGGTATAGCCCAGCTTTTTCGCCTGCTCCAAATTGGAGGTGCTGAACTTGCCCTGGGGCGGTCTGTAGAACTTTTGCATTTCTTTTCCTGTAACCTCTTTGTAGATTTTTTCTACCCCTTCCAGTTCCTCTTTTAATGCAGCCTCGTCGGTGATAGCTGACATATCCGGGTGGTGCATGGTGTGATTGCCGACGATATGCCCTTCCTTCGCCATGCGCTTTACTAAATCCCCGTTTTCCTTCATATAAGTTCCTACCAGGAAAAATGCAGCAGGCACTTTTTCTTTTTTCAGCACGTCTAAAATCTCTCCAGTGCAGCCGTTTTCAAAGCCGGCGTCAAAGGTTAAATACAATACCTTTTCTTTGGAATCACTGCAGTAATATGCATCGTATTTAGCGAGTTCTTCACTGCTGGCATTTCCCACAGGCGGCTGCCCTTCAGTCTGAAAAGACAGACCCCAGTCCGTAGCCTGCGTGCTTCCTGCGGTCATCTGTTCCGGTCCTTTCTTCGCCTCTCCCGGTTTGACGACTCGATAGCCCGCAGCAAGACCGATAGCCAGTACCGCCGCCAATGCGCCTACTCCCACTTGCCTTACTCTCTTTTTATTAATATCGATAAACATGGTACACTATATGCAAAACGCTCACCGCCTATGACTGCCAAGCCGTTAAATCTGCACCATGACGTTATATTTCAATGTCAAATGGTGCAGACTCTTCTTCAACGGCTCCCCAATCCGCACCATTGACCCTCATTTTAGAAAAAATGGTGCAAAAATACGATGCCAGCTTAGAAATAGCCGCTTCTATTTTTCTATAATTTTACGGTAAACCTGGTCCCAAACTCAGGTCTGGACAGTACTTCGATTTCTCCCTTATGGGCGTCGATAATCCACTTTGCAATGGAAAGCCCAAGGCCAGTTCCTGATTCTGATCGGCTCCTGGCAGCGTCTGCCCGATAAAACCGCTCAAATACATGCACCACTTCCGAAGAAGCCATCCCGATTCCTTCATCCTGAACAATATAAGCAGGTCTTCCGTCAATGCGCTTTGTTCTAAGATAAATAGTATCTCCTGAGCCTGAATACTTAGCCGCATTTTGTACTAGAATGCGCAGGGACTGTTTCAGCATGGCGCGATCTGCACGCAGCCAAAGACCCGGTTCACCCTCAAAGCGGTACACATGATCCTCATCAATCATCTCCGATTCTTCCCACACCTCTTCTACAATTTCCGTCAGATTCACCTGCGTGAACTCCAGCGTATTCCGTCCGCTGTCACCTCTGGCAAGAAACAAAAGCTGTTCAATGAGGTTTTTCATATGTTCAGACTCGTTCTTAATTGCTTCGATGGATTCTTCCAGAATTTTTTCGTCTTCCTTGCCCCAGCGATCCAGCATATTAACATACCCCTGAATAACCGAAATAGGCGTGCGCAACTCGTGGGAAGCGTCAGAAACAAAACGATCCTGCTGCCTGTGGCTTTCCCGCATGCGCTCAATCAGATTATTGATGGCAATCTCCAGACTGCGAAGATCCTGATCTCCCGTGGAAACTTTTGCCTCTGGATTTTCCGGATCCAGTCCTGAGACCGCCTGTTCAAAACTTTCCATTTTTGCACTGTCAAAAGCCATGTTAGAAAGCTTTTCTGTTCTGACTGCAATGTCGTTAAGGGGTTTCATCAGATGACGCACCTTTTTGGTGTGAAACAAATCCTCAATAAGCATAACTGCCTGAAGGATTAACAAAATCAGCGCCGGTATTTTAAAGAATGCACCATAATCCCGAATGTAATAGGAATAGACTTTTCCTGATTCTGTCTCTATGATATACCGCCAGTTTTCATAGTTACCCCAGATAAAATCCCGATCGCTGACCATTTCTGAATCCGGCACCAGTCCCTCTCTCCAAAGGAAAAAGCTGACGCAAATAGTAATCAGCAATATCAGGTCGATGGCGATGAAATTAGCAAACTGGCGCAGCCAGAACTCAAAATTTATCTTTCTGGCAATAGAGGTCATGCGGCTTGCTTCGTTCATCTTTTTAATCCTCTTTGACTGCATAGCCTACGCCTCGCACAGTTGTAATAAATTTAATGCCGAAACGATCGTCAAGTTTGCTTCTGATGTGGCGCACATATACATCTATGATATTCGTTTCCCCCATATAATCATAGCCGCATACACTGTCCAAAAGCTTTTCCCGATTCAAAACAATATTCTTATTTTCCATGAGAATGCGAACCAGCTCATATTCTCTGTGATTTAGCTCTACGATTTCGCCGTTATAGGTGACCTCGTGACGATCTGTATCCATGGTGACTCCTTTTACGGTAAATTTTCGAGTATGCTTCTGTCCACTCCGTTTCTTGAAGACAACACGAATTCTCGCAAGCAGTTCTTCAATTGCAAAAGGCTTGGTAATATAGTCGTCCGCCCCAGAATCAAGTCCGGAAACCTTATCCATAACCGCATCTCTGGCCGTCAGCATAATAACCGGCATATCAGAAGCCCTTCTGAGCCTTCTGAGCACTTCCAAACCGTTGAGACCGGGCAGCATGATGTCAAGAAGCATCAGATCAAAGCCGCCGCTTTCCGCTAGTTCCAAACCCTGTCTGCCGTCAAAAGCCTTGACTACTGAGTATCCTTCATGAGCAAGTTCAAGTTCCACAAATCTTGCTATTTTGGTATCGTCTTCTACCAGTAAAATTTTCTCTGCCACCTGTATCTCTCCTACTTTCGCTGTTATTTATTTTTCGGGTTGGAAGATCCCTTCACGAACTCTTGGGAAAACTCCTGTCTCACTGTTTCCGCAGCTTCTGCTGCCTTGTCACACGCTTTGTTGATATCTACAGACTGTGTGATTGTTCCACTGAAGCTATAGCTATAACCGAAGAACATTCCTACAATCATCAGCGGCACGATTACCCAAAATGTGCAGCACAGAAGTAAAATCAAAACGATAACCGGCGCATTGACAACTTCCTGCCCATAGCGTTTGACGATAAAAAAGTTTTCACAGCCCTTTTTAATAAGCTGTCCAAACCATTTCAAAATGCGCACCATGATGTTTCCGAACTTCTCACCGTCTTTTTCCTCGTAGCACATTGCAGCCTCTCGAAACGCCTCGCTGGTTTCCTCTGTTTTGGTTGTGTAAGAACCCATTTCCGGTTTCTTGATTTTGCCCTGACTTTCAAGAAGTACGATGGCGTCCAGCAGATCCTCTCCTGCTTCTTCTAAAGCGTTCTTCGCCTCTGCATAAGATACACCTGTCTTTTCGATGATTTTTTCAATTTTTTCAAGCTTATCCATGATAATTTCCTTTCCATTTTTAATCGTTTTCTATGGTATCCCCTTTTGTATACTTATCTTACCTCGTCAACATGAAAGAAAAAGGAAAGAAAGATTAAAAATAGATTAACGTTTTAATAAATCTCTAATGACTTCTCCTGCGATAAGAAGTCCCGCCACCGGCGGCACAAAACTGATACTGCCCGGTGTTCTGCTTCCTGTTTTCACCGGTTCTTCTTTAGAATATAGAACTTTTACGTCTTTGATCCTGCGGTCCCGCAGTTCTTTTCTGATAACCTTTGCCAAAGGACAAACGCTGGTATTACTAATATCGGTAATCTCAAAGCGTGAAGCATCCAGCTTGTTTCCTGTTCCCATGGAGGAAATCACCGGCGTTGCTGCCTCCTTACACCTGCAAATAATATCCAGTTTGGCTGAAGTGGTATCAATAGCGTCCACCACATAGTCGTAGTCCGTAAAGTCAAACTGTGCCGCTTCCTGCGTATCAGGCAGGTAAAAACACCCATAGGTGCTTACTTTACAGCTCGGGTTGATAGATAAAATCCTCTGCTCCATAACCTTTATTTTTTCCATGCCCAGAGTATCATAGGTTGCAATAATCTGCCTATTGATATTGCTTTCTGAAATCACATCGTTATCTACAATAGAAATCATCCCAACTCCTGCTCTCGCCAGAGCTTCACACACATAGCCTCCAACACCACCTGCGCCGAAGACGAGAACCTTTGCCAAAGCCAGGCTGTTGACACCTGCCTCCCCAATCAGTAACTCTGTTCTCTCTGTCCTGCTCATCTTCTAAGTTCTCCTATCACGCCGTAAATAGTTTCACCGCCATATCCCTTGCTGCCAAGACGCCTTGCAATCCTTCCCAAAATTTTTTCCGGAATTTCCTCGTCTCTGCTGACACCTGCAATACGCAGCACCTTCTCCGCTTCTGCCAGCGCCATCGCCCGCTCGTCGTATTCGTTTTCTTCTTCCTGCAAGTAATCCTCAAAAGCATTTTCTATAGTCAAACTGTCCACGCCCTTCTGACGCAGTTCCTGAAAAACCTTTCTCTTGCCCTTGCCTTTTTCAAAGGCATAGCGAAAATAGGATAGGCAGTACGTGGCATCGTTTAAGTATCCATAGGATAAAAAACGCTGAATAAGCGCTTCAATTTCCTCTTCCTCAAAACCCTTTTCTGCTAATTTCTTTTTCATCTCAAAAACAGTGCGGCTTCTGGCGGATAAATACCGCAAAGCCGCATTGTCTATACTGACTGCCATAAGTCCTCCCGATTACAATATTATAATACGCGAATCACTACCTGTGCCTCATCATCTGTACATGCCGCACATTTGATATCCGGTGCAATTTCTATTTCTGTAAAAAAATATTCTCTGTCATTCCAGGCTACCGTGCCAAGCAAATTACTGTTTCTGTCTGCAACAGACGGCATATCGCTAAAAATACCCTGTCCCGTGCACTTGCAAAGTGCTTCTTTTCTGACCCAAACATCGAAGAAGCCTTCCTGTCCCCAAAGCTCCACGTAGTGCTGTTCTTCTTTTGTAAAGAGTCTTCTCGCAATCTCCTCATATTTGCAGTCCTTCACATACTGCACATCAAGTCCGCAAGGCTGCTGAGAAACCATGCACATCCACAGCGCTCCACTGTGAGACAGTGAAAATTCCAAAGGAATATCCACAAAATATGGCTTTCCTTTATCTTCTCTCAAAATCTCCGCCTCCAGTACCGGATAATCTACACCGGCTTCTCCGCAGTAGCGAACAGCAGCCTGCCTGATAAGGTCATATCCCTTTTCCCCTTTTTCAAAAGGTCCGTCATAAATATAAATACTACTCAAAATCTCATCTCCCCTCAACATTCTTATAAAGAAAAAAGCAAGGACACACAAACGGCGCCCTTACTGAACTTCTCTATTTTCTCTTCTGATTATCAAGGCGCTCTAATACTCTCTGGTAGCCGTCCGCCCCGTAAACCAGACATTTATTAATGCGACTGATTGTCGCAGTAGAAGCCTTTGTCATCTCTTCAATTTCACTGTATGTTTTCTTTAAAGAAAGAAGCTTCGCAACCTGAAGCCGTTGTGCAATGGCATGAATTTCGTTAATCGTGCAGATATCCTCGAAAAATCTATAGCAGTCCTCTCTGTCTTTCAGGGTCAGTATTCCATCGAACAACTCATCAATATCGTCTCTTTTGAACTTTGAATCGTAGGCCATGAACAGGCTCCTTTCTTCTTTCAATATTTTCATTTTCAATTATATCACTTTTACCTGTGAAAGTCAAAGGCAATTCTCTGTCTGATTGTCCGCTGATTAGCCACTTTACACCAAAGCCATCAATCGCTGACTGTGTCAGAAATGTTCATGGTCTGTAAGCTGATACACTGCACGCCATATTTCATTGATTTTTCTTAAATAATGGCACTGCCATCCCGAAAACTGCCACATTCTTCAACTATTTCGGAAATTATGGCGAGACTCCACTTGGGTTTTGACTAAAAATGCCCTAGAAGGACTCCTCGACAGACCTTTTTCCGGTTTTCACTTGCTTATCTAAGATGGCAGCTCCGTTAGGTCCGCCAGTTTTGTCTGGTAAAAGATGAAACGTGGCACATCTAAGCTACCGTATGCCATTTTATCCCGGAAATAAGGAAAATGTGGCACATTTCAACCCGCCGATGCCATAAAACACAAAAATGCAGCGAAAAGTGGCGCTCTAACCCAAGAAAAAACCTGCAGGCCTAAAATCTACAGGATTCGTTTATGCTTTATTAACACTATAGCCACAGCGGAACAAATCGCATCAGGAATTTAAACAGCACCTACAATCAAAAAGGCTTTAGAGTTAAGTCTAAAACCTTTTATACTACAGCACTTGCCCAAAGTGGCTCTACGAAAGCAGCGAAATTGCCTTTTTAAGCTGCATATCTTCCTTTTCATTTTTCGGCTGTTTCACCTTGTAATCCGGCTTGATTCCGATGCCGTGAATTTTATGATTCTTTGGTGACAGGTACTGCATAGTGGTCAGCTTCAGAGAAGTGCTATCACTGAACATCATGGAATTCTGAATGATTCCTTTCCCATAGGTTGTCATTCCCACCAGCTTTCCGCCCTCATTATCCTTGACGGCGGCAGCCAGAATCTCTGAAGCACTTGCACTGTTTTCATTGATTAAAAGGACATATTTCAGTTTCGTGCAGCTTTCGTCGGAGTTATAGTACTCTTTCTTTCCCTTGCTATCCTCGGTGTGGACGATAGTGCATTCCGGCAGCAATGCATCTGCAATTTCAATACTCTGTTCCATAATACCGCCCAGATTATCCCGAATATCTATGACAACACCTTTAATTTTTTTGTTATTTTCAAAAGCCGACAATTCCCGTTTGAACTGCTCAGCTGTAGATTTTTCAAAGCCAGTAATTCTGATATAGCCATAGGAATCGCCCACTGTGCCCGCATAAACGCTGCGCTCCTCCACAACTCCTCTGACGATGGATACAGTCTTTTCTTTTTTGCCACGCAGATAAGTCAGTTTTACGACAGTCCCCTCCTCACCCTGAATGGCGGTGGAAACCTCATCTAAGGTACTGTATGACTTTCCGTCTACCTTGCGAATAATATCACCAGCCTTGATTCCGCTGATGTCTGCTGGTCCTTCTTTAATAACGCTGGAAATCTCCATCTGTCCCTTTTCATTTTCTGTGAAGGTAATGCCGATACCACTGAATACTCCCGTAACATAGCGATTCCATTTTTCCGTTTCTTCTTCATTCATGTAACTGGAATACTTATCCCCCAAAGAATCCACCAGCGCCTTATACATGACTTCCATCTGTTCTCTCTCATCGGTTTCCCAAAGAAACTTATCATTGATAGTATTCTGCAGCGTATACAACTTACTATACTTTTGCGACATATCGGTAAGCATATTATAGTCCTTGCCCTGCACCAGCTTTACGCCGGCTGCACTAGTAAGCAGATAAAATCCGCCTGCCGTCAAAAGCAAGGTTACAAGTACCGTGCACAGTATGACTGCTGCAAATTGTCGTTTCTTAATCTTTATCATTTCCTCTCACCTATTCCTCTATGGCCTGCACCGTAATCTGCAGATACTGTTTCCCATTCCATGTCTGACTTTCCAGATTTCCAGTAACTGTAAGAGGCTGACCTTTTTTCAGTAATTCATCGTATGACTTTGCCTCTTTAAATATGACGCACTGAATCTCCCTGCCGTCATCCAAAACGCCGATGAACTTGGTATACTGATTCTGGTTGCCCATCTTTCTGATGGACCCAGGTCTAAGTCTAATACTGACTAGAGGCTGAGGGTTTTCACATCCGAAAGGCTCCAGCATCTTAAGCTCCGCAACCAGCTGCAGATTAACATCACCTGCTTCCAATTTTAAATCTGCCTGAATGTGTGCATCCGCCAACTCCGGATTGTCAGCAAGAATTCTTCCCATCGACTCATTTAAACGACTGCGCAAAGTATCAAGATGCTGCTTTTTCATGGTAAATCCGCAGGCCGCCGCATGACCACCGAACCGCTCAAAGAGTTCCTCGTTATCTTTTAAAAGGCTGTAAAGGTCTATTCCCTCAATACCCCTTCCAGTGCCTTTAAGGCAATCTCCCGCCGTAGGAGTAACAATCACTGCAGGTCTATGGTAGATTTCCTTCAGCTTTCCTGCAACAATGCCAGTAATCCCCTCATGGGCATCCTCCAAATCTATAACAAGAAAAGGGGCAGTCTGATATTTTTCTTCTACAATATTGCAGCACTGTTCAAAGGTTTCGCTCTGAATTTTCTTTCTCTGCTGATTGCAGGAAATTAAAGTTTCCACCCCTTCTTTCACCTTTTCGCTGTCCTTTTCCATCATCAAAGACGCTGCAATTTTGGCATCCTGCATACGCCCAGACGCATTGAGATGCGGTACGATTACGTAAGAGATATTCTCCGATTTAATCTTTCCTCTCTGTAGACTGGTTCCCTCGATAAGCTTTGAAAGCCCCGGTCTTTGGGTCAGGTTTAGTGACCGAATTCCATATTTGGCCAAAGTGCGGTTTTCATCAACCAAAGGCACAATATCTCCAATGGTGCCCACGCCAACAAGATCCAACGTTCTGTTAACTGCAGACTTTGGAAGCCCTGTCTCCGCTGCAATTGCCTGCGCCAGCTTAAAGGCTACTCCTACTCCTGCCAGATGTTTAAAAGGATATGGACAGCCTGGCTGCATAGGATTAATCACCAGGCAGTCCGCCACTTTATCTGTAATGGTATGATGGTCTGTTACCAGTATTTTAAGTCCGATTTCCTTGGCATGTTCTACCTCTGCGCAGGATACACTGCCACAGTCCACGGTAATCACAAGATCAATTCCTGCTGCCTTGATTTTGTCCAGGGCTCCGCAGTTAAGTCCGTACCCTTCCTCAAAGCGGGACGGAATATAATATGCCAGATTGGACGTCAAATTGGACAAGACCTCCATAAGCACTGCCGTAGAAGTGATTCCATCAGCATCGTAATCTCCATAGATACAGATTTTCTCGTCCTCTTCAATAGAAGACAATATTAAATCCACTCCTGCCTCCATGTTAAGAAGCAGGAATGGATCGTAAGTCTTCTGAGGTTTGTCCGACAGAAACTCTTCAATATCAGCTTCCGTCTCAATACCTCTTTTATGCAATAACTCGTATATTCTAGGTTGTAAATTCATTCTTCACCCTTTATTTAAAAATATGACATCGGATCCACATAAGAGCCGTTGATTCTGACTTCAAAGTGCAGATGAGGTCCAGTGGACACACCACTGTTTCCGGAGTATGCAATAATCTGCCCCCGTTTGACATGCTGTCCTACGCTAACCTCCACGTGGTCGTTATGACCGTACAGAGTACTGATTCCGCTTCCGTGGTCAATTACTACTGCTACGCCATATCCGCCGTAAGAATTGCTTGCCACGATAACGGTTCCATCAGCCGCTGCATAGACAGGTGAACCATAGCTGGCGCCGATATCCACACCCGTATGTCCAGTATAATAGCCTGTCACAGGGTGAATACGGAAACCAAACGGTGACGTAATGTAAGTGGAATTGGTCGGCCACATAAATTTGCCGCCCTCGTAGACTTTATTCTGATCCTGCATATTTGCAATTTCATCACCGATTCGCTCGGCTTCCGAATTAAGCTCGTCTAGCTTTTCCTGCAGTGCAGTCTGGTCCTCTTTCAGAGAATCTCGCTTCTCCTGAGCTTCGCTTTTTTTCTCGCCAAGTTCCTTTTGCTCACGCTCAAGGACATTCTGTTTTTCTTCCAGCTCTTTCTGCTGGTCTTCCAAAGTCACAAGGATATTCTGGTCATTTTTATAGATTTTCTGAATCATCTCCAGATTGGATATGAACTCAGAAATACTGCTGGAACCAAGAAGCACATCCAGATAGCCTACAGAACCATTTTTGTACATAGTTCTAAGACGTTTGTTAAGACCGTCTTCCCTTGCTTTTATCTCTTTGATGGTCTTTGCAATTTCAGCCTCCGCTTTTTCAAGCTCAGCTTCCTTTTTCTCAATGGAAACTTGAATTTTGTCAATTTCTGCCTGCTGATCCTCGATTTTGGAAACCAGCTCCTGCATATCGTCTTTGACTTCTTTTGTCTGCTCTTTAATCTCATTCAACTCTTCCTGCTTATCCGCCTTTGTGTTCGCATAACTGAGACCATAAGTGCTAAAGACTGCGACAAGCACAAATATTAAAAAGCAGATTAAACTTTTCTTTTTCATATCTTATCTCCTCATATTGATTCAATTCTTTTTTGCATCGAAGTTTATGTATCCAAAAATCTTCTCATAGAGATGATGCTGCCCCATGCGCCGATACTGATACCCATCGCCAAAAAGATACAAATCAAATTCACTGCAAGGTATCCTGCAGGCACCAGCGGGGACGATAATATAGTCATCACCTGTGTACCAATTAAATCCACGATCTTGCTGTAAATGCCGAAAGTGATTCCCGCCGAAACCATGGAAGCCAGAATGCCGATGATAATGCCTTCCGCAAGAAACGGTCCTCTAATAAACCAGTTGGTCGCACCGACATATTTCATGATAGAAATTTCTCTGGACCTTGCAAAGACAGTAAGCTTAATGGTGTTGGACACAACTACAATGGAAACTACTACTAAAAATGCCATGATAATCAAAGCAGCTATCTGCAAAAATCCAGTTACCTTTGTAAGTTTTTCAACGGTTTCCTGATAATATTTCACATCCTCTACGCCATCAAGACTTGCCGCATAATCAGTAACCGCTCCTGCGCTCTCCAAAGTATCTACTGTAATCAGTACGGAATTCGGAAGCGGGTTATTGCCCAGTGAATCCAAAAGGTAGCTGCTCTCTCCCCAGCGGGATTTCATAATGTTCAGAGCATCTTCTTTGGTTCTGTATTCCACCTTCTCAACACCCTTGCGTCCCTCGATTTTATCCATGATATCCTGCGCTTCTTCGGTAGTTGTCTCATCCAGTAGGAAAATCTCTACTTGATCATAATCAGATTTTACCATTTCAGTAAAAAGATTAATATTAACTGTAATCACAAAGAACAACCCCAAAATCAGCATCATCGCCGTAATGGCAAATACCGATGCAAGACTCATCGCCTTGTTTCTGCCAATCTGCACAAAAGCCTGTTTGATATTATAAAGAATCTGACTCATCGCTGTCGCCCTCCTCTTCTGCCAAAGATTCGGCTTCTTGATTGTTTTCAAGCTTTCCATATTCAGTGGTCTTAAACCGCATCGTCTTAAATTTTTCGCTGTCATCTGCCAAGTCTGGCAAAGCACAGTTGTCCTCACTGACAGCAAATTCTTCCAAAGTCAGAGACTCCATTTCAGAAACTTCCGGCTCAGCAGCCTCTGGTTCAGAGTGTTCTTCTACAGAAGCTTCTTCAAAAATCTCAATTTCGGGTTCAGCAACAAGCAGCGGCTCCGTTTCTTCCACCTTGTATTCATATGCCTGTCGACATGCTGCAGTAGATTTGTAATCAAAAGGCTCAAACTCATAATCCGCGGGCTCATAACCGTAGGATTTTTCTTCGAAAATTTCTTCTGCAAAGCCCTGTGACTCTTCTTCAAAGCCGTACTGTCCGAATTCGTCCCTAACAATATGCCCACCTTCAATCGCTACAACACGCTTTTGCATACGGTCTACGATATCCTTGGCATGCGTTACCATAACGATGGTCGTTCCCGTAATATTAATCTGATTTAATAAATCCATAATTTCTGCTGCAGTGTCCGGGTCCAGATTTCCGGTCGGTTCATCTGCAATGAGCACAGTCGGATTATTGATGATTGCTCTTGCAATAGCAACACGCTGCTGCTCTCCTGCAGAAAGCTCATCAGGATACTTATCCGCCTTATCACTAATACCCACAAGGCTCAAAACCTGTGGCACTTTCTTTCTAATCTGTCTCTTTGGTCTATGTAAGATTTCCATAGCGAATGCTACGTTTTCATATACAGTCTTCTTAGGCAATAGCCTGAAATCCTGAAATACGATGCCAATTTTTCTTCTAAGACCCGGAATTTCACGATTGCTCAAAGTCGTAACTTCCTGCCCGTCAACCACGATACTTCCAGAATCAGCGTCGATTTCCTTCAGGATTAATTTGATAAATGTAGACTTCCCTGCACCGCTGGGTCCTACAAGGAAAACGAAATCTCCCTTATTAATATGGATACTTGCATTCTCAAGACCAATGTTCGTATTATATGTTTTCGTCACATTGTCGAATGTTATCATAGTGATCCCTTTCGTTTTAAATTTTGTATTTTGTGTTTTACACACACATCTAAATTATACTATATTTCGACCCGTTTTTAAAGGCAAAATAGGACATATTCTGTCGATTACTGTGAAAATTTTGTGAAAATGTCCAAAAGTTTACTTTTTATTTCTTTATTTTCCCATGAAAAGCGGCATGCAAATTCGTCAGCATAAAACAATTCTGGGGCAAACTGGGGTATCCACAGCAACTTTCGATTTTTTAAATATGCAGCAATCTGTCTGCGGCTAACTCCACTGTTACTCCTGTTCACAACCCAGTCAGCAGCAATGCCAGAAAGTTCTATGGTCTTTAGACGCTGGAACCGTTCTTTATGGCGAATCAGCTTCGATGGCATAGGATCAGCTACGATAATCAGCTTGTCCATGTCCGGCAGATGACTGTCCCATGACTGTTCCGCCGCAAAATCAAAGATACAGATTTCCCCCTTTGCACTTTGAATTAGTCTGGCCTGCTGGACGCCGTCAAGGTCTTTCCCCTGCTCCAAAATCCAAGGTGTCGGCAAAATCCAGTTAATTCCTTTCTCCATATTTTTCTTTCCCCTCGCTGGTTTATTCTCCAAAATCAGCCTATAAACATCGTGAAACTGCCTGTTGCTAAAGCGCTGATCCATAGCTGTCGCATCATAAAGAAGACTATTGCATCTGCTGGGTGTCAAACATTGTGTAAATGTCACACTATTCCCCATACCAACAAAATAAAAGGCCAGAGAAGTTGCAACAAAGGTTGTTCCAACACTCTGACCAAGTCCAGTCACTCCGATATTCAGTTGCTGCGGATTCTTCCACTCGTCATTCTCTTTACTGTCCTGCATTCTAATAAAAGTTCTCTCCAGCATAATTTTCCTCTTTACTCTTCAAATCGTAACTACAGTATACATCCAACGAAAAGTAAAATCAAGGGAATTTTGTAATTTAATTACAAAATCCCCTTGTGCAAGGAAGGAGCCCTCTATTTTGCATACTCTGCTCTAAGCTCAATAGTATCTGGCAGTCCCTTTAAATCCGTCTTTACCACTGCAATAGGATAACAGCTAATTTGTGCCATATTCTCAGGTTCTGCCGGATCCGCAAAGGTTGCATAAACGACTAAATTGCTCTTATCCTCCTTGTTTTCCAAGGTAAGCTTATCAATTTCCGCCTCGTAGCCCGCCGTCGCCTTTTCCCCTCTTGTTACGATGATGTAGATTTCACCACCTACTTTGCAAGCAAGCGCTCGTTCTAAATCCCTATATTCCGGCAAAATGTCCGCTTCCAGTTCTCTAGGCATCACTTTCTCCGAAACCTTTTCAAATTTTACGTTAGTCTCTCCGGATTTTAGTCCAAATGCCACTATGAGTCCAATCAGCAAAATCGCCGCTGCCGCAATGGCAATTATCTCCTTTTTCATAAGGCCATCTCCTTTCTCTGCTCTATTAGCACTGTATGAGACAGCCCCTAAAAATATGCAAATTTACTGCAATAACTCCGTTATAGCGCACCTAAAGCTTTGGAAAACGGCTGAAAGCAAAGGCTCCTTGCACAACACTTATGAACCTAACGCATCACCGACACAAAAATGCCAGCGTTAATCATTTTCTGCTAACGCTGGCATCTATATTTCTAATAAATCTCTCTGACAGCTGCTACAATAGCATCTGCTGTCATACCATATTTTTCTTTCAGTTCATCAGGTTTTCCGGATTCTCCGTATGTATCCTGCTGACCGACCATAATCATCTTCGCAGGCTGCTTTGTGCAGAGCACTTCTGCCACCGCACTGCCAAGACCGCCGATGACGGAGTGTTCTTCAGCCGTTACGATTTTACCTGTTTCCTTTGCAGCTTCCACGACTAAATCTACATCTAGCGGTTTGATGGTGTGCATGTCAATCACGCGCACATCGACACCCTCTTCAGCCAGCTGAGAAGCTGCTTCCATAGCCTCTGCAACCATAATGCCTGTGGCGATGACGGTCACGTCTCTGCCCGGACGAAGGACATTACCCTTTCCCAGTTTGATTTCCGCCGTTTCATCGTAGAACACAGGAACCGCCGCTCTTCCCAGTCTTACATAACAAGGTCCCTCAAAGCCGACTGCTTGCTTTAGCAGCATTCTTGCGCTGACACCATCGGACGGATTCACTACCGTCATGCCCGGAATAGTTCGCATCAGCGCCAGGTCCTCAAAAGTCTGATGGCTTGCGCCGTCTTCTCCTACAGTAATCCCAGCGTGGGTTGCACAAATCTTTACATTTGCGCCGGTGTAACCGATGGAATTTCTGATAATCTCAAAGGCTCTGCCTGCTGCAAACATTGCGAAAGTAGACGCACAGACCACTTTTCCCGATAGTGCAAGACCAGCAGCCGTTCCATAAAGATTCTGCTCTGCAATTCCCATATTAAAGAACCGATCTGGATAAGTTTTGCTAAATTCAGCGGTCATAGTAGACTTAGACAAATCCGCATCCATTACAACCAGATTCGGATTTTCTGCCCCCATTTCTACCAAAGCTTTTCCGTAAGCCGCTCTTGTTGCCATCTTATCTGCCATTACCATTCACCTCCCAGTTCCTCTACTGCAAGCTTCGCTTCTTCATCACTTGGGGCTTTTCCGTGCCAACCTGGATTGTCTTCCATAAAGGAAACGCCTTTTCCCTTGTGGGTCTTTGCGATAATTACAGTCGGTTTTTCCCTGCACGCTCTCGCCTTTGCAAAAGCATCCAGTATTTCATCAAAGTCATGTCCGTCAATGACAATTACATTCCAGCCAAAGGCCGCAAATTTTTCGTCGATCGGCTTTACGGTCATAACATCGTCGTTCTTTCCGTCGATTTGCAGACCGTTAAAGTCTACGATAGCCACCATGTTGTCAAGCTTATAATGTGCTGCAGACATGGCTGCTTCCCAGACCAGACCTTCCTGTAGTTCTCCATCTCCTAAAAGGGTGTAGATTCTGCCCGGATTTCCGTCCATTTTATTTGCCAGCGCCATGCCGACACTGACAGAGATGCCCTGGCCCAAAGATCCAGTAGACATTTCAATGCCCGGCACTTTGTGCATATTTGGATGTCCCTGAAAATTGCTTCCTAGCTTACGCAGGCGCATCATATCAGAAACCGGATAGTATCCGCGTTCTGCCAAAGCTGCATACTGCACAGGGCCTGCATGTCCCTTGGATAAAATAAATTTATCCCGGTCCTCCTTTTTGGGGTTCTCCGGGTCTATGTTCATTTCGTTAAAATACAGCGCTGTCACGATATCAGCCGCTGAAAGGGAGCCTCCGGGATGGCCGGAAGCCGCACTATGTATTGCGCGGACTACGTCAATTCTGACTTTCGCCGCCAGTGTTTCCAATTGTTTTTTGTCCATCTTATCCTCCATTATATTTATTTATAGAGAGCCGGAAATCCCGGCTCTCGCGTAAATCAAAGCTGTTATTTTTCAGTGATTTCTAGCCTCGGTAATGCCCAGACTCACAGACAGTGCCTGATCTACTGTAGGCAGCTGTTTCTCACTGAGCGTACCGATATGCTCCTTCAGTCTTCGCTTATCAATGGTGCGGAGCTGTTCTAAAAGCACAACTGAATTTTTGCTAAGTCCGCCGTCGGCGGCGGCAAGTTCCACATGTGTCGGCAATTTTGCCTTTGTCTGCGATGTAATGGCAGCCACAATGATGGTTGGGCTGAATTTATTTCCTACGTCATTTTGAACTACAAGTACTGGTCTGATACCCCCTTGTTCGGAGCCGACTACGGGACTTAGATCCGCAAAATAAAGGTCTCCCTTTTTTACTATCAAAGTCCAACACTCCTTGTCTTAATCGATAATTTCTTTTAAAGCAAAAGGTACGTAATCTGCAATATCACTGGCAGTAAGACCATGCTGACCGATTTTTTCTGCGGCCATATCGCCCGCCATACCGTGTACAAATACTCCTGCTCTGGCTGCATCGTCTGTAGAAAGACCCTGCCCTGCCAGGGATACGATGATTCCCGTAAGAACATCCCCTGCACCGGCAGTCGCCATGCCCGGATTACCTGTAGTATTAATATATGCATCGCCGCCGGAAAGAGCCACCAGTGTATCTGCACCTTTTACGATAACAGCGCAGTGAAATTTTTCCCAAAGAGCCTGTCCGATTTCTTCCTTGGCACAGCCTTTGATCTGCTTTCCAAGAAGCCTTCCCGCCTCCCCTATGTGCGGGGTCAGAATAACCCTGGCTTTGGTACTTCTGAGCAAAATCTGCAGTTTTGCATCCTTTGCTATGGTGTTCAGTCCATCAGCATCGATGATAAACGTACCTGCGTATTCGGTTAATATCCTTTTCAGGATTTCTCTGGTTCTTCTATCAACTCCCATCCCCGGACCTGCTGCAATGGCGTCGTAGCCTGCCAGGTTCCTCTTTGCTTTTCCCCATGGAAGACAGATGCTTTCCGGTACAGAAATTTGTATAACCGGAAAAATCTTTCTCCTCGTACAGACGTTAACCAGACCGCTGCCGCATTTGATGGCTGCTTTGGAAGAGAACACGGCGGCGCCTGCCATTTCTCTGCTTCCTGCAACAATCAGTACTTTGCCGCAGCTTCCTTTATGTACGTCTTTGGGGCGTCTTCTAATTACAGTATGGACAAAATTTTTGTCCGTTAAACCTGTTATTTGCATTTTTTTAATCCCATTATCTTTATAAACCTAAAATAACCATTGCCATCACAAAATAAATGCTCAGCGCCACAATATCAGAAACCGATGAAATGGCAGGATTTGCAATGAGCGCCGGGTCCAGATTGAGTTTTTTTACAAGAAGCGGCACCATGCTGCCAAGCACCTTTGCAAAGATCACAATGAACAGCATCGCAAGGCAAACTGTCAATGCTACACTATAATCATTGCCGTCAAGCCAGATAATTCGTCCAAAATTAATGATACTTAAAACAGCTCCCAAAAGGGCTCCTATACGCACTTCTTTCCATAAAATCTTAAACACATCAGAAGTATCCACCTCATCGGTGGCAAGACCTCTGATAATCAGCGTTGCCGCCTGAGAGCCTGTGTTTCCGCCAGTTCCCATCAGCATCGGCATATACGCCACCAGGCAGATGATTTCAGAAAGCCTTCCTTCAAAGCCTGTAATCAGCATGCCTGTAAACACATAGGCAACCATGAGGATTACAAGCCATGGCAGCCGGTTCAGGGCATGCCGCATGACCGACTTGTCCAGATATCCCTTGTCGGAATTCTCAAAGTCAATGACACCGTTCATTCTCTCGATATCTTCAGTCGCCTCTTCTTCCATTACATCCAGAATATCATCGACGGTAATAATTCCGACGAGACGGTGCTCGTTGTCCACAACAGGCAATGCCAAAAATCCGTATTTCTTAAAATCTTCAGAGACGTCTTCCTGGTCATCAAATACATTCTCATACACATAGTCTGTGCGCATAATGTTCATAATCTTGGTGTCATCACTGGAAATTACCAGCGTACTTAAAGATACAATGCCAAGCAGCTTTCGCCCGTTGTCTCTGACATAGCAGGTATAGATGGTTTCTGCATCCATGCCTACTTCTTTGATATGTTCCAGCGCCTGCGCTACATTCCACTCCTTGCGCAGACTGATATAGTCCGGCGTCATCAGACTGCCGGCGCTGTTATCCGGATAATTGAGAAAAGTGTTGATCAGCTTTCTCTCGTTCTTCGGTGTTTTTTCTAAAATTCTGTCCACCATATTGGCGGGCAGTTCCTCCAGAATATCGATCTTATCGTCGAAGTCCAGTTCCTGTAAAATAAAATCGATTTCCTTATCTGTGATTACATTTACAATTTCTACTTGATTATCAGTAGACAGTTCTGAAAAGACTTCTGCAGAAACATCCTTTGGAAGCAGCCGGAAAAGGATGATTGTCATATCAATATCGGTTTCTTCCGTGATATCTTCCAGCATGTAGGCAATGTCTACTGCATTAAATTTGAGAAGTTCATCTCTCGCCTGAAAATATCGTTTGTTTTCAAGGAGTTCTAATATCTTTTCAAAGGATTCTTCCCACAATACATCTGCGTCAATAATGACTCTGTTATCCATCTGTCATTCCTCACTTTCACTTGTATTTTCCCTGGCTGTTCTTACTGAACCCAGAAAAATACCGCTAGTGCGAGGATTTTATCCGGCCAGTGAAGCCAAGGATTCTTTTGTTTTTGTTAATGCGTCGATACTTCGTTTGGACGTAGGCCCATTATCCATGTCTTCACTTCCCTTCATAATTATATGTATAGACATTCTTTAACAGTTAATTATACCTCGAAATAGCTCGTGCTTGCAACCTTTTTAGAAAAAAACTTTGTATAACATTCCCTCATACCCGGCAGACAAACTTTCATATAAGAATCTGCATTCGTCAAAATGATTTTGTAAATTTTTACCACATCTTGAAATCGTTGAAATTTCAGTCATTTCCATGTCAGGATTGTTCTTTAAAAAAACCAATCCTTTCCACCCTGAAAGGGTTGACTAAAAAATGTCAAAGTGTTATATTGGAAGAAACAAGAACCATATTATAACATCTTGTAACACTAATTTCTAAAGTTTAATAAGAGAAAAGAGGAGATTAAAATGGGAAAATTAGTTGATCAGTATATTGAAATCGCTAAGAAAAGAAACCCTGGTGAACCAGAATTTATTCAGACTGTAGAAGAAGTATTAACTTCCATCGAGCCTGTTCTGGAAGCACATCCTGAATACGTTGAAGCTGGTCTGATCGAAAGATTGATCGAGCCAGAAAGAGGCATCAGCTTCAGAGTTCCTTGGGTTGACGACGAAGGTAAAGTTCAGGTAAACAGAGGTTACAGATATGAATTCAACAGCGCAATCGGACCTTACAAAGGCGGTCTGCGTTTCGCTGCTAACGTATATCCTGGCATCATCAAGTTCCTGGGATTTGAACAGATCTTCAAAAACAGCTTAACCGGTCTTCCTATCGGCGGCGGCAAAGGTGGTTCTGACTTCGATCCTACTGGAAAATCCGATGCTGAAGTTATGAGATTCTGCCAGTCCTTCATGACTGAGCTTTACAGACACATCGGACCTCACACTGACGTTCCTGCTGGTGACATGGGCGTTGGCGCAAGAGAAATCGGTTACCTCTTCGGACAGTACAAGAGACTGAGCAACAGATACGAAGGCGTTCTGACTGGTAAAGGTCTTGCTTACGGCGGACTTGCAGGAAGAACTGAAGCTACTGGTTACGGTATCGTATTCTTCGCAAGAGAAATGCTGAAACACTGCGGCGAAGAACTGGCAGGCAAAACCGTTGCAGTATCCGGTTTCGGTAACGTTACTTGGGGTACAGTACAGAAGCTGAACCAGCTGGGTGCTAAAGTTATCACTATCTCCGGACCAGACGGATACATCTACGATCCAGACGGCGTAACTCCAGGTGAAAAAGAAGACTACTTACTCGAACTGAGAGCTTCCGGAAAGAACATCTGCGCACCTTATGCAGACAAGTTCCCTGGCGCTACTTTCTACGCTGGCAAGAAACCTTGGGAAGTTAAGGCTGACCTGTACATCCCTTGTGCAACACAGAACGAAATCCGCATCGAAGATGCTAAGACTATGGTCGCTAACGGCTGTAAGTTCCTCTGCGAAGGTGCTAACATGCCGACCACAAACGAAGCAATCGAATACCTGCAGGAAAACGGCGTAATCGTTGGACCTTCCAAGGCTGCAAACGCTGGCGGCGTAGCTTGCTCCTGCATCGAAATGGGACAGAACGCAGGTCACACTGTATTCTCCCCTGCTCAGGTTTATGAACAGCTTGAAACTATCATGGTTAACATCCACAAGAACGCTGCTGCTGCTTGTGAAAAATACGGTCTGGGCTATGACCTGATCAAGGGCGCAAACATCGCTGGTTTCGAAAAGGTTGCAGAAGCTATGATGGCTCAGGGTATTGTATAATGATTTGCTCTGTGAGCAGAGCGAACAGTTAAGCAAACCTTATGCTTTGGGAGACCTAACCCAACGAGCAAAGCGAATTGCAGGTAGGTCCCCTGTCAGGAGTGCAGCACTTCAGCGCGTGGCACTCTACGGCTAATCCCCAAGAGAACAAGCACTCTGTGCGAAGTTCGATTGGCAAGGATTTAGTCGTATAATGGCGCTTGCCCGAGCAAACAATATTCCAAAAACAAAATTGAGGACTGCATTTCGCAGTCCTCTTTTGATTAACTCCAGTAGGATAAGTTTAACCCAAATTGTGTTTTTGAGTTAAAAGTGTATAAATACATCGGCTTCTCCCTTCGCATGTCTTACATTTTTTGCAAGATGCTTCGTAAATCTCCATTAACCTTGCAAAAAAAGCAAGTTTTTTGCTTAAAAATCACTTCAGCAGACATCTTTGTAAGTATGAAAGAGAATCCCTCGCATCATTCTTATACATTTTTTTAGTATTTTCTAGTTTTCGGTTAAGATTTGGGCATCCGCTTATACACTTTTTTATCAAAAATCCGTTTTAGGTTAAAGTCTAGTCTCCTCTCCTCATCTCGCACGCCTTATCTACCTGCACTGCACCCCTAGCTCTCTCCGCTTTACCGCAAACCGCACAAAGTACAGCACCAGCATAACGCACCAGGACAACCCTTCTGCATAAGCGATGACCATATTATCCCAAAGTCCGACCAGTGTGTAGGACATGATAATACGTGAAATCAGCGCAACAATACCAATGACACTGGAATATGCCACATCACCAATACCTTCCAGCGCGCCGCGAAATGCCATGCAAAGTCCGTAAATCGGATAGAAACAGCCAAATCTGCGGAAGAAATTGCCGCCAATCAACGCGGCTTCCTCACCAACGCCGAACATGGACACCAGGTACTGCCCCATAAATACAACAAACAGCGTCAGTACCACGGAGATAACCGCCGCCAGAGCCGTCCCCGCCTTAAAAAAGCGAAAAATTCTTTTTTTGTCACCTGCACCGTCAGACTGAGCAGCCATCGTCGAAATCGCAGTCCCCATATGTACCACCGGAAGTAGCGCCACCGTATCCACTCTGTATGCTGTCGTAATTGCCGCCACCGTCTGCGTGCCAAAACCATTCATAAAATTCTGCAAAACCATATTTCCAAGAGCATTGACGCTGCTTTGAATCATCGGTGGAATTCCAAGTCGCAGTCCTTCCCTCAGCATTTTTCTATCCACAAGCGTCCTTCCGCGAGAAAGAGAAAAACGCAGCATTGAGTGTTTCTTTGCGGCATAGCAAATGATAAATATCGTCATCAAGATTTGTGCCACCGTTGTCGCAAGCGCGGCTCCGACAACGCCCCAGCCCATTGCCGCCACGAAAAGCACATCCAGCACGAAGTTAACCGCCGAAGAAAGCAGAATCGCAAAAAAAGGTGCTTTGCTATCGCCAATTGCGCGAAGTGCCGCAAAATACACATTATATACTGCCAGAAAAGGAATGCCAATGAAACTCAGCTGCAAATACCGCTCTGACAACACAAAAATTTCAGCAGGCGTATTGAGAAGCCTGAGCATCGCTCCTGACAGGGCTACTCCCGCCACGGAAAGAACCAGAAACACCCCGCCGACCGCAAAAAGAAAGGTAGATAAAATAGCAGAAAGCCGGTCCGTTTCTGCTGCGCCATATTTTCTCGCAAATAAAATGCCAAGGCCACCCGTAAAACCTGTCATCACCATGACAAAAAATCCGATGATTACACCCGTCGCGCCGATTGCAGCCAGTGCATTTTCACCTTCTACATTCCCTACGATGAACGCATCTACCCAGCTGTACAGCTGCTGCAAAATACCACTGAGAATTAAAGGCAAACTGAATTTGACCAGAATCATAAAAACCTTTTCATTCGTTATTCTTTCTTCCAAAACTTTCGCCCTCCTCTCAAAAAAACCGTATACAAGACTAGCCTGCATACGGTAGGTGCTCACCCGTTTTCTATTTATTCTATTACCAGTATAACCCATAGCCTCCTGCTGTACAAGAGGGAAATTATACACTTTCCCGCAAATATTTTTGTAATTTCTCCAAAAGACCCTCCGTCACGTAATACCCTTCCCGGTAAGCCTTCTTCATTTTTTCTGGGTTCCGCTCTGTTCTTCCTATATCCAAATCCCCCATCGGTGCAATCACAAAAGCTCTTCCGGTCTCTTCTTCAGCCGCCACAAGTTCCAGTGACTGGTTATAAGTCTGCGCCCGCTTTTCGTAAGACGCAACCATATTCGGATAATCCCTGTATTTCCGCTTCATCACCTTCAGCAGCATGCCATTTGTCCGCTTTTTTCGATAATCTCTGGGTCTTGTAAGAATCACTATATTCTTTTCGTTTCCCTGCCGGATGGATTGCGCCAGTGGAATAGAATCCGAAATGCCACCGTCCATATAAAGCCCGCCGCCGATTTCTACCATATTGGCAAGAAAAGGAAGCGATGCCGACGCCCTCACCCATTCCACATCGCGAAACATATCTCCCACCACAGGATATTCAGCTTCACCAGTTACGCAATTTGTGACTACCGGCTGAAATTTAATTCCGCTTGCAGTAAACGCATCGTTATCAATTGGATACAGCTGCTCTGGAATCGTATGATAAATAAATTCAGCCCCAAACAAGTCTCCTGTCGTCCGCAAACTATGCAGACTGCAGTATTCTTTTCTATCGAGATAATCCAGGTTGACTGCAAGCGCCCGGTCCCTCTGTCCTGCCACATAGCTGCATCCGTGACACGCGCCTGCCGACACGCCGATGACGTTATCAAAGCGAATTCCTGCGTCCAAAAAACAATCTAAAACACCGGCGGCAAAGATCCCACGCATGCCGCCTCCTTCAATTACCAGTCCTTTACTCATACTTCCCCTCCAATTTCATCTCAATACCGCAGCCGGCGCCAAACAAATACAGATACGCTTCCTTTACCGGCTTTCCATAAGTTTTTGCAAGCGCGCGGCAGTAAATGGCAATCTGCTGCCTGTACATCTGCCGCAGTCTGTCCGCTTCCTGTTCAAAAGGCTTTTCTCTATCAATCCAGTTGGTTTTATAATCAAACAGTACCAGACCGTCTTCCTCTTCAAAACTGCAGTCAATAATACCCTGCACGATAACATTTTCTCCATCCATCTCCATCTGCAGGTTAAACGGTCTTTCTCTCTGCAGACTACCCGCAGCAAACGCCTTTGCGCAGCGCTTTCCCAGTTCGCTTTCAAAGAAGTCCGTAATCCGCGAAAGCCTTACTGCTGCAATTTCTTCCGCTGTAAAAATTTCCTGCTCTATCATTTCTGCGACAGCAGTTTTCAGATAATCTATGCCCTCTCTGGCCGCCGCTGCGAAGTCAATTCGCTCCATAATTCCATGATATACAGTACCTCGCTCCGCTGCAGTAAGCTTTTTTTCACCTTGCCGAAACTTCGGCACCGCTAGCTCTTCCACAAAGGAGGACTCCAGCAGCTCTGCCTTTCGGTTGATTTCTGTAACCGAGTACTTGGATTTCAGACTCCTGGCATGTTCATAAGGATAGAAGAAATCCAGTTTTCTCAAGACCCTCAATCCTTCTTCCTCCGAAACCTCTCCGTCATAAATAGCCTGACTCATCGGATTTACAAAATATATCGGTTCCTCACTTTGCCCACCTGAAAGCAGATTGGCATTGATCATTTCCAGCGAAGAAGCCTGATCTGCCATGGACAGGTACATAGAATCACCTCCCATAGCGCTTTCCCTGGCTGCAAGGAACTTTTCTCCATCCTTAACCGTTCCCGTCATATAGAGAATATCCTTTGCGCGGGTTAAAGCCACGTACAGAATTCTGATTTCCTCCTGCACCTCTTCTCTATGGACCTGTTTCTGCAAAAGCCGTTGAAGCAGGGTCTGTTTGTACCAGTGGCCTTCATAATCGCTGAGAGTCATTGCGACACCAATATCCTTGTGCAACGTTATGCCGCTTCCCATCTTGGTGTAATTGAGTCTGCGACCCATGCCACTGACGATAACCATAGGAAACTCCAGCCCTTTACTTTTATGAATCGTCATAATGCGCACCAGATTGTCGTTTTCTCCCACCAGCTTTACCTGCCCCATGGAGACTTTTCGCTGCTTCACCGCCTCGATATACCGGACAAAGCTGTAAAGGGAGCTTTGTCTATCCTTACTGTAGCTTTCCGCCTTATCGACCAGCGCACGAAGGTTTGCCTGCCTCTGCGTACCGCTGGGCATGGCGCCGATTTCGACATAGTATCCGGTTTCCAAAAGCAGATTCCAGATAAATTTTCCAAGGGGCAACGATGTTGCCATGGTTTTCCATTCTTTTAACTTTGCAAGAACCTCTCTGCACCTTTGTGCAAGTTCCTGATTTGCTCCGCTCTCTGCGTAAGCCGAAAAAGCCTGGCTGTAGGTTCCCTCCTTGTGGGCTGCACGAATCAGCGCCAAGTCCTCAGAGGAAAAACCAAAAATTTCAGCGTGAAGTGTGCTGATTAATGGCACATCCTGCATTTTATTGTCTATTACCGATAGAAGATTCATGAACACATTAATCTCCATCGTGTCAAAGTAGCCCTCGCTGTCATCCACAAAGCTTTCAATGCCGTTTTGCTTTAAAATCTGATAAAATACATCGGCATAATTTCGCACGCCGCGCATGAGAATTACGATGTCGCGAAGACAGATTTCCCGCTCCCTTCCTGCCTTATGGTCATAAAACCGTTTTCCCAGATTTTCCTTGATGATCCGGCTGACGGCAAGGGCTTCAATTTCGGCATTTTTCAAATTAGCAAGTTCTTCATCGCCTGCGTCCACTGTGGCAACATCCACTACCTTGACCTCAGGCAGATAACTGTATTCTCCGTCGTAGTCAAGACCAGGATAGAGCATTGCCTCCTCATTATAGTCCTCCATAACACCTGTAAAAATCTTGTTAATTTCTTTCAGAATCACCGGCTTACTTCGGAAATTTTTGTTCAAATCAATTTTAATGGAATTTGCGTTCTCTTTTCCATAACTGATATACTTCTCTTTGAAAATCTCCGGCTCTGCCAGTCGGAATTTATAGATACTCTGTTTAATATCGCCTACCATGAATAAATTATTCTCTCGCTTAATCTTGGAGATAATCTCTTCCTGCAAAATATTGGTATCCTGATACTCGTCGATAAAAATATACTGAAATTTGTTTCTGTAAAACTCTGCTGCTTGGGGCTCCTTTAGAATTTCCAGGCAGAAATGCTCGATATCGTTGAAATCCACCAGCTTTTTTTCTGCCTTCGCCGCTTTAAAAATTCCGTCAAAATCCAGAAGCAGCTTCTGCAAGGTTTTCGCCATCGGCGCAGTCTTGTTCATTTCCTCAATCTGCTCGCAAAAAGGCGCAAGGAAAAAGGTCTTCTGCATTTCATCAATCAAAGAAGCGGCTTTCTTTCGGCATGCCGCAACCTGCTCTTTAATCAGGGCATAGTCCTCTTTCTCATCTTTTTTTGTAGTCAGACGCAGACTCTTAAATGCCGCCGCTGCTTCTCCCAATTCCTCAAAGGCTTTCTGCCCGACAAGCGCTGCAATATGCTGATATTGAGGCAGTTCCTCCAAAGCAACCTTTTCTGCCATTCGGCAAAGACCTGCCTCATCTAGCAGATCAGCGCTGCGCTGTGCGTATTCCAGCGCCTTTTCTGCAGACTCCTCAATAAAATCCCAGATATACGCCATCAGAGGTGAAGCTTTCATTTCCTCTTCATTCATGGAAAGCTGCGCAATTTTTTCATCCAGCCACTGCCACGGATAAGGAAGAGACTGCAGCACGTTATATGCTTCTTCCAAAATCGTGCGGATTTTACTCTGGTTACGGTCGCCGGAATACCAGTTAAGAAATCCGTAAAACTCCTCGCTATCCGCTGCAAACCAGTTTTCCAGCAGCAAATCCATAGCATCTTCTTTAAGAATCGTCCTCTGCGCATCATCGCAGATGGAAAAGCCTGGCTCAATCTCTGCCTGATAAAAAAAGCGCCGAATGACATCCAGGGCAAAGGCGTGGAAAGTGCTGATATTTGCTCTTGCAAGCAGCGCCAGCTGTTCTCTCAGCTTACCTGCCTGCTCTGGCGCCTTATCGATTTCTTCGATGAGTGCTTTGCGGATTTTCTCCTTCATCTCCGCTGCCGCCGCATTGGTAAAAGTTACAATCAGCATCCGATCGATAGGCACGCCTTCTTCTATAACAAGTTTTTTAATGCGCTCCACCAAAACAGCAGTCTTACCCGAGCCCGCTGCTGCTGCTACCAGTATATTTTTATCACGCTGGTCGATTGCCAGCTGCTGTTCTTTGGTCCAAGCCATATCTGCCTCCATATTTTATCACTGCTTATTCCATTATACCAAAAAATTTGCTATAATGAAGAAAGAATCTTAGAAACGGAGATGAATTTATGTATATAAACAATAGACCAACCATGCTGATGATTTTAGATGGGTTTGGGCTCAACCCTGAAAGGGCTGGCAACGCCATTGCCGCCGCTAAAACGCCCAACTTGGATATGATTTTTTCAAAATATCCGAAGACCAGTTTATCAGCCAGCGGTCTTTCCGTAGGGCTTCCCGAAGGGCAGATGGGAAATTCCGAAGTGGGACACCTGAATATCGGCGCAGGCCGTATCGTATACCAGGAACTTACCCGAATCACAAAATCCATCGAGGATGGAGATTTTTTTGAAAATCCAGCGCTGAATACAGCAATGGAGCACGCTCTTTCCTGCGATTCTACGCTGCACCTTTTGGGACTTCTTTCCGATGGCGGTGTCCACAGTCATATCAGCCATCTCTTTGCCCTCCTTACCATGGCGAAAAAGAAAGGGCTTTCCAAGGTACTTGTCCACTGCTTCCTCGATGGTCGCGATGTTCCTCCAAGGTGTGCAAATCAGTATATCGAAGCACTTCAAAATCACATGCACCAACTGGGAGTTGGCGAAATCGCTGTAATTTCTGGCAGGTATTACGCTATGGACAGAGATAAACGCTGGGACAGAGTCGAAAAAGCTTATGATGCCATGACGCTGGGACAGGGTCTTTCTGCCGCTACAGGCTGCAGTGCAGTAACCACTGCTTATCAGCGGGATGAAAATGACGAATTTGTTCTGCCAACCGTTACCGGCGCCGGCACAGTAAACGATGATGACGCCATGATTATGTTTAACTTCCGTCCGGACAGAGCAAGAGAAATCACCCGTGCCTTTGCAGATCCCGATTTCGATGGCTTCCCTCGCAAAAAGACCATCAAGAATTTAAAATATGTCTGCATGACCCAGTACGATGCATCCATGCCAAATGTAGAAGTCGCCTTCCCGCCGCAGACTCTAAAAAATACCTTCGGTGATTACATTGCGTCTTTGGGACTTACCCAGCTTCGCATTGCCGAAACCGAAAAATACGCCCATGTAACCTTTTTCTTTAACGGCGGCATCGAAGCGCCTGCAGACGGCGAAGATCGGATTCTGGTACCTTCTCCGAAGGTTGCCACCTATGATCTTCAGCCTGAGATGAGCGCCCTTGCGGTAACAGAACGGGTACTGGAACAGATTGAAGCAGACAAGTACGACTGTATCATCCTGAACTTCGCAAATGCAGATATGGTAGGACATACCGGTATCATGAACGCTGCCGTCAAAGCAATCGAAACCTTAGATATATGCGTGCCAAAAATTGTCGATGCTGTACTTGCCAAAGACGGTCAGATTCTTCTGACTGCAGACCACGGCAACGCCGACTGTATGGTCGACAAAGCAGGTAATGTGGTCACTGCCCACTCTCTGAATCCCGTTCCGCTTGTACATATTGCGAAAAATCCGGTTAATCTTGCTGACGGCGGCAAACTGTGCGATATCGCACCGACTATGCTGCGTCTGATGGGACTTTCCATTCCGGAAGAAATGACCGGAAAGAGCCTAATAAAATAATTCCTTTATGAAAAACGAGGTCGTCCTCTTGGGCGATACCTCGTTTTTTACTTACGCTTGTCTCTGTTTCACAAACTCAATTGCCTCTTTGCCAGACAGATGGTCGATAGCAATTTCAACCATGGTGACTTGTTTAAAGGATCCATCAATTTCCTTTGCCATAGCCTCCGGTGTTTCATCGGGAGAATATCTCTTCCCCAGAGCCTCCAGCGCTGCTCTCTTTTCAGCAGGGTCGTCCAGAACTCTCGCTTTTCCAAAGGCTATAACACTACGGAAATAAGTAGTGAACTCCTCCGGCACCACCTGATCCGTATCGATAACGCAAAAAGACACTTTCTCACAGCGAGCGATTGCGTCCAGCTTATGTCCTTCCTTTGCGCAATGGAAATAAATCTTGCCGTCTGTGTACACATAGCTGAGCGGCACTGCATAAGGATAACCATCGTCGCCTGCTGCAGCTAAAACGCCTGCAGTATTCCGCTCTAAAACTGCTGCACTGTCCTCAAAGGACATAGCCTGCTTCGTTCTTCTCATTACTCTAAACATACTAATAACCTTTCCTTTCTTAAAAAAAATACCGCCTCCCATTCACTCCTTCTAAGGCCTAACGGCGTGAATAAAAAGCGTTACCCGGCGGTAATTCATTCAGTTTCTAACTAGAGTTTAATACAAAAAAATCGCCTCGTCAAGAAAAATTTGACGAGGCTGCATCTTGAATTTTTATTCTTCCTGTTGGTATTCCTTTTCCATTTCTTCCCGCTCAAGTTCCTCTCGCTTTACCATAGCTTTGATACGGGCAGTCTGGGAATCGTTGACATGTTTTTCTAAAAAAGCCTTGGTATTATCACTTAAATCTTTGCCATGCCTTTCGTTAAAATCTGCCACTTTTTTCTAAAATTCATCCCACTCAGGCTGTCTTTTCTTCTTCATCCATTCAGTCGCAAAGTGTAAGATTAAACCAAGCACCAGTATCACGATTAGAAGTATCAACTTCGGAATTATTCTTGTTGCCGGATTCATACTTCCACCTCCTACTATCATGACAAGTTCCTTTATTTTATACATTATATCATGTCTAAGTAGTAATGTAAATGTGGAGGCGGAATTTTCTCATAATTATTTACACTTGATACTTTCCAATAATCTTCTCCGCCACCTTAATTCCGTCACATGCTGCACTCATAATGCCGCCTGCATAGCCGGTTCCCTCTCCTGCCGGATAAAAACCGCCGAAGGTTCCCTCCATGTTCTCGTTTCTCGCAAAGCGCACCGGAGAAGAGCTTCTTGTCTCCACTGCGGTAAGTACTGCGCTGTCATCATCAAAACCGGTAAGTTTTCTGCCCAAATGGGGCATTGCCTCTCTGATAGATTCCACCGCAAAATCAGGAAGCGATCCAATTACTGCAGCAGCAGTATCTTCATCGTCCCTAAATTCCGCCCAAGTCGTCTTCGGCGCCCGATAAGTTCCTCCACCCAGCGCAAATGCCAGTTTCTCATATTTTTCCTGAAATTCGATTCCTGCCAATGGACTCGGCGAGCCGAAGTCTTCACAGCGCACGTCGACCAAAAGACCGCTGTTGGCAGTACCGCTGTCTCTTGCTCGATTGCTCATCCCGTTGGTCACCACACCGCCTTCCTGAGAAGACGCAACTACTACCTGTCCACCCGGACACATACAGAACGTATACACACCACGACCGTTTGCACAGTGATGAGAAAGTTTATAGTCTGCCGGCGGAAGCTGCGATGCTCCGTCACCATACTGTGCTCTGTCAATGAGCCTCTGAGGATGTTCAATCCGCACCCCAATAGAAAATGGCTTCTGCTGCATTTTAATTCCACGACCGGCAAGATAGCGAAAAGTATCTCTAGCGCTGTGTCCAATGGCAAGCACTACATCTTCTGTAAAAATTTCTTCCTCCTTGCCGTCCTTCACCACCACGACGGATTTTACACACTTATTTTTCGTCTTCACTTCCACAAAACGAGTATTAAAGCGAACCTCACCGCCAAGGCGAATGATTTCTTCGCGAATGTTTTTTACAACGGTTCTAAGAACATCTGTACCGATATGCGCCCTCTGTTTATAGAGAATGTCCGGGTCTGCCCCCGCTCTGACAAAATCAGAAAGAACCCGCCGGATTCGAGGATCTTTAATGCCTGTTGTCAGCTTTCCATCAGAAAAGGTGCCTGCGCCTCCTTCTCCAAACTGAACATTGGACTCCGGATTCAAAATCCCTTCTTCCCAAAACTTTTCTACATCCTGCACCCTCTGTTCAATTTCTGCACCTCGTTCGATAATCAGAGGTTTCAGCCCGCGTCTTGCCAAAGTCAAACCTGCAAACATACCGCAAGGTCCAAACCCTATGATAACCGGTCTGTGATTCAGTTCCCGATCGCCGCAAGGCACTTCTATATAGGTCATATTCGGCGCTTCCTCCACGCCTGTCTTTCCGCCGCAGCGAATGTGGATATATTCTCTGGGACGCTGTCTTGTCACCACAGAAAAGTCTATAGAGTAGACTTTCTTTATATCTTTTTTGTCTCTGGCATCAATGGACTCTTTAACAATTTCTACATCTGTCAGAATATAGTCTCTATTTCCCAGTTTCTTTAATATTTTTTTCGGTAAATCCGCTGTAGATTCCTGCAGGCTAAGTTTCACCTGATGAATTCTATATCTGGGCGTCATTTTGCCATCCCCTTTCCAGCCAGCATGCCTGTCTCCCATGCGTACTGGAGATTAAATCCGCCGCATGGACCATCATAATCCAGTACCTCGCCAGCAAAATGCAAGTTTTTTACAAGGCGTGACTCCATCGTCTGCGCCAACACTTCGCTAAGTTCTACGCCGCCTTTTGTCACCTGCGCAAAATCCCATCCCTTCACACCTTTCGGCGAAAGAGGAAACGCCTTTAAGAGCCGTCCGCTCTCCGCTGTATCCCCCTTGGCAAGACGTTCAATCATCTCTGCAACAGGCCTTTTTACGAGAAACTGCAGCAATCTCGATGCTGCAATGCCTTGCGCCTTGCGTAATTCCAAAACACTGACCATATCCTCCCTGTCCGGAAAGAAATCAATTTCAATTTTATAGTCATCAAAGCCATCTGCAAAAGAAGCCCCCGGAGGAATCAACAGAAACCTAGACAGATTGAAAACACAGATTCCAGAAACGCCTGTCTTAGTAAACTGAACCTCACCATTTTCAGAAAAAATAAGCTCATTCTGATAAAGAAGCTTCACCTGTGCCTTTGCGCGAATCCCGGCAAGTTTTTCCAGATTCTCCTTCACTTCAACTGCCGTAAGAACTGGAACCGGTTTTCGAATCTGATGCCCCAGACTCTTTGCAAACCGAAATCCGTCTCCCGTGCTGCCAAAAGCCGCACCTGCCTTACCGCCGCAAGAGATGAGAAGCTTCTGCGATTGGATTGTTTTGTTCTTCAGTTCAACAACAAAACAATCCTGTTTTTCGATGGACTGGACCTCTGAAGATGTCATAACTTCAATGCCAAGCTCCCGTATTTTTTGCTCCAGCGCCTCTCGCACCGCCGCTGCGTCTTCTATATATGGGTAAACTCTTCCTGCAGAATCGGTTCTCGTTAAAATTCCCAATCCTTCAAAAAAAGCCAAGGTCTGATCCACATTGGGGCAGGCTACATTGGAAAGATTGCATTTTCCATTTCCAGTCGCAGAAATCTTTCTCCCAAGCTGATTCTTTTTCTCTAAAATCAGAATCCTGCGAGCGGGGTTCTCCTCCTTTGCACAAATCGCCGCGGTCATTCCTGCAGCGCCGCCGCCAATTATACATATATCTAACATTTTTAGCTGCTTCCTTTCATTTATCCTTTTGGAAAATCTTCGTTGCACTCGTTTTCTGCGGGTTAGGCTCGCCGTAGCTTTCTTCCAATCGAACTTCACCTTCAGTTCGTTCTCTTGGGAAAGCCTCGCGTTTACGCACCTATCCCAATTCGTCTAAGAATTGCTGGAAGGTGCTATACAGGAATTGCCCAGCGCAAGCTGGTCTGCAATTCTTCAGTTGACCTACCTACGCAGAAATCTTCGTTGCACTCATTTTCTGCGGGTTAGGTCATAAAAAACAACAGGATTTCTCATCTTTTGAGAAACCCCGTCCGCATACTACAGTGTTTTATCCTCTGGTGTATTAGTCTCCCCAATCGGTTCACTAATTATCTCATGAAATTCTTTCGCTTCTTCTGCTTCTTTCACAGCGTTACGCGCTTTTCTAGCTTTTTTAATCGCCTTTTTCATTTCTCTCTTGGCTTCCTTGGCTGCCTCTTCCGCCTCTGCGATCTTCTCATCCTTAGTCTTGATCAAATCCGGCTTGTTGTATACGATATCAAAGCCAATTTTAATCACATTAGCGCCCTGCACAACAAAGCAGATACCCAAAATCATCAGTACGGATAAATGCAACATAGACGAATTGAAGAATGCGTAGATACCAATCGCCAAATTTAAAAGGCTCACACTAAATGCCCAATAAAAATCGATATTCTTCTCCTTAGTATCTGTCTCAAAGGCAAGCACGGAAAATCCTCTGATTCCCGAAATCATGCTCCACATACCAAATACGACAGGAACTGCAATATCTGCTGCCAGCCGTCCGGTTAAAACTACGATACCTAAAATAAATGTGGTAAGTCCATCGATAAGCACCCAGTGGCCCGCATCTACATCGTTTCTAATTCTCTTATATACAAAACATTCTACAAGTCCAACAAACATTAGAATGCTTCCAATCGGAAATGCCAGTGATAGAAATGATAACCCGGCATTTGCAATGGAAAATACCCCTAAGAAAGTAAGCAGAATGCCCGCAATCACAGTAATAATTCTCAATTAAGAAGACCTCCTTGTCCAGCTTTTGTTCTGTAACATTATACTGGCTGCCGGAAATAAAGTCAAGAAACAGCCGATATTATAGTGCGGCAAACGCATGAAAAAACTTTCAGAAATTGAACATTGACAAATTCCTGGATATTTTGTATTTTTGTCAATAAATGCGCGTTAAAATACCGATTTTTTCATATTTTACGTTCTAATATTGACAATATTGACAAACTCTCGATTTTTTGTCAATTTGGTCAATGTTTTTGCCCTAAACCCTTGCAAAAATTGACAGATTTCCTGATTTTTGTCCATTTTAGCAAGATTGAGGGGATTTAAGAGCGCTTTTCACCTGCTGCACTGGTGGTTTATTGACAAAAATACGCGGGATGGAAGAAATTTGTCAATGTTAGCTGGTATAGAACGTTTTCGTGCGTTTGCCGTGGGCATTATAGGTGCGCAAAACCCAACAGACCGCAAGCTATATATCGAAACTGCAGATCATAGCACAGACATTGACAAATTAGATGAATTTCTAAAAAAGTCAATTTTGTCACACTGCGATTCCGACTCCAGTTGTTTTCTACTACGCCAAAGAAGCCATTCACACTTTCGCTGCTGGCACCACTTCCAAAGAAACACCTTTTCCAAGGCGTGCTGCAAGCTTTTCAAGAAAACCTCCGGCGCACTGTCCCTCCGGTGCCTCCCCTACAATCACTCGGTCAGCGTAATTCTTTTCCGCAAGTTTTGCTAAAGTGCCGATAGTATCCTGCGATCGCTCCACGGTTAGCTGTGCGCCTGCTTCCTTCGCTTTTTCATAGAGAAATTCCAGAGCCTCGCCTTCCTCGCTGTTGTTCAGAAAGTTCTCGTTTTCTGGCGCAATATGTATTACAAAAATCTGTTCCTCCCCTGCATGCTGCAATGCCTTTCCATAATCGATGAGCCGCTGGCAGGTTTTCTGTTTGGTTACACAAACCATAATATTTCCCATAAAGTCCTCCAATAAAATCTATTGATTTTAGTATAGCATATTTTCCCCCACAATTGTGATTGTTATTTGAAAGAAGTATGATAAAATAAAAATATGGAAAGAGTTATTTTACATTGTGATATGAATAATTTTTATGCTTCAGTAGAGCTTCTGTCAAGACCCGACCTAAAAGGCATGCCCGTTGCTGTCTGCGGCGACCCTGAAGGCAGACACGGTATTGTCCTCGCCAAAAATCAATTAGCTAAAGATGCCGGCGTTATTACAGCAGAAACCGTCTGGCAGGCAAAGAAAAAATGCCCGGGTCTTCAATTTGTGCGACCTCACCACGATAGATACAAGGAATACAGCGATCGCATCAATAAAATTTATCTGGAATACACCGATATGGTAGAGCCTTTCAGCATTGATGAATCCTGGCTTGATGTCACAGCCAGCCAGAAACTCTTTGGCAGTGGTAAGCAGATTGGCGACGCCATTCGCCGGCGGATCAAGTCAGAACTCGGATTAACCTTGTCAGTAGGCGTTTCTTACAACAAAATCTTCGCCAAGATGGGCAGTGAATATAGAAAGCCCGATGCTACCACAGAGATTACACAAGAAAATTTCAAAGAACTGCTCTGGAATAAGCCAGTAGGCGAACTGTTTTTTGTCGGGTTTGCCACCGCAGAAAAATTAAAGAACCTCAACATTCACACCATCGGAGATCTTGCCTGCGCAAATCCAAAGGCGCTGGAAGCGCTGCTAGGAAAACAGGGCCCGCTTCTTCACAGCTATGCATGCGGCAAGGATGACAGCCCAGTCTGCCTGTTTAACCAGCGAGAGAAAATCAAGTCTGTGGGAAACGGCATTACCTTTCGCAGAAATCTAACAGGACTAGAAGATATCACCACTGCCCTGACCAGCCTTTCCGATACCGTTGCCAGCCGTCTTCGCAAGTACCAGATGAAATGCTTTGGCGTCAAAGTGGATATCAAAGATCCTAACTTCAAAACGATTTCCCGACAGAAGCAGCTTCCGGTCTCCACTAACCTTGCCGCAGATTTAAAAAAAGCCGCTCTGGAGATTATCAAATCCTCCTGGCGGCTAACAGACCCTATCAGACTTCTGACTCTGACAGCAATCAATCTGACCGATGAAACCTGCGAAGAGCAGCTTTCTCTCTTTGATGCGCCTGCAGAATCCCGCGAAAAAGGTGAATCCATCGAGCGGACTATGGACGATATCCGAAAAAAATTCGGAAACAGTTCCATCACCTTCGGTCAAATTCTTGACAACGACATCGGCATCGACTTATGATTCTATAAACTGTACGCTTTCAATGGCATCAATACGCAGGAGGTACTCCTCCTGCTTTTTATTGTTCAGCCTAATTTTAACCCAATCCTCATCGGCGTCTAAAAGGACGCAGTCCTTTTTCTCCACCGCATACCCATAGTCCGCCGCCTCATCAGAAAGCTCCAGCTTGATATGCTTTCCGATATTCTTTGCAAGAATCTCCCGCAGGGATTCTTTTTCCGAATCGACATAACCTTCCTCTTTCAAAATTCCTTCCAGTTTTCTGACCCGCTTTGAAAGGGCGGAAACATTAAACCAGGCAAGGAGCCCAAAGATAAAGCCTAAAACACCAAAATATTCCATCACTTGTCCTCCCTTTCAAATTTAATCGAAGAGATGGAAGCAATCTGAATCAGCTTCGTCTCTGTTTTCTTTCCATTCTGATATTCAATATATGCCCAGCTTCCGTCAAAGTCTAAAATCCTGCACGTCTTATTATTGATATCAAAATCTATGTCTTCGTCTGTAAACGTGATTTTTACAGGTTTCCCTGCCGCTTCCCGAAGAAGTCTGGTCACCACAGGTTTCCTCGCAGTTTTTCTGCTGTCATGCCCGGCATCTGCCTCCATATGATCATGTAAAAGGTAGTCGCAGCTTACACCCAGAATGTCAGAAAGCATCACAATTTTTTCCATTTCAGGATAGGCCGTCTGCAGCTCCCATCTGGATACCGTCTGTCTCGTCACATTCATCAGTTCCGCCAGCTGCTCCTGGGTCAAATTCTTTTCTTTTCGCGCCTGCGCAATCTTACTTCCAATTTCCATCGCACGCCTCCTTGTTTTTATGGATTTATCTTACCGCAAATCCGGAAGCTGCGCAAGTGGCGTACCGGTTTCAAAATGTAACATTTGGGTTGCGTTTGCTGAATTGCTTTGGAATAGAAGCACTACACCTATTATCCGGCGCACATAAACAGAACCGGAATCACCTGCTTTACAGTGTTCCGGTCCTTTCCCCGCATTTGTGTATTTCTGTCGTTTATGCCCTTATGCTTCCGCAGCAAACAGCGCCCCCGGGTTCATGATTCCCTTCGGATCGAAGACATCTTTGATGCCTTTCATCAGTGCCAGTTCCGCTGCCGGCTTCTGCGCTTTCAACTCTTCCACACGGATTTTTCCGATGCCGTGCTCGCCGGTCACCGTGCCGCCATAGCTGTAGCAGATGTCATACATCTTGTGTTTCAACTCCTCCGCATAGTCTGGAATAGATCCGTCCGGCAGATACAGAATGTCGTTATGCACGTTGCCATCGGCAATGTGGGCGATAACATTAGTTCCTGTATGGTATTCAGCCACCAGTTCTTTCAGCCGCAGAATGAAATCGGATACGTGAGATACAGGCACCGCCATGTCGAAAGAATCGCAGATTTCATCCTTGATCAGCTCATAGTGCTGGCTTCTAACAAGCAGCAGTTCCTCCTGCTCCTTGTCCTTGCCCGCAAAGAGACACGGGAGCGCTTTGTTCGCCTTACAAATCTCATTAATTGCCTTTACAGCATCGTACAGCTGCTGTTCCGTCCGCTCCGACAGGATAATCAGAAGGTCAGCGCTGCCGTCCTTTGCCTGCCACGTAAGACCCAGCATCTTTGCTGTGTCCACAAAGAGACGCTTATCCATATATTCTACGGCCAGAGGCGTGTAGCCGCTCTTTAAAATGTCCGTTACCGCATGGCAGGCATCCTGAATTTTCTCAAAAGGCGCTACGATGGTAGCAGTCGCCTTATCCTTTGGAAAAATCTTCAAAATCACCTTCGTTACAATAGCCAGAGTGCCTTCGCTTCCCAAAAGCAGCTGGGTCAGGTTATAGCCGGCATTGTTTTTAATCAGTTTGCCGCCCAGCTCCAGGATCTCTCCATTTGGAAGCACCGCGGTAACACCCAGAATGTGTTTGCGCATAACGCCGTGACGCACAGCTCTGGCTCCGCCGGCGTTGGTCACAGCCATGCCGCCCATCTGGGCTCCCTCGTCTCCCGGATGGACCGGAAAACTGAGACCATCATGATGTTCCAGCTCTTCCAGCAGATCCATCAAGGTAACGCCGGCTTCCAGCACGGCAACCATATTTTCCTCGTCGATTTCCAAAATATGGTTCATCCTCTCTGTAGAGATGATGATGCTGCCGACTACCGGCGTGCACCCTCCGGCAAGGCCTGTAGCGCCGCCCCGCACTACCACAGGCACGGTCATAGCATCTGCAATCTTCACCACAGCCGCAACCTCTTCTGTATTTGCCGGTTTGACCACCACCGAGTCTGCCGCTGCAGCCGGCCGATAAGTAATCTCCACTTCGTCGTACAGGAAAGCCTTCGTCCGCTCCCTTCCGGTAATGACAAAATCCTCACCTACTGCCTGAACCAGACATTCTGTCACTTCTTTTGTGATTGGATTATATTTCATACTGCATCACCTGTCCTTTCTGTCAGCTTTGGCTGCAAATGCCTCCGTCAGCTTCGGCACGATTTCATAGAGATCCCCCACAAAACCGTAATCGGAAATATTGAAAATCGGTGCGGACGGGTCATTATTGACTGCGATAATCAGATCCGCGTCCTTCATGCCGGCAATATGCTGAGGCGCACCGGAAATACCGCAGGCGATGTACACCTTTGGTTTTACTCTGTTTCCGCTGTAGCCAACCTGAATGCTGCTGGCCGCCATGCCTGCATCTACCAGCGCCCGGGATACGCCAAGCTTGCCGCCCAGCACATCTGCCAGTTCCTGCAGCAGCTGCAAATCCTCTTCCTTTCGGATGCCGCGGCCGCCTGCCACGACCACCTCTGCGTCAGTGATATCCACATCGCAGGTAGAAATAATCTCTTCGATTTTCACTCCTTTATGCTCTTTCACATATGGCTGTATCTTTTCGATGCGGATCTCTGCTCCTCCGCAAAGCGTCGCCTCCTGAAACTCCTTATATCTGACCGTAGCCATCTGCGGCCTGTTCATCGTCTTGATGTGAGCCAGAATGTTGTCGCTGAATGCCGGTCTAATCTGTTCCAGCGCTCCGTCATCAGCGATTTTCAGTTCTGTACAGTCTGCGGTAAGACCAGTTTCCAAAGCCGCTGCCATTCTCGGCGCCAGAGATCTTCCCAGATGGGTCGCTCCGATCAAAATCGTGGCCGGTCGGCGCTCCCTGATAAAGCTGACGATGTTCTCCGCAAAGAGTCTTTCCTCCGGCTGTGCGAAGCACGCATCTTCCATCACGTAGACCTGCTCTGCCCCTTTGAGACATAGCTCGGAGGCATCGGTTTCGCAGCCTGTCAGCAGCAGGCAGGAAAGACTTTCCCCTGCAGCCTCTGCCAGCTGGCGTCCTTTGTATAACAGTTCAAAGGCAACTCTGTGAATATGGTCGCCTTCCATTTCTGCGATAATCAGTATGCCCTTGTATTCGTTTTCACATATCATCTTATCCAACTCTGACACCCCCTTCCGTCAGTTCCTTCTTCAGCAAATCGATGAAATCCGGAAGCTTTTCTCTGAATACCCGGCTTTCTCTCTCCTCGGTCTTCGGCACTTCAATGCAGGCAACCTTAGTTGGGGAACCCGCAAATCCTGTGTCCTCTTTCGACAGAGACGGAAGATCAGAAAGACCGATTTTACGTATATCTGCGGTGAGGGATTCCAGCTTCCTGTCCACCGTCGGCAGCTGGAGCTTTCCGATGTTTTTCGTCACACCGATTAAAGCCGGCAGGTACATGGTACGAATCTGACGACTGCCGCACAGATTTTCTATGGACACTCGCACAGTCTTTTCATCAGTCAGTTCAATAGAATCCACATAATAGGCATGGGGAATACCGAGAAGTTCCGCAGTCTCAGCGCCTACCTGGGCTGTATCGCCATCTACTGATTTTTCACCGCACAAAATGAGATCATAATCTCCTGCAGCGACAGCTGCAGACAGGGCCTTGGAAGTGGCAATGGTATCTGAACCGCCAAAAGCTCTGTCAGTAAGAAGAATGCCCTCATCGGCGCCTCTTGCATAAGCATCCTGCAGTGTCTTTTCTGCACGCAGCGGCCCCATCGTCATGGCTGTCACATGAGCGCCGTACTTTCTTTTCAGCTCCAGAGCCGCCTGCAGAGCGCTCTCATCAAAGGGATTGATTTCCGCCGGCGCAGAGGATCTATCCACTACGCCTCGCTCGCTGTCAAACCTGACCTTCTCCATGTCAGGTACTTCCTTTATCAAAACGAGAATATTCATGTATCTCTCTCCTCATTTGGTCTTTTCACAGCAGCCGACCGGGCCTTTTCGCTTTTCTTCTGCACGCCTCACGGTCAGCGCTGCTTTTCATAGATTTATTTTCATATTTTTCAAAGTGGTCTTACCACTTGTATTGTACAATAATTCTGTGTTCTTTGCAATACTTTTTTCACAGTAAAACAACGAAATATGCGGACACCTTTGCCAGCGAAAAAGTGAGATAAGCCCCCAATCTTCTTGCTGCACCATTTTCTTCAAAAATGGACTAAATGGTGCACTTTTTTAAAGGTTATAAGCAATATCTGCACCATATACGTTAAAATAAGGTGTCATGGTGCAGATTCTATTGTACAAGGTTTAAAATAAATGGCTTTATTGGAATAAACTAGATAATCCTGGCAGACTCTGCTTCCAGTTTATGTAAGAATTTTCCATAATCATAGGGACTTACGATAATTCTTCTGTATTTTCAGCGCTTACGCGCACCATTCCCCTTATTTTCAGGGCATTTGGTGCAGAATTCAGATTTGCATCAGAGTAAAGCGCACCATAACATCATTTTTTTCTCAAAATGGTGCATCTCCAACCTTCATGGGCTTCGTTTCGCGTTTTGCATCTTCTTGCATTTGCCGTATTTATGTACTTTTCTTTCATTGCTTTTTCCTGCTGTTTCCGCTACAATAGAAGAAATGAGCATTACAGTTGTGAGCCTCGCTCCCGCAGCTTCATAAGGAGGAAACTTCCATGGCAGAATACATAAATGAAAAAACAAGCGAAAACAAAAAGCTTTCAGATCAGGTCATCCGCCACATTCAGCAGATGATTTTGGACGGGGAGCTTTCCGAAGGCGACAAACTTCCGCCGGAACGGGAAATGACAGAACGGTTCAGCATTGGACGCCCTGCCCTTCGGGAGGCGCTGAAGTCCCTGGAAATGCTTGGTCTGGTGGAACGACAGCACGGAAGAGGCAACTTCATCGTCAACAATATCCAGTCCAGCTATTTTGAGCCTCTGTCTCTTTCCTTCATACTAAGCCACGGCACCCAGCAGGAGCTTTACGAGATGCGCAGCTGCCTGGAACTTTTTGCCGTCCGCAAAGCAGCTGATACTGCTTCTCCTACGGACATCCTTGCACTTCGCAGCAATCTGAAACAGATGATGGCAGCAGAAGACGCTTCATCAAAGGCAGTCTTTGACCGTGGCTTTCATCTGGAAATCGTGCGTATCGCAGGCAATACCCTGCTCTACAATACTATGGAAAACCTGTCCTATCTCATGGATCGTTTCATCGAGCGCAGCGTCCGTCTTTCTTACTTTGAAGGAGACTCCATCGAGAACATCTACAAAGAGCACGAGGCTATTATCAGCGCTATCGAGCATCGCAGCGCTCAGACTGCCGAGGATGCCATGAAGAAGCATTTGGGCAAGATCAACGTACCTATGATTAACGATGCAATCAGCGCAAAATAGGCTTAGAAGACACTTCCTGCAGAACATATCAGTATATCGACAAACAAAAACCATCCGCAGCTTTCTTTTGAAAGATACGAATGGTTTTTTATGACAGTTTTTTATGATATTCCTGCATTACATAAAGTGATGCAAAAGCATCTGCATCAGCCTTTCATCTGTCAAATTCAATCCATTTTTTTATAGAAATCCTTCGAATTGTCCAATATATGCGCTTCCGCGTTAGGATAAACAACCACCTTTTTCGGCGCTCCATCGTCGATACGAGAAAGAATCTCGTCCCAGGTTTTTACATATACTGCCCCTGAGCGTTCATCGATGTACCACGCGTCTCTTGCGCCCTTTATGGTATGGCTTGCAAACACGATAGCCTGCTCCATATTCTTCTCCTTTGGGTAACATCCGGACCACATCATCCCGCCCGGCTCAGAGTGTCCCCAGCTGTCGTAAAGAAAGTGCACACACTGGCCGAAAGGCGTATTTGCAGCCAGAATATAGGTGCCCCCATCCTTTAAGGATGCTTTGGTTTCCGGGGTATAGGCACAATTTGCTTCGGCAGGTTTAAAATGATTGTTGGCAATCACCACATCGCAGTCCGGGACAAAGGCAGCCCGATAGTGCTTTGCCGCATAGACATTGGCTTCCTTGAATTCCTCTTCAAAATCCCCTGCAAAAAGCTCGCAGATCTCCGCCTTTCCATTGAGTACCACGTCGATTTTAAAATCCAGGCCCATCATTCTTGCCGCCTCTTCGGCGTCCGAACGCATTTTTGTCTTTGGATTTCCCATGTTAAACTCATTCAGCGTAGTAAAACTGTGGTTCGCCGTAATGGTGCGCATGGATGCGACTCCCGGCAAAATACACTTTGCGCCTCCGCTGAATCCAAAAAAGCTGTGCGCCATGGTCGTTCCAATGGCGACTTTATATTCCGCGGCCATCACATCTGCATTGATTTCTACCGGTACGTTGTTGCTTGTATTGCCGATAAAGATATGATTGAAAAACACATTGTGATTGTAAATTTCAAAATCGCTGACCAGTTCCTCACCCAGTTTCTTTACAAAATGTTCTCGGTACATGACGCCGTGAGTGCCCAGTGCCGCTACAAACCATATGTTTTCTTTGGGCACGCCTGCCTGCAGCAATTCCCTGATGACCGCCTTTGCAGGCGCTTCACAGGGCGTGGGTCTTGTAATATCATCTATGATAATCACCGCGCTTTTCTTTCCTTTTGCACCTTCGCAAATCGGCACCGTCCCGATGGAGGCATGAATTTTATCCGCAATTTCCTCCTCCGAAAGTTTTGGCGTCCGATACCCTGCAAATTCCGAAATATGCACTTCCCAGTTTTCTGGAAAGTCAATGGAAATGGGCTTATCGCCATACATGTTATTGGCAGGTAAATGATACTGCATAATCCTTTCCCCCTATAATCTGATATTCATCGCCTTTGGAATACCGACTCTGACAGCTGTAGGAATATCCGATGAGCTGCAGTAGGACGCATTGATTTCCGCATCTCCCTGCATGGAAAGATACATAAAAATGTCCGTTTTATCCCAGTCTGTCACTCTCTGCAGGTGCCTGCGCATTTCCCTGCATGCCTCTGTCAGCGCCTCATAATAGTTATTGCCGCAGGCATTGACATACCATTTTTCGTCGGTTTCAAGAAGCGGCCACTCTAAGTGGGTATTTTTAATGACATCTACTTTTACCGTTGTCGTGCCTGCCGATTCAACGGCTGCTCCGCAAATTTCTCCGTCTCCCATGGCTGCGTGAAGATCTCCAATCTGCAGAAGCGCGCCTTCCGTAAAGACCGGCAGATAGATGGTACTGCCCGGTTTTACCTGCTTGCAGTCCATGTTGCCGCCATGTTTTCCCGTACAAAAGCATGGAATTTCTCCATCCGCAGGGGTTGTCCCGATGGTGCCGACCATAGGATTTAATGGAAAAGACACGCCTTTAAAATAGGCGTTGCCGCGGTCTGCCTTCACGAAGGCTGTCCGTTCCTCTATCTCATCGCAAAGGGGTCCAAAATCCGGACAGGTGACGATGACGCCCTGAGGCTCCAAGGCGATATCCAGAATTTTTACGGCAAGAACATCTCCCGGCATTGCGCCCTCTACATACAGCGGTCCCGCCGTAGGGTTTGACTCTTCCAGGGGAATTTCTGAACCCATCTGCTTCTCGCTGACAAGGACATTGCTGAAAGCGTCCATAGAGTGAAATGCTACGATTTCACCCGGCTTACATGTGCCCGCCGGTTTATGGTCCGGTGAAAAAGTCAGTGTCGACTGTTCTATCAATTTCATATATCCGTCTCCTTCTATCATGCTGCTAAAATACAATATTTGCCGCCAGTACAATCAGCGGAATTGCGATAACGGTTCTCTCCAGGAAAATAATGAACAGATTACCGACATTGAGTCCAACCTTGGACTGAATTGCCAGAATTCCAACTTCAGTCATAAATATAATCTGTACCAGAGAAAGGGTTCCGATAATCCATCTGGTTGCAATCGACTGAATGTTGATGCCTAAAACTGCCGGAATAAACATATCCGCAAAACCGGCCAGCGCTGCCGGCGCTGCCGCAAAGGCTTCTTCTACACCCAGTACGTCAAATAACAGTCCAAACGGATAAGAAATCCAGCCTAAAATCGGCGTGTACTCTACCAAAATCAAGGTAAGCGTACCCCATGCAAAGATAACAGGCAAAGTACCAATCAGAACACCAAAGAGCATTTCCGTGCCGGATTTAAAAATCGTGCGAATTTCAAAACGCTCCGCTTGCTGTGAAGCAATCTTTCTTGCCCAAAGGCGGGACTTTACACCCTCCGGTACCAGTTCCATGGACTGCGGCGTGACGCCCGACGCGTATTCATTAGGAATTCTGGTAAGGGGCGGAATTCTCGGCGTAATAATCGCCAGCACAACACCTACTAAGCAAACCACTAAATAGCACTGCAGGAAGTACTGTGTAATATCTAAGGTTTCCGCGACAACCAGACAAAACGGCACATTTACTGCGGAAAAAGCCGTAATGATGACTGCCGATTCTCTCTTCGTGTACTGTCCCTTATTGTAAAGGCTTCTGGTCAGAACCACTGCCATGTTAGCCGCGCCAAGCCAGGAAGTCACGATATTGATGGCAGATTTTCCCGGCAGTTTAAACAGCGGCCTCGTTACTTTCCGCAGAAATACGCCTACATATTCCATGAGTCCGAACTCCGTCAGAAACGGCATAAAATACGTGATGGCGAGAATAATGCCTACCAGTGGATTTGCGATTCCCAGAATCGTCTGACCGGTGGCATCGGAAATAACGGCTTCCGGTCCTACATGAAAATAGCACATCACGATAAACACTGCAGCCACAATGCTGCTGATATAGTACAGCGGCGTAGTCACAAACAGACTGCTCAGTACCCTGTTTTCTACGATACATTTAGGTTTTGCGATACTTGCAACAGGCTGTAAAATCGCACATACGACCAGTAACGCCATGGTAAACCATACAATTAAATTTCCCGTTGATGCTATGATAAAATCAGAAAGCATCGCTGTCAATACGGTAAAGGATCCATTGTTTGGAATTGGCGTTAAAAATAGTAAAACGCCCAATAATGAAAATATAACAAATTTTTGATAGCTTTTTTATCAACGGTTAAATCCATATTATTCATGTTTCTTTCCTCCCTGTTGTTCCATCCATGTGTTCACGGTGCTTTTCCCGCCTACTGGAACAACGCAATCTTTTCAATACGGTCAAAGGCTTCTTTCAGGGTATCCACGTTTACGGTGCAGGCGATACGCACGTAGCCTTCTCCGCAGGCTCCAAAGGCGTTTCCCGGCAGCATCAGCACGTGGGCCTCCCTCAAAATCAGTTCCGCCGCCTGATCGCTGTTTAATCCTGTTTCCTTGATATTCATAAACAAGTAGAAGCTGCCCTTTGGTGGGTAAATCACAGAAAGCTTTGGAATCTGGTTGATTCTCTCCGCCGCATAAAACATTCTCTTTCTGTATTCCTCTATCATCGGCGGCTGGATTTCTGCTCCGTGACGCAGGGCGTGGAGCGCAGCCCTCTGTGATACTGACGGCGCTGTAAATACCACGTTTTCGTTAATCTGCTGAATCACTTTGATGATGTAATCCGGCGCGATGATGTTGCCCACTCTCCAGCCGGTCATGGTGAAATTCTTGGAGAAAGAATTGAGAATGATGGTTCTTTCTCTCATGCCCGGCATTGTCGCAAATGGCACAAACGGATTCTGATAGCTGAAGGCGGTATAGATGTCGTCTGAGATAACGACTAAATCGTATTTTACGGCAATTTCAGCGATCTTCTCCATGGTTTCCACAGTCAGGCAGTTTCCCGTCGGGTTGCTCGGCGAGTTGATGACCAGCGCTTTCGTCCGCTCTGTAATCAGGGATTCCAGACGCTCTATGTTAATCTGAAAATCCTCTTCTTCGTAGGTGGGAAGTTCCACAGGAATGCCTCTTGCCAGTTCCACCTGCTGCGGATACGGCGTAAAGAATGGGGCCTGCAGGATTACTTCATCGCCATCGTCTACGATAGCTTCCAGTGCCAGATACATGCCCAGGCATGCGGAGGCTGTTACAAAGACTTCTTCATCTGCAACATTCATATCGTACTCTTCTTTATAGTATTTGCAGATTTCCTCCCGAAGCTCCGGGTCACCTCTGAAATCCGTATATTTGGTATGACCAATCCTGGCATCTTCATAGGATTTGTCAATAATCAATCTGTCCGTAATCAGATCCGGATCTCCCAGACTGAGGTTAATACAGTCATCGAAAGATTTAGCCATTTCATCGGATTTTCCCATGGCCGTGCTCTGATCCTTCCAGTATCTTTTTGCAACAAATCTGTGCTTCATATTGCTATGCTACCTCCTGATACTTCAGTTTATGTGGTAAGACCTCTTGCATATATTAAAGCACAGGTCGACAAAAAATGCAACAAGAAAATCACCCTATTTACAAATTTCTGAAAACATTTCCTGCTGCCAGCGTGCAATCACACACACGCACTGCGCCACGCCTATCGCAAAATCCGTGCAAAGTAAAACATTGAGCCGAAGCTCAATGTTTTTACCCAGTTATTTACTTCAACCCAACATTTTATATTGGGCCTCTTTTTATTACTGTTATTTATTCTGCTGCCAGTTTTCTGATGGCGCTTTTGTAGATGTCTTTGGCCAGTCTCAGATCCTCGATGAACATATACTCGTTGGCCTGATGTTCCGTCAGCTCCCTGCCGGGAAGCATAGGTCCAAAGGCAACGATATTTTCCATAGCACGGGCATAAGTGCCGCCGCCGATTACTGTGGCGCGTCCCATATCTCCGGTATGCTCTCGATAGGCTTCCAGCAGTTTGGTTATCACCGGTCCGTCTTCTTCGAGAAAAACATATGGCTCATTATAGAGGAGTTCCATCTTTACGTCCCCATAGCCGCTGCTTGTCATATGCTTCCTGATCTGTTCCAGAATATCCTCGATGCGGAAGGTCACCGGATACCTGATATCCGCCGTAAGGCTGATAGTGTCTCCGTCTGTACGGATCATGCCGAAGTTATATGTAATCTCGCCGCTTTCTTTGTCTGCGGCATAACCGTTCAAGCTTTCTCCATGGTATTCCATTTTGATGCAGTCCCGGAAAAAGCTGCTCAGCTGACAGTCCTCCCGTGTCTGAAAACAGGTCATCAGCTTGGAAATAGCATTTTCCCCGTCCTGCGGCGTACTGCCGTGAGCTGACTTTCCTGTCTCCGTCATGGAAAGAATTTCCCCGCTCTCGCTGCGGAATCTGGCTCTGCAGATATCCGGGACCATGTTTACCGCGTTACCTCCTTCGATATCCTCAAAGCAGGTTCGTGTACGATCAAAGGTGAATCGAACATTCGCAATACCCATCTCAGCATAAATCGCCGGAAAATCCGCATCAGGCGTAAAGCCGAAATCAATCTTTTCCTCTGTCTGTTTATAGTATTCCATATCGATCCAGTCGCCTGCTTCCTCAGTCATACCGAATATAATACGAATCCGCTTATTAAACACGCATCCTTCTTCAAGCAGTTCCCTGATCGCATGAATCACCGCTGCAGCCGGTCCTTTGTCATCCGTAACGCCGCGGCCTATGAGTTTTCCGTCTTCAACAGTCAGCGCAAAGGGTTCATAGTTCCAGCCGTCGCCTGCGGGAACCACGTCCAGATGAACCAGGATTCCCATCAGTTCCTCGCCCTGACCGGTCTCAGCATATCCTATCATATTGTCACAGTTTTTTGTCCTGAATCCATAAGAACCGCAGATGTCCAGAGCGGTATCCAGAACTTTCCGTACCCCTTCGCCGAAAGGGCACTCTTTTTGCTCTGTCCTTGCTGAAACACTGTTTATCTCTACCAGTTTTCGCAAATCAGCTATTATTCTGTCCATTCCATGTTCCTTTATCTTTCAAACGGCTTATACTCTACATCAAAGCCAAAGTGCTTAGGTCCAAAGCAGGCAAGTCCTTCCGGTGTCGTCCAGATTTCCGGTGACGGCAGCGCAATGACAGTCATTCTCTGACCCAGATCAAAGTTCGGCGTAGTCAGCGGATCGCCATTTTCTCCAATCATGCAGATCAGATCCGGAGCCATTACATCGATTTCTCCGTTTCTGTATGCCATAATATTCTCGTTTTTCAGCCAGATCTTATAGGTCTCACCAGTAAATTCCGCTTCGCCCTTCAGATGAATTTCTCCAAAGTTGAAACCATCTCTGGTCTCCCAAGGGAATTCCGTTACAACGCCTTTGAAGAGCAGTTTTCCGTCTTTTGCGTCGGCAATAGCTTTTGCCACATCCAGACCCTTTTCTTTTGCTTCCCGCAAAGTAACGCCTATTTCCTGAGCGTATGTAATCATATCCGGAATCAGTGCTTCTTTGATGACTCTGCCTACATTGGCATGGTCTGCAACGCCGACCATATTGTCGCTGGCTACAGCAATGGCTCTTACGATATCCTCTGCTCTCAGGTCACCCTGTACATTCTGAAGCACGATTTTCTCGCCGAACTTGGTGGCAACACCCATAGGATAAATTGGCACATCTTTTACGTAATAGGTAGAATGCTGCAATTCAGGTACGGATCTTCCTGCCGGGTCCGCATCCAGAAGAGGTACGCCCATTTCCAGAGCTGCATGAAGAGCTTCCGCTGTATTGCTGCCTCCTAATTCTGTTGATCCTACTGCATAAATTTTCTTGCCCAGAAAACCTTCCAGAGCCTGCACTGCCAGCACAGAAGACGCTTCCTCCGCAAGACTCAGATCTGCAAATTTCGGATTTTTTCCGCCGGCAGACGGCGCGCCGCAGCCATACGGCGTAACAACATATTCATCGTCAGGCAGTTCGTCCAGTTTGATCAGTTTCAAAGTTTCGCCTTTATCAAAGTGTTTTTTCATCAGGGACAGCCCCTCTTCCAGCGGTCCTCCGCCGCCGGTACCCAGTACCGCACACCCGTATAGTACATCGATCATGTCCTGTTTGTTTAACTCTCTCATTTTATTTTCCTCCGTTATAATTTTATACTGCTGTATGATCAGATCCATCTCTTGAAGTAGACGGGATCAGTCTTTCTAAGACCAGATAGGCAGCCGCGCCAACCAGAATGCCGGTAAACTCAATACCGATAAAGTATGCGATAACTGCGCTGAGCGCCCATGCGATGACACCTGCCAGATTAACGCCGTCTTTCGGCCGGAAGTTTTCCTTCTTTCCTCTTCCTACAATCCAGTAGTCGGCAATAATGACGCCGCCGACCGGACACACTACATAAGACAGCAGACTCAGTACGCCCTCGATATGTCCCAGAATGCCAAGATCGCACAGAATAATGCCGATAATACCGGAAATCAGCGTTGCCTCTCTTCTCCTGTTGTCATTGAGCTTCAGAGCCATAACGATATTGAGCCCTGCGCTGTAGGCATTGGTGGAATTAGTGGTCCACGTCGAGATAACCAGCGCCGTAATGCCGAGAAGAGGAAGCCCTACATCGATCAGCACCATGCTGACATCGTATTCCCCGGACATTTTGGTCAGCAGAATCCCCATGACCAGCGTTACAACACCCATTGGAAATACGCCGTAGAATACAGATTTTACAGTATCCTTCCTGCTCTTCTGAAATCTGGTGTAATCAGCAGCAGTGATTGTGCCTACTGCTGTAAAGTTGAAGGACAGTGCCACGCCTCCCATGAAGCTCATGGTCTGGGCAGTCGCTGTATGCAGTCCGCCGGTGCCGTAGGTCCTGAAAGCCAGGAAAGTTCCGTAGAGCATAATGATCATCAGGAGAGGAATGGATATCTTGTCCAGCTTTTCCAAAGCGCTGACACCGAATACAGCGGTCAGCAGCATGATGATGCCCCAGACCGTATTAGATACGATCACAGGAATTTCGATTCCCGTCATGGCATACATGGCATTGCTGAACGCCTCTCCGCAGACACCGTTCTGTATGCCGAACCATCCTATCATGTTCACCGCGAAAATAGTGCTGACGATAAATCTGGCTCCGGATCTTCCGAAGCCGGCTTCGCAGGCCGTGCAGGATGCCGCGCCCAAATCGCAGCCCATCATACCGGTGATTACCATTCCGATAACAACGACCAGATACCCGAGAGATCCTGAAATAATCGCAGGCCATATAGGCATTGCTTCCGCAAGCAAAGCGCCAAGCAGGAAAGCCGGTACGCAGACACAGATACCTGCCTGTACGAACGCCAGGGAAACCCAGTCCTTTCGTTCATCTTCGCCAATAGGCTTTAATGCCATGGCTTCTACTTGTTTCTGTTCTTTTTTCATCATTCTTCGTGCTTTTACACTTCCTTTCTGAATTTTTAAACATCATATCACAAAATTCTGCCCTTTTCTTTAGGCAGTTGATGAAACACCTCTCATTTCATTTGTGCATCTGCACATTTTTATTGTGATGCCATGAAAATTCTGTTATAATAAAAATCATCATGTTAGCCAATTGAGGAGGAATCGTTATGAGCATTACCCTGAAGGACTGTCTGGCTCTGCCGTCCATGAGTTTCGGCACCGTGATTGCCGGTGCATCCGGCTTAGACAGGATCGTATCATCTGTTTCTGTACTGGAATTTTTTGAACACGAAAGTTATGATCTGGATGTGTTCACTCCCAATGAACTGGTCCTGTCAGCATTTTATGATTTCAAAAACGACGTCAAAATGCAGTGTGAAGCTATCAATGATCTGTCCAATACCGGTTCAATTGCTCTGGTCCTGTTCTATGTCGGAAAAATCTTACCCTATGTAGACAAAAAGCTGATCCAGACAGCGGATGAGCAGGGCTTTCCCCTGATCGTACTGAAAAACGACAGTTACCGGATTAAATACAGCGATATTATAACCGATGTTATGGGAGTAATCGTTCGCGATCAGGTCCTCTCAAAAGATTTTATCAGTTCAACGGAAAAAAGACTTGCCCAGATGCCTACAGAACTGAGAACCATGGAAAACCTGCTGCGTATCATGTCCAATCACTATAAATGCAATCTGCTTCTCAGCAGCAGCTCTCAGGTCTACTTCCAGGCATCCTACCGTCCATCCTATCTCCTGAACGACCCCGATTATTTCTGTAATCTCTTTCGCGACTCATCCTCAGGATATGCTTCAAAAGATGTGGAACAGGATGGCGCAGAATTTCATATTTACAAAATGGACTTTTCAAATGGCAAAGATACCAGAATGACTCTGTATGCCTCCTGCCACAACACCGTACTGAACGAAAAAATCATCAGCGATATGTGCGCCTGCACCGGTTTTTTCTCCTCTGTCTGGGGATATTCTATAGACCTTCAGTCGCCGCACGCTCTGCTGTCTTTAATCTTTAAAACCGAGGAAGCTGCGGCAAAAAAATACCTTCGGAATTCCAATATCAGCTTCGAGCGCATTTCCAATCTGATTATCATTTCCTCGGGAAATGGATCCATGGAACCGCTGCAGGGCGAGATCTGTCGTCTTTTTAAAGAATATCACAAATTCTATCTTGCAGATCAGATTGACAATCATCTGGTGATTCTGTCCTCTTTCATTCTCTCCGATAGCCTGGACTACGCTCTATACGACGACCTTCACTGTTTTGTAGAAAAATATGATGAGAAAGCCACCTTTTTTATGGACAGGGGAAACAAGGATATGGCTTCACTGAAGCAAACCTACCGGGATTATCTGAAAACCGAGCCGGCTCTGCAGAAAATCTTCCTGAACCGGAGAAACTGGGATAATCACGACATCATGCTTTCTCAGGAGGTTATGTCCCTCTCTAAAACCAGCAACAAACGGACAGAATATCTTTTCAGTATCATAGATTCCCTGAGTCATGATCGCGACGACCTTCTGAAAACTCTGGCCATCTATATGATCGACTGCGATTCAAAACTGAATGCCGCTGCGCAGATGCTGTACCTTCACAGAAACACTGTAACCTACCGTCTGAATAAAGCACGGCAGCTTACCAACACCAGTTTTAACCTGATGCCTGCAGCCTATGACTTCTATACCGCACTGGCCATCTGGAGATATCATAACGTGGAAACTACGTAAAAAATGCAAAGGAAAAAGTCGGCTGCGCCAATTCTATTCAGATGCAGACTTTCCTGATATTCCGGAAATATCAAAAATCGATATTTCCTACATAGTAAAACGAGCCCCTCATGGCTGAGACAGCTCGTTTTACAATCTTCTGTATCGTATGTTATATAGTGCGTTATATACTGCGCTGTTTTACTTTCCGGCCTCCAGCACCCACTGAATCAGAGGCGCTGCAGCCGCCCGGTCGGTATAGTCCGCTCCTTCTTCCATGGCGGTCAGAAGATTCCTTTCGGATTCTGTAATCTGAGAAGCCGGTTTTCCTCCAATCATCTTCTTCACCATGCCCATCATCATCTTATCGCCGCCGCTGACTTTCGCAGGGTCGTAAGCGCCGCTAAGGAAAAAGCACGGCAGCTGGCTGAAGCTCTCCTCTTCATCGGATAGTTTTCGCTTTGCGCCTGCCTGCCGCAAAATCATTTTAAAAGAGGATTCCTGCTTGAAGAAATTCAGTTCCCGCAGTTCCGCTCTGGCATTTTCGTCCTCTACATTGAGTCCGACAGCATATACGGCAATCTTCTTTTGGCAGAGTTTCGGATACCATTTCCGCAGACGGTCCATTCCCAGAATCCGTCCTGCGTGTACCGCTCCGCCGAAGACAATCACATCATAATCTTCAAGCAGCTTCTCACTGCATTGATCCGCGGCAAATAACGCGCCGCCGGTCTCCTCGCAGATCCACTGCCCGTACTGCTTCGTTGTTCCGTATTTTCCTGCATAAACGACTGCGACTTTTCCCATGTTAAAACTCCGTTTCTGTTTGCGTTTCTGTTTGCGTTCTTAGCTTCACTCTTATTTGCTCAATATCCCGATCAGGTCGTACATTTCTCTGTCGATTTCCCGCTTCTGTGCCAGCGCCTGCTGCAAATCGTAAGCAACGATTTCGCCGTTTACCGTACCGATTGCCTTGCTGTCAGAATCCTCCTGCAGAAGTTCCACCGCCTTCGCGCCGGTCAGAGTCGCCAGCATCCGGTCGCGCAAAGTAGGCGTGCCGCCCCGCTGCAGGTAAGAAAGGACTACAGGCCTTGTCTCTCTGCCGGTTCTCTCCTCGATGGTCTTTGTCAGCGCCGCAGTAGAAATTTCTACGCCCTCGGCCTTAATAATGATGCTGTGCTGCTTTCCGCGGTTTGCCCCGATGAGAATTTTCCGGCACAGCTCGTTTACATCGGTTTCAATCTCAGGAATTAAAACCGCCTCCGCGCCGCCGGCAAGTCCTGCATAAAGGGCGATATCTCCGCAGTGTCTTCCCATCACTTCGATGACCGTGGTCCGCTCATGGGACGATGAAGTATCTCGCACTTTAGAAATCGCATCCAGCACGGTGCTTACCGCCGTATCAAAACCAATAGTAAAATCTGTATAGCCTAAATCGTTATCGATGGTGCCCGGCAGTCCCATGACCTTAATTCCACGCCTGTCGAGGTCACAGCCGCCCCGCAGCGAACCGTCGCCGCCGATGACGACCAGGCCTTCTATTCCAAAAGTTTCCAGTACGCTTACTCCATGGGTCTGTCCTTCCTCTGTGCGGAATCGCTCACTTCTGGCAGTCTTTAAAATCGTGCCTCCGCGGTGGAGAATGTCACCTACAGAATTTCTATCAAGTTGACATATTTCTCCATCTAAAAGTCCTTCATAACCACGCTTTATTCCATATACTTCCATCCCCGCCTCTATACCACAGCGCACCACTGCGCGGATAGCAGCGTTCATACCCGGAGAATCTCCGCCGCTGGTTAAAACACCGATTCGCTTCATGCTCTCACTCTCCCTTTTATGTTCGGTCTGCCGACAATCTCGGCCACCGTATCAAACAATGCAATGGACGGATATACGCCGCCCCTTTCGCCGGTTTTTACAATCTTTCCGTTTTGCAGATAAATCAATACCGGTGTATTTCCCGGATACTGACGGAAAATCTCCTGCAGCGCCTGCAGCACTTCCTGCTCATCCGCCTCCTGCGGAATTCTCACCTTTACAGTCTCCCCGCCTGGCGCGCCGTTCTGTCTGCTGCCTCCGGGTGCGCGCCCCTGTGCTCTGCCGCCTTGTGTCGCTTCCTGCATTCTGCCTCCTGACAGTCCGCGGCCCGCCGAAGCTGCCGCCTGTTCATTCTGCAGATGCTGTTCTACCTCATGAATGCCTACTACAGAGTCCGCCAGTACCTTTGGCATCTCATCTTCTTTAAAATTCAGTTTTCCCTTTACAACAACTACATTGTCCTCTAAAATTGCACTACTGCAGCGTTCATAGACGTTTGGAAATACTACAATCTCCACTTCCCCGTAAAGGTCTTCCAGATTGACAAAAGCCATCATCTTGTTGTTCTTTGTAATCTGATTCTTCTTTCCCGCAATCATGCCTGCAAGGGTTACAGTCATGCCGTCCTGTATCCTGCTGTCATGGTGTTCCTCTTCGGAAACTGCTGCCAAATCTTCACTGGTGACATCGGCGTATTTCTCGATTTTTTCCGCATATTCGCTCAGCGGATGGTCGGTAATATATACGCCCAGCATTTCCTTTTCCATAGCTAGTAAAATGTCTTTGCTGAAATTGTTCACATCGGGCAGTGTCCCCGATGTATCACCGCTGTTCATCTCCTCACTGCTGATCTGAAACAGTGACATCTGTCCGGCAATGTTTTTCTTTGCACTGTTCTGGGCAGATTCCACCAGACCTTCATAGACAGCAAGATGAGCCGCGCGGTTTACGTCCAGACAGTCAAGAGCGCCTGCCTTAATCAGACTTTCTACAGCCTTCTTGTTGACTTCACTGATTTCCACGTTATTGATAAACTGAAAAATATCCTTCGGCTTTCCCTTTTCTTCTCTCGCTTTGATAATAGCGTCAATGGCGCCTTCGCCCACATTCTTCACGCCCAAAAGTCCGAAGCGGATTTTTCCGTCCACTACAGAAAACTTCTTTTGACTGTCATGAATGGACGGCGGCAGCACTTCGATGCCCATCTCCTTGCAGTTTCGAATATACTTTGCGATGGATTTGGCGTCTCCCATGACGCTGGTCATCAGCGCCGCCATAAATTCCACCGGATAGTATTTCTTCAAATAGCCTGTCTCATAGGCGACTACCGCATATACAGCGGCGTGAGATTTGTTAAAAGCATACTGAGCAAAGGATTCCATATCGGCAAAGATGGACTCCGCCGCCGCTTCGCTGATTCCGTTTCGGATGCAGCCCGGAATTTCCACATTGCCTGCTTCGTCCAGCTTTCCATGGATGAAATATTCCTTCTCCTGCAGCATGACGTCTTTTTTCTTTTTACTCATAGCGCGGCGCACGATGTCAGAACGTCCAAAACTGTAACCGGCAAGGTCCCGCACGATCTGCATAACCTGCTCCTGATAAACAAGACATCCGTAGGATACGTCCAGAATCGGTGCCAGTTCCGGCGTCACATATTTAATTTTTTCCGGATTCTTCTTATACTCAATGTATTTCGGAATGGAATCCATAGGACCCGGTCTGTACAAGGCAATTCCCGCTACGACATCTTCAAAGCAGGAAGGTTTCAGGTTTTTCATAAACTGAGTCATGCCGCCGCTTTCCAGCTGAAAAACACCCAGCGTATTGCCGCCGGCAATCATATCGTAAACGGCTTTATCATCGTAGCCCATCCTGGCAAAGTCGATAGTTACGCCGTAGTTTTTCTCAATGAGTTCTAAGGCGTCGCGAATGACCGTCAGGTTCCGAAGTCCCAGAAAGTCCATCTTGAGAAGTCCCAGTTCCTCAATGGTCGTCATATTGAACTGGGTAGCGATCCCTTTATCTGACATGTAAAGCGGCACGTATTCGTCCAGAGGCAGTTTTGAAATTACCACTCCCGCCGCATGGGTTGAAGCATGGCGCGGCATGCCCTCAATGGCACGGGACATGTCGATAACCTTGGCAACTCTTGCGTCGCTTTCATACATGTTTTTCAGCTCCGGATTCATGTCAAGGGCTTTATCGATGGTCATTTTCAGGTCAAAAGGAATGGCTTTCGCGATTCTGTCTGCCTCGGCATAGCTGAGATTCAGCGCCCTGCCCACATCTCTGACCGCCGCCTTTGCTTTCATTGTACCAAAGGTGATAATCTGAGAGACATTCGCCTCCCCATATTTTCTCTTTACATATTCTATGACTTCGCCCCGCCGTTCGATGCAGAAGTCGATATCGATATCCGGCATGCTGACACGCTCCGGATTCAGGAAACGCTCGAAAATCAAGCTGTAACGAATCGGGTCGAGGTCGGTAATTCTAAGGGTGTATGCCACCAGGCTTCCGGCGGCGGAACCTCTTCCCGGTCCTACCATAATGCCGTTTGTCTTAGCAAAATTGATAAAATCCCAGACGATAAGGAAGTACTCTACATAGCCCATATTTTCAATGACGGAAAGCTCATAATCAAGGCGGCTTGCAATCTCCGGTGTCACGTCATCGTAACGCTCCGCAAGTCCTTTCTGACAAAGCTCCCGCAGATACTGCTGGTTGGTCTTGCCCGCAGGCGGAATAAACTCCGGCAGATGATAGTCGCCAAAGACGAATTCCACATCGCATTCCATGGCGATTTTATGGGTATTTTCAATGGCTTCCGGGGCGTAAGCGAAGATTTTCCGCATCTCATCCTCGCTCTTTAAGTAAAACTGGTCATTGGGGAAGCGCATGCGCTTTTCGTCGTCGATGGTAGTGGCCGTCTGAATGGCAAGGAGCACATCGTGGGCCTCGGCATCCTCCTGCTTCACGTAGTGAACGTCGTTGGTGGCAACCAGCGGAATATCCAGTTCCCTGGATAGTTTCACAAGCTGCGGATTAATCATGGCTTCTTCATCCAGGCCCTGATCCTGCAGTTCCAGATAAAAATTGCCGTGGCCGAAAATCTCGTCCATTGCCAGCGCCTCTGCCTTGGCGCCCTCGTAGTCCCGGTTTAAAAGACAGCTCTGCACCTTACCGGCCAGGCAGGCGGACAGCGCGATGATGCCGCCGCTGTGGGCGCGCAGCACATCTTTATCGATTCTCGGTTTATAGTAATAGCCTTCTGTGAAGCCTTTAGATACAATTTTAATCAGGTTCTTATAGCCATCGTTGGTCTTTGCAAGGAGCACCAGATGACCCTGATATTTATCCTTATCTGCATCTTTATCGTGCATAGTCCTTGCCGCCGTATAAACCTCGCAGCCGACGACCGGTTTGATCCCCTGCTTCTTACATTCTTTGTAAAAATCTATGACACCGAACATGACGCCGTGATCAGTGATGGCAAGAGAATCCATGCCCAGTTCCTTTGCCCGCGCCACCACATCGGTAATGCGTGCCGCACCGTCCAGCAGGCTGTATTCTGTATGAACATGTAAATGTGTAAATGCCATGTGTGTTACCTCTTCTGATGTTTCTCAATAATCGCTGCCAGTATTTCCAGCGCTTTGGTCAAATCCTCCGGATCCGCATAGGCATAGGAAAGCCTGATTGCGTGGTTTTCCGCATAGTCGTATACATTGCCCGGATTGAGCAGAATTCCGGCTTTCAGCGCCTTGTTAAAAATCTTGTCCATAGGCAGCCGCTTATCAAAACGAAGCCAGATATAAAAACCGCCTTTCGGCTTTTTCCATGTTGCCAGACCCTTGAAATGTTTGTCCAGTGCCGCCAGCGCATTATCTCTGCGCGCTCTGAGCTCCTTTCGAAGTTCTTCCAAATAGATGTCGTAGTCGCCGCTTGTAATCAGTTCCGTCATCATCCACTGGGAAACGGAGCTGGCGCCGTAGTCAGTCTGCATCTTTACATCCCCCAGTCTATAAACCACCGCCTCGGGTCCGACAACCCATCCGATTCTAAGTCCTGGCGCCATGGTCTTTGAAATCGTTCCCATGTAAATGACAGAGCCGGTTTTATCTCTGGATTTGAGAGAAGCTGGCGGCTTTTCGTCCAACCACAGCTGACCGTATGCGTCATCCTCCAAAATCGGCATAGGCTGTTTCTGGCAAAATGCCATAACCTCTTTTCGACGCTTTTCGCTCATGACCGTGCCTGTCGGATTGTGGAATGTAGGAATCGTATAAAGGAGCGACTCATTAGAAGCATCCTTGATATTCCAGTACTGCAGTCCTTCCTCATCCAGCGGTACACCATGAAGGTTCATCCCTGCCGACTGAAAAATCTGCAGAGACTTCAAATAAGACGGCGCTTCTGTATAAACGTCGCTTCCCCGCTTCAGCATACACACAGAAACCAGCTGCAGAGCCTGCAGGGAGCCGCTTGCAATCATAATATTAGATGCTTTAGCATCGATTCCCTGACTTTCTTTTAGCCATGCAGAAAGCGCCTGTCCCAGCTCTGGAAGACCTAAAGTACCTAAATAGCCCAGATTAGGAATCCGCTCCGGCATTCTGCGAAAAATCTTGCTAATCAGCTTGCCCGGATACAGCTCTGGTGATAATTCGCCTGTGCCGATACGAATATATCCTGGTTCAAATTCCATCTTGTTGATGGTCTGAATGGTAGATAGATTGGCACCAAAAGGTCCGCTTGCAATGTATTTGTTCCAGTCCGGAGGCTGGCTCATACGCAGAGACCAAGTGTTGCTGGCAACTCTCGTGCCGCCTCCAAAATCACTTTCTAATATGCCATAAGAAATCAGTTCTTCCATAGCACTGACAATAGTGCTTCTGTTGACTTCAAAAGCCTTTGCCATAGCTCTTTGGCTGGGCAAACGACTGCCGATTACCCAGTCCCCCGCAGCTATTTTATCACTGATATATTTCACAATTTGTCTGTAAATCGGCGTTTTATTCTGTTTGTCAGGTTTCCAGTCCAGTGTAATCATTTGGTTGGTTTCTTTCCTTTTCTTTGGTCGACAACAAAGATGATACTCTATGCTATTATTTTACCATACCTGATCAAAAAATAAAATAATATTGGAGGATTACTATGCCACTTTTCTTACGAGGATTCAACAGCAGATGATTATGTAATTGCATAAAAAAGAGCGAGTCCCTCTGGCAACCGGAAGACTCGCTCTTTTTTTAGTATATTTCATGCACTATCTTATAGGCTCTCTGCAGAAAATCCGCATATTTATTACGACATTTATTACGACATCAGCGCACAATCCAGCTACCATTTTTGTTGGAACCACTACGTGTAATACTACCTTCATCCTTTAGCTTCTTCAAAATGCGCTGCGCTTGCCGTTCAGAAATGTTAAGCTGCTCAGCCAATCCTTTTGCTGAATATTATCCCCTCTGTTGCAGAAGCTTAAGCATCTGTCTTTCTATTGTAGCTCTGTCATCTACCAATCTTTTCCCTTCTGCTAAATCCAGTAACAAATCGCGAATGACTTCTAACATATAGCAAACAAAGATTGTAGATTCTCCGCTGATATTTGCATCATTTAACGCTTTATAATAAGCTTCCTGCTTTTCATGTATCATCATTTCGATGGGCAACCACAAAAAGAAGTCTTTCCACTTTGCTAATATCAAAGTATGCCACAGGCGTCCAGTTCTCCCATTCCCATCAGCAAAGGGATGAATAAATTCAAACTCATAATGGAAGATGCACGATTTTATTAAAGGATGCAACGCTGAATTTCTTAGCCAGCTGAATAGCTCGTCAATTAATTCAGGCACGTATTGAGGTGGTGTACCTGCATGAATTAGTGCAGTGCCTGCGTACACACCAACTCCTTTGCTTCGAAAGCGCCCCGCTTCCCCCACTAAATCAGCCATCATAATTTTATGTGCTTTGAGCAAATCTTCTATGGAATACGGATTCAATTCCGTCAGCAAATCGTATGCCTCATATGCATTCTTTACTTCGCGAATGTCCTTCGGAGGTCCCAGTACTCGTTTGCCTGCAATGATATCGCTTACTTGCTCAATCGTCAGTGTATTCTGTTCTATTGCCAGCGATGAATAGATTGAAAGAATTCGGTTTTCTCTGCGAAGCTTTGGATTTCTCGATAATCCATTCGCAGTGGAAATTTGTCCCGCTAAGTCGCCAATCTGAATCACTAAATTGGTAATTTCTTCTGTCATCGTGAACGGCGGTTCATAATAATCCATCAATATTTTCACCTCCCAGCATATCATTTCTCCTATAGTATTCCCACTACCCGTAGATATAAAAATTATATCTTGACCTATCTACCGAATCAATGAAATGATTTTGTGTTTCAGACTGCTTCTATGCACATTTTTCTATATACTTTTATTTTGGGACGGAATCTGCGCAATCACCACTGCCGCAAAGATAACAGCACATCCTATCCCCTCTATGATAGTAAGGTGCTCTTTCAGTATCAGCACTCCAAATATTACAGAAAATACTGCCTCCAAACTCAAAATCAGTGATGCAACCGCCGGCTCCGTATCTTTTTGACCCAGAACCTGTCCGGTGTATCCGACACCAGTAGAAATCACACCGCAGTACAGGATCGGAAGCCAGCAATCCAAAATGTCTGAAAGCACCGGCGTTTCAAAAATCAGCATACAGGCGATTCCTATGACACCGCTTGTAAGAAACTGCACACATGAAAGTCTGATTCCATCGCACTTCGGCGAAAAACAATCTACTGCCAAAATGTGAACAGAAAACGCAACTACACATAGCAGGATATACAGTTCTCCTGTACTGAGTCGAAATCCCTCTCTCTTTCCTGCCATAGTAAGCAGGTAAAAGCCAAATGCCCCTAACAATATACTGACCCATATCAGCGTTCTTACATGCTTGCCAAGAAAAAGCCCAAGCAGCGGAACGATTACTATGTACAGAGAAGTGATAAAACCAGTCTTCCCAGCACTTGTTTCAAAATAGAACCCAAACTGCTGCAGTGATGTTGCCAAGCATAAAAAACATCCGCAGCATATGCCTCCAATCAGCAGGTTTTTCTTATCTTCTTTCTCATCTCGCTTCACTTCCCTGGAGCTTCCTGCACTCTTGTCTTTTCCTGCTACCTTAAGTAAATAAATTACCGGTATTAGCGCCAGACCTCCAATAAACATGCGAATTCCATTATATGTAAACGGTTGTAATACTGCTCCCGCTTTCTGTGCTACAAGTCCGCCGCCCCAAATGACTGCTGTCATAAGCAGTACTAAATTGCTTTTAAAGCTATTTTTCATGTCCTCATCCTTTCCTGTTTTTAATCATTATAACACCGCCTGTTTTTTCTGAAACAACCATGTTAGAAAAATAAGACCAACCAAACAGAAACTTGGTTGGTCTCTTTTTTCCCGTCTTGGTGGGTTACAAAGGCAGTTTTCTGTGGTATGATTTTATTGATATTAACTTAGAAGGAGTTTTTTTATGCCACTTTTTTTACAAGGATTTACCATCGGACTTGCCTATGTAGCACCCATTGGTCTACAGAATCTCTTTGTTATCAACACTGCACTGACACAAAAAAAGAGCCGTGTCTATCTGACTGCTCTAATTGTCACGTTTTTTGATGTTACGCTGGCATTAGCCTGCTTTTTCGGCATCGGCGCCATTATGTCAGCTTTTGAGTGGTTGCAGATGATTGTCCTCGGCGCAGGCAGTCTAATTGTCATGTGGATTGGAATCGGTCTTCTACGAGCAAAGGACAGTATGGATACCTCCACCAAAGTCGATATTCCGATTTTGAAGGTGATTTCCAGCGCATGCGTTGTTACCTGGTTCAATCCCCAGGCAATCATCGACGGCACCATGCTGCTCGGCGCATTTCGAACTACCCTGCCGAAAGAGCATGTAGCGGAGTTTATTCTGGGTGTCAATTTATCATCCTTTGTGTGGTTTTTCGGCATCTCTACAATCTTAGCTCTGTTCAGCGCCAAATTCAACGACAAAGTGCTTCGCATTATCAATATCATCTGCGGCGCAATCATCGTATTCTACGGTGCAAAACTATTCATCAATTTTGTGCAGATGGTTGTGTAATTACATTAAAAGAGCGAGTCCCTCTAGTTACCAGACGACTCGCTCTTTTTATTGCATTTTAGGAGAATTAGTCATTGCGCCTATGTTTGTTAATTCCTGTAATACTGCTGGGTAAATCTTTACTAACGCCTATAAGAGGAATTGATATTTTCTCTCCTCATATAATTCTCAGCACGATACCCACATAATCCACAATCAGCCCTAATACTTCCATCTTAGTTCCTCCAATCCAATGTGCTTCATTTCGGTATCTTACTATTTATTCATAGTTTACCATTTTTCGACGCAACATTCAATTTTATCTTACCTACAGACGCAGCAAAAGAGCGATTTAACCTAAATTGCCATTTTTTTAAAAAAGTGTATAAAAGATTCGCCTTGCCATTTTATATGCCTTGCAATTTATGCAAGATGTGGAATAGTTTTATAAAATTCTTACAAAAAACGCAAGATTTCAGTAATATAGCAAGAATAAATCCTCGCAAGAACAACTGCTAATTCAATCGTCTAAATATGTTTATACATTTTTTTAGCATTTTTTGATTTTCGGTTAAGAATCCCACCTCCTTCTTATACACTTTTTTCTAAAAACACCTGTTTTAAGTTAAATCATTGCGGCGATAGCGACCTTGCCGTGCCCCCTGCAAACCACCTGCTATTTTCTAAAATATGTTATAATCCCTAAAATCAGGTGGAATACTGTTATAAGCGAAACACATCAGGAGGTATAAAATGCTGAAAGAAAATGTTATGATACAGTTTTTAAAGAAGTTTGATGCTTGTCCTTTCACCATAAAAATGGGAAAAAAAGAGTATCAGATTGGAGATGGGATTCCTGCCTTTGCTGTTAAATTCCATAAAATGATTCCATTAGGCGATCTGTCCACCAGTACTTCTTTGGCACTAGGTGAAGCATACATGGACGGCAATCTGGAAGTTGAGGGCAGTCTTTATGAAGCGCTTGATCTTTTCCTTGGACAAATCGGAAAGTTTTCCACCGATCACAATGCGCTGAAAAAGCTAATCTTCCCATCCAGATCAAAAAAGAATCAGGAAAAAGAGGTCAAAAGTCATTACGATATCGGCAATGATTTTTATAAATTATGGCTTGACGAAACGATGAGTTATTCCTGCGGCTATTTTCGATGCGCTAACGACAGTCTCTATCAGGCACAGGTCAACAAAGTCGATTACATTCTGGAAAAACTATGCCTGAAGGAAGGCATGCGACTTCTGGATATCGGCTGCGGCTGGGGATTTCTTTTGATCAGGGCGGCAAAGAAATACGGTGTACGCGGCATGGGGATTACACTCAGTCAGGAACAGTATGACGAATTTAAGCGGCGAATTGAGGCAGAAGGACTTTCGGACCTGCTGGATGTCAGACTGATGGACTATCGGGATCTTGAGAAGTCCAATCTGCAGTTTGACCGCATTGTCAGCGTCGGTATGGTAGAACACGTGGGACGCGGTAATTATCAACAGTTTATCGATTGTGCCGCACATGTGCTGAAACCAGGCGGATTATTTCTGCTTCACTTTATCAGTGCGCTGAAAGAATTTCCTGGCGATCCGTGGATAAAAAAATACATCTTTCCCGGCGGTGTCGTGCCAAGTCTCCGAGAAATGCTGACCTGTATGGCGGAAGATGATTTTCATACACTGGATATAGAAAATCTGCGCAATCACTACAACCGCACTCTGTTATGCTGGGAAAAGAATTTTCGCGACCATATAGAAGAAGTTCAGAAGATGTTCGGAGAACGGTTCGTCCGCATGTGGGAGATGTATCTGTCCTCCTGTGCAGCCACATTTCACAACGGAATCACTGATCTTCACCAAATTCTTATGTCTAAAGGCGTAAACAACGATCTGCCTATAGTAAGATGGTATTAGAAAAGAGCCAGGTCTGTCTCAAAATCAACTTTGCCTTAAATGGTGCATACGCAAAGAGGATGTCTCATTTTATTTGAGACATCCTCTTCATCTCAGCTATTTCTTTGTCCAAAGTCTGTTTGCGTATCTGCACTGTTTCAGCGCTGTCTTTGCAACCAGCTTCCCATCTTTATCATAGACTCTGAGCTGGACTTTGTAGTAGTACATCTGCCCTTTCTTTCCGGTAGTATTGGTATAAGTTTTTGCTTTCTTTGTTAACGCTGCCTTATAGCCGGACGCTTTCTTTGTAGAACGGTAATATCTGTATTTTACAGTATAGCCCATCTCTTCCAGTTCTTTAACAGCTGTCTCCGTAGCCTTATCTGCTTTTACAGTGACTTTCACATTCTTCTTGCTGGTTCTTTCTGAGCGAGCGGTTAGTTTCATCGCACCAACCTTTCCCTTTACTGCTTCAGGGCCTGGAGAAAGCGGCGTGTTCGGATCGTCAATATCCGTTCCCGGCTCATCATCTGCAGGCGGCTCAATCCATCCTGCGGAAGCCCTTTCCTTTGTATAGTCATCTGTATAATGGAATAGGATTACATCGCCGTCTTTGATGACCTGCTCTGCAACACCGTTTTTTACATATACACCATTAACCGTATACATCCAGCCAGAGTTCGGTCCGTTGTCAAACTCGGCAAGACCGTTGATGGCACTGATGTAGTTGCCTGTGCTGTTGGAAAATCCCATTCCCTTGATACTCAAGGCTTTTTCAATCACATCCAGAACCGTTGCGTCCTTATCCACAGTCACTTCCAGAGCAGAAATCCATTCCCGGTCGATTGTACCCTTTTTATAAGTATGTGAAACGCCGTCCTCGCCGTGCTTCTCATCACCGAGCAGAGTAAAGGTGACTTTTATCTTGTTATCCTCAGGCGCAGAAATTTGCTGTTCAGCTACAGTAATCTGCTGTTCCACAGTCTTTTCCTGATAAGAAATTGTCACACCGGTTACATCTTTTGTAAGAGGTGCAGCTTCATAAGTATAGTCTGTAATTTCTTCTTTCTTTCCACTGTTATATACTGCACTTACAACCATACCAGACGGGTTAAAATATTCTCCTGCGATATACGCCGTCTTTGAAGGCGCTTTTGTAATTTCAATCTTTGTCACTTCCAAAGGTGTTACAGTTACCGGTACTTCTGCGATTTTTCCTCCCAGGCTGACCATTACTTTCTGTGTATCCTTCTCCATAACAGAAGGCGTCACGCTGTAACCGCCTGTTACAGTTCTCTCTGTGCCGTCTGCATAAGTGACTTTCAGACTCATACCTTCCCCATCAAAGGACTCGCCCTCAAAGTATGCTGTTTTTTTCGGCTGCGTAACCACTTCAACGATTTCGATGTCGCCGGCAGCGTCAGCTTTTTCGACCTGCAAGGTAATATCCGGCAAAATTCCAAAATATGCTGTCTGACTGACTGCGGTAAAGTTTGGAGAAGCGCCTACTTCATAGGTAATTTCTCTGTGTGCGCCGTAACTGCTTCCAAATCCAAAAGTGAAAAGACCCCCTTGGGATACAGTCAGTGTGTCTTTTGTATAATCCGCCGGAATAGCTGCTGCATCACCCTTTTTCAGGCTATAGTTAGTGCTGCCAAAGAACATAGTCTTTGTAATGCTAACCTGATTTTCCATAGTCTGCGCTTTGGCATTAGCTGCAAAATTGTACTGTGCTGCGGTTCCTCCAACGGTTTTACCTTCCATTCCTTCTACCGTCTGATAGATTACCGCTGCTGACATATTATAAATTCCCGCTAGCTTATTGACAGGATGATACAATGTATCGAAACTGATTGCAAACTGGTCGCCTGCCACTAACGCCTTGCCCGGCGTAGTCTTGTTGGTAACCGCTGCTTTGACACCTTTCGCAGAAACCACCTGATAATCACAGGCAGTTCCGTCGCTGACCTTCACAATATTTCTGCCTTCGACCAACTTTACAGTATAACTGCCGTCTGCATTTCTTTCAGCTGGCACAAACCCACCATAGTTCAGCTTTCCGCCAGCATAATTAGGATTTGCCACCTCTACAGAAGCAACTTCACCTGTCGGTGTAAATGTATAGCTTCCATGGGCATCATCATAAACTGTTTTTTCCCCGGCAGCATCAGTCATCTCTGTCAGATAGTAAATGATATCCAGCTCCGCATCCAAGTCATCCCCTGCGAGTTTTCCATTGCTGACGGTTGCGTTCGTCTCGGTATTTACCTTAGCGTTGACACTGACCGTACTATCAGATGATCCTACAGATACTACAAACACACCTGTATTTTCCGGCCAGATTGCACCAAAGAACGGACCGCCAACCGCAGAAATATTATTAAAAGCGTCATAGGTTACAAGTACCACTGCAGTACCTTCCTTCTGCGCAGTCACTTTTCCACTTTCTGATACGGATACCACATCACTTGGTGTTCCGTCAAAGTTGACAGCCTCATAGTGATAGTCCGGCTCAATAAAGTAATTATTTGTAAGGGTGTCTACTGCCTCCCAGTTTCTCAGAGATACAATCTGGTATTCATCGTTTTTCTTCAACTTCAGATAGCCTGCGGGATTGATGTTCAGATAAATGTCTGCCATGTTGTAATTCTTATTTGAAGTTGAAGCTTTATCGACGGTTTTAGCGTTTTTTCCTTCCGGCTTCAAATCGCTTTCAGAAACATTTAAGATATACGGATCTTTGGACGCTGCCGGTGACTTGAATTTTCCGGTATAAGTCACATAGCCTTTCCCACTGATTCTGAAATTGTAATCCTTGTTTGCCGGCAGATTATAGGATACCGTCTTCAGCCCTTCCGCAGCCGGCACTTCACCAATAGTCTCCTGCTCTATAAACGGCTTGAAGTGTTTTTCCTTCGTGCCGACAAATACTTTTGCATCCGCCGGCACAGTAATCTGTACATTTCCTGTCTGCACATCTGCTTCCGCAGCAAATGCCATAGACGGCATCATGCAAAGTACCATGACGATACTTAGAAGAATGGCAGAAAATTTCTTTACTGTTTCGTTTTTCTTCATGTGTTCTTCCTTTCTACATTTCTGCCCACAAAAAAACTGCAGGCTCTTTGCCTACAGTCCGCATTTACTGTATCTAAACTCTGGATTCTTACGGTTACCTCGCCGCGGGATCCTCATCTCATGCAGGTCTCCTGGCTCATGGATTATCGTTTTTCTTTCCCTTCCCAGGTCTCCCCAGTGGGTGGCTCTTCACCAGTGGTAAAAACAATCCAATTACAGTGGCGGGTCCGCGCAAGGCTCTCACTTGCTTCCCTCTTAGCTCCCCTGTGGTACGCACAAGGAAGAACACAAAATGGTTTCTTTATATTTTGTTTTTAATTATAATCTGGAGAGACTTTGGATTTCCTTTTCGCAAAGCTAACTCCTATTTCATTATATCCTTGTGATTATTTTTTTGCAATACAATATTTTCAAATATATACTATACATAAATGGCAATAGGTCAAAACGAGACAATTTGGTCAATTGCCAAGGTGAATTCCAGTTTGCCTAAGTAAATGTCAGGTACGCAAGAGTGGAGGATGTAAAAAGCTATG